>JAOUOR010000075.1 GCA_029880245.1 Alphaproteobacteria bacterium
CGCGCATCAATAAAGGACTGAGCAATATGAATACCGGGGATAGAACGCCCCGATCCCCGTCCCTCTTTTCTACCCGATAAATCATGCGCATACGTTACTACACAGGCCGGCTTGTTATAACGTTCCTTCAATCGACCAGCCACAAGACCGCTCAAACCCGGATGCCATCCCTCATCATCCACAAGGATCAGCGCATCATCTTCCAGACCCTTATCTTGTACCATCCGCAGAGCTTGCTCTTCCATATCGGCCTGAATGCTTTTTCGTTTTTCATTACAATCAAAGAGCATCCACGCTATGTTCCGACATTCCTGCTCATCATCAAAACTCAAAAGCTTCGCCCCCAAATCAGGTTTATGAACACGGCTTCCGGCATTGATACATGGTCCAAGCACAAAACCACAATCATAAGTTGACAGTGGTGCACAGACTTTACTCACACCCATCAGAGCTCTGATCCCTATATTCATTTTTTCGTAAGGAACAGCAAAACCGAAGCGTACAAAAAGCCGGTTTACATTTGTTAATGGCACCATATCACAAACCGTACCCAGTGCTACGATATCTAGCATCCCCCGTAAATTCGGCTCATCTATGCCGTTATTTTCAAAAAAACCACGATCCCGCAAACGGTTATTGATCGCCACACAAGCCAGAAAACTTACCCCCACCGCCGCAAGCATATCCAGCCCAGAGCTATCATCCTTGCGTTTGGGATTAATAACATGCCAGCATTCCGGCAAGCCTTCTTCCGCTTCATGGTGATCTAGAATGATGATCCTAAGCCCAAGATCACCACCGGATTTCACAATATCAAAAGCCGTCGTCCCGCAATCGAGCATAAAAAGAATTTCCGCGCCCTCATCCTTTAATTTCTGCAAAGCTTCTATATTCGGGCCATACCCTTCACTCAGGCGATCAGGAATATAAATCGGTGCCTCTATGCCAACCCCTTTGAGGAAACGGTACATCACCGCCGAAGACGTCGCCCCGTCCACGTCAAAATCCCCGAATATGGCAAAACTTTTTCCCTCTTCTATAGCGATAGCCACATCCTCAGCCATATCGCCCATACCTTTAAGAGAAAATGGATCAGGAAAATCATCCTTTAAAGTGGGCTTTAGAAAGGAGCCTACATCCTCTTTCGCAATACCACGCGCACATAAAAGCCGCGCAACAATTTCCGGCAAGTCAAATCTACGCGCTATATCCTCGATATCGGAAAGCGGCGCATCAGCCAAAATCCAGCGTGCCTTGTTCAGGGAATAAGAAGAAATATCATTTACGCTCATATCTTAAGCGTAACGGATTAGAGGATAAAAAAGGTAAATTTCCACCATCAAAAACCCAACTTATCCACAGGGTTAAAAGGCAGGCTTTAAATCGACTTAATCCAGTTTTTGCGCTTGAAGTTATGGGTTGCTTCAATGCGGCGAACTGTTCCTGATTTCGAGCGCATAACAATTGTTGATGTCTTTGCTCCGCCTGCATAACGGCGAACACCGCGCAGCATAGAACCATCTGTTACGCCAGTTGCCGCAAACATCACATTATCACCTTTGGCAAGATCATCAGTTGTATAAATTGCATTAAGGTCTGTAATGCCCCAACGTTCCGCTCTTGCCCGCTCATCATCATTGCGGAAAAGTAAACGCCCAAGTATTGCACCTCCAATACATTGCAATGCTGCCGCGCCAAGAACGCCCTCCGGAGCACCTCCCGAACCGACATAAAGATCAATCCCTGTATCAGGATCAGCCGTTGCAATCACTGCGCTCACATCCCCATCACCAATCAAGTTAATACGTGCACCTGTTTTGCGCACATCAGCAATAAGCTGCTCATGACGAGGGCGCTCAAGAATACAGACTGTTAAATCCTCAATACTACCGCCCTTTTCCTTGGCAAGTTTTTGAAGGACATCACCAATCGGCGCATCCAGATCAAGGATATTCGGATCAACACCCGGACCGACAGCAATCTTTTGCATATACACATCAGGCGCATTAAGGAATCCGCCCTCATCCGTCATCGCCAGAACAGCCAATGCATTAGGACCACCTGCGGCTGTTATATCCGTACCTTCCAGAGGATCAAGCGCAATATCAACCTTTGGGCCATCACCAAGGCCGACTTCCTCCCCGATATAAAGCATCGGAGCCTCATCACGTTCACCTTCACCGATCACAACGCGGCCCTGAATATGCAAGGAATTCAGTGCATCACGCATTGCATCTACTGCCACTTGATCGGCCGCATGCTTATCGCCGCGCCCAACCAGCTTTGACGCCGCCAAAGCCGCAGCTTCGGTCACACGAGCTGCCTCCAATGCGATATTCCGGTCCATAAAATTGGCCTGCTCATTTTCTTGTGATGCTTTTGTTCTGGCACTCATATCCCGTGTCCTTAAGTCATTTATGTATGAATTCAGCCGCATCCTATTGATGTGACAAAAAATAATCAAGTTTTATATTTCCCTAAATCAACACCACGTACTTATAGAGTTTCTTTGCATCCTGACGAAAGTCAGGATCTCATTAAATATATTTTTAGATCCTGAATTGAATTCAGGATGCAAAAACGTTTTTCTTACAAATCCCGAATGACCATCAGGCATGGTTTCTCGACACAAAAATCGAGCGCTCCGATTATTTCAACGGCCCTAATCATATCTGCATGACGCGTTTCATGAGTAGTCAAAACAATTGGCACTGGCTGCTCGGGATCGCGCCCACGCTGCATCATACTCTCTACCGAAATATTATGATCTCTAAGAATAGCAGAAACTTCCGCTAAAACCCCTGATTTGTCGAGCACATTTAAACGCAAATAATAGCTGCCGTCACATTCACCGGCATCAAGAGGTTTTAGCTCTTTTAACTGTTCTGCAGGAATGCCAAAAGTCGGTAAGGATATTCCGCGCGCCAGATCAATAATATCAGCCACCACAGAAGATGCTGTTGGCCCTTCCCCTGCACCTCTTCCGGTTAGAAGAGGCGTCTCGACAAAGTTACCTTCGATGTAAACTCCATTATAGACATCTTCGATCGAGCCCAAAGGACTGCCGATCGGCACAACACAGGGCTCAACCACTTGCAGGATTTTTCCGTCAATTTCCTGCGCCACGCCAAGCAGCTTGATCCGGTAGCCTAGCTCTGTTGCAAAGGCAATATCTGTTGCATCAATATGGCTAATTCCATTTACAGTCAGTGCATCAAAATCCGGCTTCACGCCAAAGGCAATAGAACTCAGAATACAAAGCTTATGTGCAGCATCAATCCCTTCGACATCAAAAGTCGGATCAGCTTCGGCATAACCTGCCGCTTGGGCATCTTTCAGAACATCCCCAAAATCACGGCCTGTTTCGCGCATTTCAGTGAGAATATAATTACATGTCCCGTTGAGAATACCATACACAGCCGTAAATTTATTTGCCGCCAACCCCTCGCGCATAGCCTTGATCGCCGGAATGCCCCCAGCCACCGCCGCCTCATAATTCAGGCTCACACCGTTACCTTCCGCCAGTTTTGCAAGTTCAAACCCGTGATGCGCAACCAAAGCCTTATTCGCCGTCACAACATGTTTCTTGCCTTTTAGGCTTTCACGCACCAGATCAGCTGCCAATCCTTCAGAGCCGCCAATCAGCTCTACGACGCAATCCAGATCATCACGTCCAGCCAGATCACCTGCATCATCTACCCAGTCAAAACCGGATAGATCAACGCCGCGGTCTTTATTATTGCTGCGCGCCGAGACTGCCTTAATCTCGATTGGACGTCCCGCCCGCGCAGCAATAATATCCGCATTTTGGGTTAGAATTTTTATAACTCCTGTGCCAACAGTTCCCAATCCGGCAATACCAATCTTGAATGCATCAGTCATAATTCTCTATTTCTCTTAATTTCCTTCAGATGAACACGTCTTCAATGTCTTACAAGTCTTTACGTCACGTTTCAAGACAGATATAGTCTGGCCTGAAAATTGCTTCTAGCAGTTCCGACTTTAATGCTTTGCTTTGAAAAGACAACCTCCATGAATGCACAAGAAAAAGAACACCCCTTCAATCCCGTTGCTTTCGGGCAAGCCTTACTCAATGCCTATGAAAAGGCTCAACCCTTATGGGAATCCTATCTCAAGAAATATGATCCTGAACAGACACTGGAACAATTCTCCAGCATTAACTTCGATCCTTTGAATGTTCACGAAATCTGGCTGGAATATATGGACAAACTTGCCCAAAATCCGGAAAAATTTATCAGAATCCAGACCGACTATATGCAGGACTGGATGAATTTGATGCAAGACAGCGTCAGTCAATTCATGGGTCAAAAGCCGACATCTGTTTTTGATGGTGACAAAACAGATCGTCGCTTCAAAGCACCTGAATGGCAGGAAAGCGCTATATTCGACTTCATTAAAAAATCCTATCTTATGACCTGCAACCATCTTGATAAAACCATTAGTGAAGCAGAAGGCCTGAGCGAAGAGCAAAAAAGGCGTTTATCCTTCCAGACTAAAATTTTCACAGATGCTCTTTCTCCCACGAATTTCGTACTAACCAATCCGGAAGTCTTGAATGAAACCATAAAAACTGGCGGTGAAAATCTTGTTAAAGGTTTTGAAAACCTATTAAAAGACCTCCAGAGAGGGCATGGAGAACTTAATATCTCGACAACAGATGATAAAGCTTTTGAACTAGGCAAAAATATCGCTGCAACCAAAGGCTCGGTCATCTACGAAAATGACCTCATGCAGCTTATCCAATACGCACCGGAAACGGATAAAGTATATAAAACTCCCCTTTTAATTATTCCACCCTGGATCAATAAATATTATATTCTCGATCTTGCACCAGATAAGTCCTTGATCGAATGGGCACTCACACAAGGCCATAGCGTCTTTACGATCTCTTGGGTCAATCCAAGCGTTGAACTTGCCAATAAGCGCTTCGAAGATTACATGCAAGAAGGCGTCCTTGAATCTTTGGATCAGATCAAAAAAATCAGCGGAGAAGACTCGGTTAATGCTATGGGCTATTGTCTGGGCGGGACATTGCTGGCGATCACTCTGGCCTATCTATGTGCCAAAAAGCAGGAAGACAAAATTAATAGCGCAACATTCCTGACGACCTTGCTGGATTTCGAACATGCCGGCGACATGAAGCTCTTCCTTGGTGATGATCAGATTGAGCTCATCGAAAAAGGCATGATGGAAAAAGGTGTTCTATCGGGTAAGGAAATGCAGCGCACTTTCAGTCTTATGCGTGCCAATGATCTGATCTGGTCCTTTGTGGTCAATAATTACCTGATGGGCAAAGAACCCTTCCCCTTTGATCTACTATACTGGAATGATGACTGCACAAATATGCCGGCCAAAATGCACAGCTTTTACTTGCGCAATATGTACCGCGATAATGCTCTGATTACCTCCGGTAAAATAGATATGTTCGGCACACCGATTGATCTGGCCAAGATTAAAAAGCCCTGCTATTTCCTCTCAACCAAGGAAGACCATATCGCCCCTTGGATTGCCACATATGAAGGCACAAAACTGGTTAAGGGCGATGTAACGTTCACCCTCGCCGCCTCGGGACATATAGCCGGCGTAGTAAACCCGCCATCAAAGAATAAATATTGTTACTGGACATATGATAAAAATCCCAAAAACCCTCAAGACTGGCTGGATAAAGCCACGCAGCATGAAGGGTCGTGGTGGCCGCACTGGCAAGACTGGATCAAGGGCAAAAGCGGTACAAAAGTCAAAGCACGCAATCCCGCCAAAGGCATAGAACCCGCCCCGGGACGTTATGTGAAAGTCAGGGTTTAACCATTTATACAACGTCATTCCCTGAATTTGCATCTGCAAATTCTAAGGGAATCCAAAAGAATGGCGATAAGGTCTTAAGAATTTTGTCTAATCTTCAAAAAATTCTGCGGCTCGTTTGAAAAGGAATGAACACGTTTTGAGCCATTATCATTTTCGGCAATTTTTTGAACCCAGACATAACCATGCTCGTCAATCTCATCGATAATCATGGTTTCCCCTTCACAAGCTCTTATTGCCTCCACGCTGTCTTGCCGCAAACCACCATACACCCATTCAGGGATATGAAGAATTTTAACCTGATCCCCTTCGTTCAAAATATTACCTTCACTATCAAAGGGGTCTAATTCGTGGATTTCGCCACATGCACATTGATCACACATTTTTCTTATGCTCCTGTCCTAATTCCACGTAATGCGGGGCTGACCATTTAATATAATCAAGTTCTTCCTGAGTCAAATCCCGCACATATTTTGCTGGTCGTCCGGCCCAGAGTTGTCCCTTAGGCACCCGCTTATTCGGCGTCAGAAGTGCCCCTGCTGCAAGCATCGCATATTCCTCAACCACCGCACCATCCATCATGCAAGCCTGCATCCCGACAAAACCGAAATCCTCCACAGTGCAGGCATGAATAATTGCCGAGTGCCCTATTGTGACATGATCCCCAATAATCGTATTGTGACCATCTTGCGTCACATGAACAATACTACCATCTTGAATATTGGTACTCTTGCCAATTCTAATATTATGAGTATCCCCTCGCACCACACAATTATACCAAATGGAGGTATCCTCTCCTATCTCCACATCACCAATGATACTGGCTGAGGGCGCAATAAAAGCACTTTGCGCAATTTTGGGCATTATCCCCTTATAAGGTAGAATAAAGTTTGTCATACTTTGCACCATACAAAAAAAACACCCCGCAAGGAAGCGGAGTGTTTTAAATTTTTTTATCTTACTAGAACTAACAGCATTTTAAAAGCGTGACAGAATTTGCTTTTACGCTAGGCATCCAAGGCGAGGTTCGCGGAACTTATTAAAATAAGTGAGCAAACCGAGACCGCAGGATAACGCAGCGTAAGAGCAAATTATTAGCGTTTCGCCCATTGTTTGGTACGACGAGCTTTGTGCTTACCAACTTTCTTACGCTCAACGATACGATCATCACGTGTAAGCATACCTGCTTTTTTCAATGGCGGACGAAGAGCCGGCTCGAAGTTTTCCAGCGCACGTGAAATCCCGTGACGCACTGCACCAGCTTGTCCGGAAAGACCACCGCCTTTAACAGTGCACATGACATCGAATTGACCTACGCGGTTAGATACCAGGAAAGGTTGATTCAAAATCAAACGATGCGTATTACGAGAGAAATAATCGCCCTGATCTTTGCCATTAACTGAAACCTTACCGGAACCAGGTTTGATCCATACACGGGCCACAGCATCCTTACGGCGGCCTGTTGCATAAGATCTGCCTTGCTTATCCAGCTTTGGCTCTTTCTTCTCAGGTGCAGAAACCGTTGTTGCAGGCGCATCCTTCACTTTTTCGTCTTTGGCTTCGGCTTTCACCGCACCGCCAATATCTTTCAGATCTTTGATTGCTTCATCTTTTTTCTTATCAGCCATGATCTATTCCTATCTCTTATTCTTTGGATTCATACCGGCAACATCCAGAACCTCAGGCTTTTGAGCCTCATGTGGATGCTCTGTGCCAGCATAGACACGTAAATTTTTGAAAACCTGACGGCCAAGCGGACCTCTAGGAAGCATACGCTCAACAGCCTTTTCAATAACGCGCTCTGGATACTTTCCTTCAAGTATTTGACCTTTACTGCGCTGTTTGATCCCTCCGGGATAACCAGTGTGCCAGTAAAAAATATCCTGTTCGCGCTTACGTCCTGTCAAACGGACCTTCTCAGCATTAATAACAATGACATTATCCCCGCAATCGACATGTGGCGTAAATTCGGGCTTGTGCTTGCCGCGCAGACGCAAGGCAATAATGCTTGCCAAACGACCAAGAACAACGTCCTGAGCGTCAACAATAACCCATTTCTTTTCCACTTCTGCAGGCTTAATGGAATATGTTTTCATGTTTCCATACCTTTTTTAAAACTGTTTCACCAAAATGATGCCGCTTTATGACCCAAGAAAGCGATCATGTCAATAAATTTTTGTTTAAAAACAATAGAATAATTAAGCGGTATTATAATACCGCACCCTTGATCCAATCGGCAAAACCCTCATAGGCTTGATCAATCGGCAACGCGACAATGCAAGGACAATCATAGCTGTGCTGTTTCAATATGGCATCCTTCACAGCCTCAAAATTTTCCTTCGTTGTCTTATAGATAACAGCTATTTCACTACCTTCTTCGACTTTCCCCTCCCACCAATACATAGTCTCATGAGCTGGAAAAATATTGGCACAGGCAACAAGCTTCTTTTCGATCAAGACTTTAGAAATTGTTTTTGCTTCCTCATTGCTTGGATAGGTCACATAAATCATAATGTTCATAATTACACGCTTCCCTTTTGGT
The DNA here is from genome assembly GCA_029880245.1 of Alphaproteobacteria bacterium. Classification (GTDB taxonomy): domain Bacteria; phylum Pseudomonadota; class Alphaproteobacteria; order Micavibrionales; family Micavibrionaceae; genus UBA1672. The sequence goes on from JAOUOR010000075.1 coordinate 8,366, forward strand.
AATTTCGAATTATCATAGAAGAATGATCGACGAAATACACCTCAAAAAATTTATATCCATTTTGGATCAAAAAGGCATTTTAACCCAAGATACGGATATGGAGCCTTATGAGAAAGGCTGGCGCGGCGACCACGGCAAAGCAGCTCTTGTCCTGCGCCCGGCCAATACTGGGGAGGTTTCCAAAATCGTATCCTATTGCGTTCAAAATAACTTGGCCCTTGTTCCTCAATCCGGTAACACAGGATTAATGCAAGGCTCCACACCCGATCAAAGTGGCATTCAAATCCTGTTAAGCTTTGAGCGGATGAATAAAATTTTCGAAATTGATCCGGTCAATGGTTCGGCCCACATCGGAGCTGGCTGTAGACTTTCCAAGCTCAATGAGACTTGTGAGGAATTTGACCTGCACTTCCCTATTGATATCGGCTCCGATCCCTGCCTTGGCGGGATGACCTCAACCAATTCCGGTGGCTCGCGCTTTTTGAAATATGGCGGCGTACGCGAAAATACATTGGGCCTGAAAGTCGTACTAGGTGATGAAAACGGTACAATTCTTGATCTACTTATGCCCTTACATAAAAACAATGTCGGTCCGGATTTGAAGCACATGTTTATAGGCACATGCGGCATCTTCGGCCTTATCACAGAAGTCATTGTCAAACTGGCCCCAAACTTAAAGCAACAAGCTACTGCGCTGCTCGTTCCAAAGGATTTAGCTTCCGTTAATATCCTCCTCAGAGAGATTGAAAAACGTCTCGGAACATATTTAAGCGCCTTTGAAGGTATGTCGGGCGAGGCCTTAAAACGCGGCATTGAGCATAACCCGAATATTAGCAATCCTTTTGCCCCTGAGGGAATACCGGATTATGCCCTACTCATTGAGATCAGCCGCACATGGGATAAACGCGATGCGGAGCAATCTTTGGATGAAATTCTGGAAACCACGCTTGAGGAACTTTGGGAATTTCCGAATACGCCCCTTGCAAACGCCGTCATAGCGGCTCCTGAAAAACTGTGGGATATCCGTCACGGCCTATCCGAGGGCACACAAAAATCCGGTAAGCTAATCGGCTTTGATATCTCCTTTAAGCGTGGGGATTTAATCGCCTTTAAAAATCATATGACAGCCTATCTAAAAGAAAATTACCCGCATATTGCTATATGTGACTTTGGACATATTGGTGATGGTGGTATGCATTTCTCCTTGGTCATCCCCTTTGACCATAAACACGCAAAGGACACAGATTTTCAAACGAATCTTCGCAAAAACGTTTTTGATATAGTCGTCAAGAAATTCGGGGGCAGCTTTAGCGCCGAACACTCCTTAGGCCGCATCAATATGAAAGCCTATCAGGATTATACAAGAAAAGAGGTCAAAGAAATAAACCGTAAGATCAAGTCTTTGCTTTCCCCCGCCTCTATATCCGCCATAGAATTTGAATAAAGGCTTTCGAAAGCCTAAAAAAAAAGCTATGATTCAAACAGTTATTAACAAACACAAGTCAAAATGTTACCTTTTCTTTCCTCTGATAAACCTCCACCATATGATTTGAGTGCCTTTTCGCTCCTCGTTGTTGAAGATTCGAGCTATA
>JAOUOR010000015.1 GCA_029880245.1 Alphaproteobacteria bacterium
AAGGTCTTTGGGGTTGGCGATATTATGACTTGTGAGAGCGCAAAAGAAGCCATAGATCTCTTAACCATCACTCAGGCGCGAACAAGAAGCCGCTATATCAACAGAGTGGATATTGTTATCACTGACTGGTTAATGCCGAATGGCTCGGGCGAAGATCTTATCAAATGGATCAGAAACCACGAAAGAGACTCTGTCCGGTTCCTGCCGATTATTGTAACAAGTGGCTATACGACCGAGTATGTCACTAACAAATGTCGTGATTTAGGTGTGAATGAGACACTTGTCAAACCTATTTCTGGCACATCTTTGGCGTCGAGAATATGTTCAGTGATTGCCAATCCACGTCCTTTCATACAATCTCCTGATTATTTTGGCCCCGACCGCAGACGTAAGGAAATGGTTTTTGCAGGAATAGAAAAACGCACACAAAAGCCAAAAATAGTTGAGGTTGATCCGGTATGAGCGATGCAAAAATTATCCTCTATAAAATCAAAAATTACCTGATCAATAAAATCGGGTTTAATCATCCGCGCCCGGAAGAAGGAGAAATCAACCCCGATGATATTAAAAAAGCCGATAAAATGATTACCCAGATCTGCGCGAATTGTCTGGATGCCATCGGCGCCAACCTCGAAGAACTGGATAAACGCTGGGTTAAAATGCGTGAAATGCCTGTTTCTGACGAACGCAAGGAACTGGCGAGAGAAATCTTTACCTTCTCTCATGAAATCAAAGATATAGCTTCACTTTGCGGTTATGAGCTTTGCGCTCACTTTGCGGAATCTTTAAGAGATTATATCGAAAAAACCGAACTAAACCTGAAAAACCAGCGTATCATCATTCAGGCCCATATCGATGCCATGACTGTTGTCCATAAGCAAGGCCTTAAAGAAGATGGTGGTCCTGCCGCCGAGGAACTAAAGAAAATGGTCAAGGTCGCTATTGATAAATATAGCTAGCGTTAAAATAACTTTATTCAAAGCCGCTTTCCGGTATCACTAATGGCATGAAGCCGCCCCTAAAAAAATTAATCTTCCTGATGATTTTCTTATCGCCAAGTAATACTTTAGCGGCAGAGAATTCAGATGTTCTTGCGGAGAAAATCGCCAATTTACTAAACATTCCAAGGCACAGTGTCTTTCTGGAATGCCCCTCGAAAGAGATTGATTTTCTTGTTCTTCACGGCCAGAAAACCATCCGCATGTGCCTGAGAAAAACTGACAAAAAAAATCGCTGTGAATTCTCGATTCATAACCTGAATATTGCACCGGAGAAACAGAAAATTTCCTTCGAAGCATTAATAGAAAATAACGCTCCTCATCCTAAAAACTGGCTGAGCCTCATGCAGATCCATTCTTTTCCCGATCAGGGCGAAAAATGGCGCTGCCCTCCTTTTTCCCTTGAATATTACGACAATACTTTAAGGTTGTTTAATAGATGGGATACGACAAAAACTTCCAAAACTTCCGGCTATAATTGTACTGAAGAAGGCAGTTCAATCAAAAGTAAAACTATATTTTCTGACGTCCCGCTTGAAAAATGGATGAAGATTTCTCTGGACTTGAAATTATCTCATGGAGAAGACGGCTATATAATGACTTCTATCAACACGCATAGATTTCCGAAGCTTATCGGCCCCAATATATACAATGATAGCCGCCCGCCTTTTTTGAAATTCGGTATTTACAAGCCCACAAGCTGGGACAAAGAGCATAAAATTTCATGCGTGACTTATAGAAATATAGACATTTCCAACGCGAATAAATAAGATATAAAAAACTTATTTTTATCATAAGTTTATTTCGCGATATTAAAATCACTTAAGTATAGGCGCCATATCCGTGAAATTAAATAAAACGGCAATAGCATTATCGGCATTAACCCTGGGTATCACATTGTTCCTAAGTACCAAACTTTTTGCCGCGCCTCTTACTAAAGATGAGATCGAAAAACAATCTTCTGTGCTGACACGCACCCAGCCTGCCTATGATAGCGAAGGCATTCGTTTTGCCAATTTTATCCTGAAACCTTTAACCACAACATCAGTGAAATTTGATGATAATATTTTCTCCAGCGCTTCCAACAAGAAAACTGACCGTTTGATCATTATAAAACCCGAAGCAGAGATTCACTCGACATTTGATCGGCACTTCATGTCTTTCAGAGCTTTTGCAGAACATGGCAAGTACCAAGACTATAAAGACGAAAACTATACGGATGCACATGCGGCATTCACAGGGCGCACTGATATCACTGGTGACATAGCCATTCCGGTAAAACTTCAATATGGACGAGAGCATATAAAGCGAGGCATACCGGATGAAGATAGCGTTTTGAAACCTACTATTGTGCAAACATTTTCCGCTGATACAGCCGTAGAATATAACGGTCAAAACATATCTGGCGCCATCCGCACAGACCTTGATAAATATACATTTAGGGACAATTCCACAGCCAACGGACCAGTGGACAATTCTGACCGCAATCGGAACGAAGTGTTTCTGGCAACATTTATAGGCTTATCTCAGGACCGTCTCATAGCCCCGTTTGGTTTTGTTGGCTTTAAGGATATTTCCTATAGGCGCGATATTGACGATAACGGATTTCGTCGTTCCTCCCGGAGCTTTGCAGGCGGTTTGGGCCTAAACATAAAGTTATCCAGTGTTCTAAAATCGAAACTTCAAGCCGGATACAACTCCAGAAGCTTCGATGACACACGCTTTGATGATATTAACGGCCTGATCTACAATGCTAATCTGCTCTGGGAACCCAGCCCGCTTATTGCCTTAAACGTCACGGCGCGGCGCTCCATTGTAGAATCCACGCTCAGCAATTTCTCCGCCAGTGTTGACGACACTTATGCACTTGGCGCAGTTTATGAACTTATGCCCAATATTTTTGTCAAACCTGGCGCTTCCTATTTGATCAAGGATTACAAGGGTTCCGGCATCAGAGACCTTAAACGCTTTACAAGCGATCTCGAACTAACATATAAACTCAACAGAAATATGTGGGCAAACTTTGCATATGAGTATATAAAACAAAAGGAAAACGCTGGAACTTCAACTAATTTGGATTTTGAAAACAACATATATACGGCCTCTTTGCAGTTGAAATTATAGTAATGTTATGAAAACTTTTGAAAAAATTTTGAGTTTGATTTTCACTCTGGGGCTAATGACGGCCTGTAATTCTGCAACGACACAAAAAAGTTCAGTTGTTCTGGAAAATTCGATCGGCGAATATGTACTGGGTACAGGTGATAAAATAAGCTTGATCGTCTTTGGACATGAAGATCTATCCGGTGAATTCACAGTAGATTCTACAGGCAGCATTTCATTCCCTCTGATCAAGGAAACTAAAGTGTCTAGCCTGACAACCAAAGCCCTTGAAGACCTGATAACCGAAAAGCTTTCCCCGCAATATCTCGTGGATCCCAAAGTAAGCATTGAAGTTATAGATTACCGTGACATCTTCATTCTTGGTGAAGTCAGAACTCCAGGCAAATATGACTATATCCCAGGCCTAACAGTTCAAAAGGCTATTGCTATCGCGGGGGGTTATACGTATCGCGCCCAAGAAAGATCGGCAGAACTTACACGCCAAACAGATCAGGAAATACGCACCCAGGTCGTAGATGACAAAGAACTCCTTGCACCAGGTGATACCATTGTCGTTAAAAGGCGCTGGTTCTAACATTCAGGTTTAGGCTAAAGAGTAAAGACGGAAAAACGATTAAATCAATGGGACAAGAGAACTCGCAGGATTACACAAGCATAAGCCTAGCTGACTTGGTAGGCGTATTATTCAGACGTAAAGTCTTAATCTTATTGTGCGCCTGCCTGTGTGTTGCTATGGCAATCTTCTACATCAAAACCGAAGCCAAACTATTTGAGGCCAAAGCCGTTTTGATGCTGGAACAGCAAAAGAAAAACCTGCAAATTGAATCTATAGTCTCAGGTGTAGATCTGGACTTTTCTTTCGTGGTTTCGGAAATTCAAGTCTTATCTTCTCGCAGTTTAATGGAAAGCGTTCTTGATAAGCTGGAATTATTCTCAAGTCCCTCTTCCATTTATCATCCTGAAAACAAAGCAAAAGCTTTTTTGAATAGTGTTTTACTTAGAAAAGAAAAAACACCTTTTAAAAGCACCACAATCTCCGAAGCAGAAAAAAAGAAAAACAACCGCAATATGCTGATTGATTATGCTCTTAAAAATCTGACGGTCGAGCAAATCGAAAAGTCTCGTGCTATTGAAATCACATATTTCTCACATATTCCGGAAATTGCAGAGCAAATAACGAATATGGTGGCACAATCTTATATTGATCGGCAAATTTCGCAAGGCGGCCAAACCGTATCTCAGGCTAATATATGGTTAAAGGACCGGGTAGAAATTCTGCAGAAAAACGTCGCTGAAGCCGAACAAAAAATTGTCGACTACCAAAAAACCGCAGGAATAATCGATAGTCGCGGCATTGACCTGATTGAACAAGACATATCGCAGCTCAGTAATGCCTTGATTGTTGCCAAAGGAGAACTCGCCAAAGCTCAATCAAATTATGATGAGATTAAAAACGTAAAATCCGCGGATTCCATCCCGTCCGTTCTGGCCTCAAATCTTATCCAGAGATTGCGCGAACGCCAAGCCCAAAGCATGGACGAACTTAGGACTTTAAAAAATCAATATGGGCCTAATCACCCTGAAATGGTTTCTGCTCAATCAAGAGTAAATGAAATACAAAGCGAAATCAGTAAGGAAATCTGGCGGATTAGAAAAAGTATTGAAAGTGCCCATAAAATAGCACAGCGCAATGTCACTGAAATCGAAACCCAGCTTGAAAGCTTGAAAGAGAAATATAATGTCTACAAGGCCAGTTCCATTGAAATGCAGGCTCTTGAGCGCGAAGCAAAAGCCAATCGAGAATTATTGGAAACTTTGAATTTACGATGGAAAGAAGTTCAAACACAAGAAGACATGGCTCTGGAAGAACCTTATGCAAAAATCATCTCAGAAGCCACTACCCCCACAAGACCCAAAAGCCCCAAACCCAAAATAATTTTAGCTGTTGCACTCATTGGTGGATTGAGCCTTGGTATCGCACTGGCAATTGCTATAGACTTCTTACAAACGGGAGTTTACAACGGCAAACAGTTACAGGACATAACAGGTTTGCCAAATATTACGCGACTTAGAAAGCTGAATATGCGGGGGGAAAGTTCAATAGGAAAGGTTATTGAATACCCTAAAGAAAAGCAGCTCTCAGCTTATATGGAATCCATTCGGGATATTTCTTCTTCAGTTAAGCACTATCTGGAAAAGGACACTAAGAAAAAATTTTTTAACTTCATATCTTTGTCAGACAATGATGAAAAATTACACATGCTCACTTGCCTTGCACAACAAATTGCGCTTGAGGGTATAAAAATCTGCCTGATTGATTTCAATATGCGTGATTCAACTTTGACCTCTGCCTTGGGCGACACAGAAGAACCAGGCTTAAGCGATTTAATTGAAGAGAAAGTAAACCTCGATCAACTGCCAAAAACACGGGAAGACTATTCTTTCGAATTCATAAGTCGCGGCCGATCAAACGATTTAAACGTTATCCGGCAAGCTGGTAAATGGGAAAATCTATATAAAGATCTTGATGCGCAATATGACATTATCCTTATTAACCCACCGCATTCCGAATTTATTTCAGATATTGAGATACTCTCGAAATACAGCCTTAATATTTTATGCGTTAGATACATTAAGACACCATCCAAATTAATTTATTTTACGCTCAACACCTTGAAACAAATGGGTTTTGAAGTCATGGCCACCATCATTACCACGTCTAAAACAGCGCGGAAAGCGATATAATCATGTCATATCAAAGCAAGAGGGAAAGCTTTATCTGCGAATCTACACAAGCCTATGAAAATTGATGTCAATATTCCAAAATTGATCCTGATTATATGCTTATACCTTTCCTTGATCCGCGGAACGAGTATCGGGCTATTTCTCCCTTCTGACGAGCATAATATTGGCGACATTGATTACTCCATCACCAAATATATGAATTACCTAATTCTAGCAGGGATACTGGCCTATCTCTTTTTCGAAAACAATTATAAGCCCTTGATCGAAAAGTTATTCTCTCCAACCATTATACTTTTTATCAGCATTTGTTTGATCTCAATAATCTGGTCGGTTGATCAGATAGAGTCCGTAAAATTCATGGTAGTTGTTACGGCTATCTCCTTACCTTTGGTCTTATATTTTTACAAATTCGGACAAAAAAAACTAATGGATCACATGACATTCTTTGCCGTGGCTTTGTGCTACTTATGTTTGATCTATATTATCCTTATGCCACAATATGGCATAATGTCAGGCAAACATGACGGGGCATGGCGAGGCCTTTTTCCGCACAAAAATATTTTTGGTCCCTTTTTTGCTATCTCCTTTTTTTTCTTCGCCAACCAATTTCATTCAAGCGGCATGATTTACCGTCTTGTTCTGGCTTTTGCCATCGCCTTAAGCCTGATCTTTGTCATACTAAGCAAATCGTCAACTGCCATAATTGGTTTTGCGCTCATGGGCGTTATTTATGGAGGTTTACTCATTTTATTCCGCATGCCCAACATGTGGGAACGCATTGGCATTATTATCGGTTTGATCACCCTAATGATTTCGTTCCTAATACTGGATAGCGATTTAATCACGGAATTTATCGTTTTTGTTACGGGAAAAGATATATCCTTAAGCGGACGCACCGATATATGGATCCCCTTGCTTGATCTCAGCGCCCAGCGTCCAATATTTGGTTATGGTTTTGGTATGGCACAGCGTTCTTCCTTTATCGCACAAATTCAAAATACAGTCGGCTTCGAAGTCCAAAGTTCTCATAATTCCTATCTCGATCTGATTATAGGCATCGGGTACCCGGGAACGATAATTTTTATGCTTATTATTTTAAAAGCCATTGGAAAAGGATTGTGCTTTAAGCCTGCCAACAAGTTAGAAATCAGCCAATATGCCCTAATCTTCAGCCAAATAATTATGCTGCTTATCGTGTCTATGACGACCAGTTCCGTCCTTTTGAGCCGCTCTATTTTCTGGATATTTATGCTCATGTCATTATTAATGATCAACGATCGCCAACAACCTCAAAGAAATTCCTGATATCCTTTGATAAGTCCTCGGTAATAATAGAATTTCCATCGCGACCAGAATTTTCGCTTCGAACGTCGCATCAAAAAGGTTAGCGGATATAAGCATGCCCAGAAACAAAAGAAAAAAAGCACCTCAAGAAAGACGGGGACAAAATCCGGCATCTTTCTGGGATAATTATCTTTCCCATCTACAAATATCCCATACCCCAGCCGTTCTGCTCTCTTAACAATCCATTCCTCATTGACCGTTTCTTTTTTAACAAGATGATTCACAACAGCCTCAGCAATGAAATATGACTTAAATCCTTTCGCAGCAGCACGCCTTGCAAGATCGGTTTCCCCACCCATCGCATAGAGCTTTTCCGGTGTCGGTCCGATACGCTCATCAAATCGTAGCCCCGCATCAAAAACTGATCGCCTTAAGGCCATATTCGGTCCCCAGACTTTACCCGGATCACAAGGACCTGAAACCATATCCTCATCATGTAGTGCATAGGTAGATCCAACCGGAATCCATGACCTAAAATCCGGATCAAGTTCTTCCTCCCAATGCCCTTTGATAAATCCTGAAAAAACATCAAAATCCCGACATTGATGTGCACAGGCCACTATCTTGTCCATCCAATCCGGTGCCACTTCCACATCGTCATCAGAAAAAATAACCAAATCCGCCTTGATACGCTCCACAGCCATATTCTGTGCTTTGGACTTTCCCGGTGCAGGACAATCAAGAATTTCCAACGGTAACTTGTCTTTGTAGGATTCCACAACCTCCCGCGTCCTGTCCGAACTGTTATTATTCACCACAACAATACGCCAATCTCCCTCCTCAAGTGCAGTATGCTGCGCCATCCTGCTCAAAGAATCCAGAGTCCTGCCAATCCTATTTTCAGCATTATACGTCGCTATAATAATTTCAGCTTTCATTTAATTTCCATTACCGTTCAAATGTAATGCCCCAATTTTCCTGCATGGAGGATAAAATCCGGTCAACCAGTAATTTACCGCCATCATAGGATAAATGATTATCATCCCGATAATAGAATTTATCTTCATCCATCGTGATACAACGCTCTTTTGCAACCGTATTACAAAATAGTTTTTCCGGATAAATGCGAATTAAATTCGGATGATCCGGCACTGAATCATAAGTTTCATAGGCGGTTTTATTACGTTCCGTAAAAACCCCGTAAGATGTTGAAATTAGGTAATTTTTTATCCATGAACTTAACTTAGCTTCATCTCTCGGCGCCATTTTTATAAAGCGCCCGGGCACATCCCAACCGACTTCCGGCACGGGATAAATAATGACAACGCGGTAGCCTTTATCCAGCAAGGCTTGAATAGTCAGAATTGTTTTGCCCGCCAGTTCTTCTGCATATTGACGATATTCTTCTTTACTAAGATAACGCTTCCAATCCTTTTTGGTACTACCCCCTTCTTTATTATCATAGATCTCATAGTGTAAATGAGCTTGAAAACGGGAGCCAAAAATCACGACTGGATTTGTGTAGCTTTCTATCACATTCAAACGTTGATTATTATAATTCTGATCACATTCCACCAAACCATTTTTAGGCATATCAATCCCAAGCGCAAACATACATCCCCCCCCGATAAGAGGTACAAATCGCGCATTCTTATCCTTGAGAACGTCAATCAAAGGCTGGGTCAATGGCCGGACATGCGAATCTCCAACAGTCACTAACGTGGTTTTGGCATCCCCAAACTCCAAAGAACAATGCCCTTTTTCAAAGAAATAATTCCTGCAGGACAAATCTCCGTCTTTTACCTTTGCTCCATAATTGACTTCTGCTTGAATAGCTCTGGCAAAAACTTCAGGAAAGCGATTTGGCAGCCCTTCTGCCTGATAGACATATAAGCCAATCACCAAAAACCCAAAAGTGCCAAGCGCAGAAATACTCCATATGGTTTTGACACTGGTCACTTTTCTATTTCGTGTTGGTTTTTCAATAGCCCAATAGGTTAGTCCCGCCAAAATCATGGACAAAATAATCCAGCCAAGTTTTTGATAACCCGAAGGGTCTTCTACCGCAATAGTGCGGGAAAAGGCAAAAACCGGCTGATGCCATAAGTACAGAGAATAAGAAATCAGACCGATCCAGACCACTGGCTGAAATTTCAATAACCATGATATCGGATCACGCCCGCCAGCATAACGAATGATAAGCATCGTAGCCACAATCGGGAAAACAGTAATAATCCCCGGATGGGGCATCTTATCATGCATCAAGAACACAGCCATGCCCAAAACCACGCAGCCAATAAATGGCAAAGCGCGCTTAAACCCTTCTTTTTCAGCAACATACCCCTTGAAATCCAGCCAAGCCAGAAGTGAGCCTGACAATAACTCCCACCCTCTGGTTGGTAAGAGATAAAAACTGGCATCCGGATAAAAACGGCTGGCCCATTCAGCCAAAACAAGTGAAGCAAGCGCTCCCAAAACCATAAGCCAAAACATATATTGACGTAAAAATACCCATGCAAAAAATAACATCAATGGAAAGAAAATATAAAACTGCTCTTCTACGCCTAAACTCCACGTATGCAGGAAAGGTTTGAAGTCACTGGCTTCCGCCGTATAGCTATCTTGTTTCCAAAAGAAAATATTGGATACAAACAAAAATGTGGCAGCCAAAGAGCCTGCATATTCCTTAAAGGCCGAGGGCATCAGAATATAATACGAAATTGCCGTGGTAACAGCCGCAACAGTAAAAAGAGCCGGTAATATCCGCCTCGCCCTGCGCTCATAAAACTTAAGGATATTGAACGTCTGGTCCTGCATTTCTCTCAGGAGGATAAAAGTAATCAAATAGCCCGATATAACAAAGAAAATGTCTACGCCGATAAAACCACCAGAAAAAACATGATGCCCAGCCACGTAAAATTTTGCATGGTAAAACAATACAGACATTACAGCGATTGCTCTTAAACCATCTATTTCCGCGCGATATTTCATTTACTCTACCTAAACCCCCTAGCTCTGCTTATTCAGAAGCTTGTGTCTAATTTCATACACTAAATACAATATCAATTCACGTGATGGTCCAAACACATAAGCCAGAAGTAAAAATGTTGACCCAGCCACCACTGACAGCCCTATTTGTGCCCATGTATCCACCCCCTGATAGAGTATCATTGTTACATATTGGACAGTTAAAAATGACAATAACAACGGCAAGTGTGACACTATCATCCACATGAAATCCTGGGTTTTTACCGGTCCTTTTCTCCCAACATAGAGATAAAGAAAAGGAGAAACGGCAAAGACACATAGAGAAAAAGCTAAAGCCGTTGCATCTATACCATAAGGAAGCCCAAGCGAGATGCTAAAGACAATTGCCAGAGTAAGGAATACGGACCATTTTAACATTTCATTGGTTCTCTCCTGTGTAATAAAGAGCCAACTTGACGTCGAATTAATACCAATAACCAGCATGGTTGCCGCCAGATACCGCATGGGAGTCATAGCTCCAATCCACTCATGTCCGAAAATGACATCAATAATCACCGGCGCATGAATAACAACAAAAAGGCCTAGCGCTGAGTAAATCAGGAAGAGAATACTAACAGCTCTAAGATAAGCTTTTCTATATTGCTCGGTATCATCTAGCATCTGGCTAAGCATCGGGATCATGACATGGGAAATAGGTTCTGTTACGCGCTGGATTGGCAAGAAAATCACTTGAAAACCCAGCTTATAAAATCCAAGAGACGTCGCCCCTAAGACACGCCCGATCAATATATCCGCGTAATTCTGAGAAATATAATGCATTAACCTCGTAAATGTAAGATTTCCTCCGACCTTAAGAGCAGGAATATAGTCTTTTGACCATCTATGCCAACTTGGAATCCACCCGGAAAATATCCAGATCATGGTGCTGCGAGAAAAAGCATCCATGACCTGACGCCACACCAAAGACCATACCCCTGCTCCTAGAAGTGCCAGAATAATGGCCAAAATGGTGCCACAAACAGCACCGATCATAGTCGCAATCGAAGTTTTCTTGTGATTCATCTTGCGATTAAGAAGCGCTGTATGCTGGTTCGCAGCCCCCCTAAACAGAAAGGCAAGGGATAAAGCATGACACATATCCTCTAATATCGGTTCCTTGTAATACAAGGCAATGAGAGGTGCTGCCAGAAAAAATAAAAGCGCAATAATACAAGAAATCGCCAGATTGACCCAGAACAGACAATTCAACTCTTCAATGCTTAAATCCTTACGCTGGACAGTCACATAATAAAGCCCGAAATTTTCAAAGACCATCAAAAGCGAAGAAGCCGTTGCAATCATGGCCATCAGACCAAAATTCTCAGGACCCAAAATTCTGGCCAGAAAAATCGTCCCAAGAATTACCACCACATTAGCCACAATCTGCGCCATAATAACAAACGCAAATGCCGTAGCGGTTTTCTGACCTAAATCCCCCTGATCAAAATCATGGTCAATGTCGGACTGATCAATTTTCCTGAAACCCTTTTTTTTCATAATGAAACTTAATCCAGAAAATCCGATACTGGCTGAAATCTGGATATCAGGCCTTTCCCTTTGTTGACTTTCATCATCGTGTGCAAAATACCCTTGCTCATATTCAACTTCCAAAGCAAATCATATCTTCTTTTACTCTGGGGCAAGGCATAAATGAAAGGATGCAACAATTTCAGCGTAACATATTTAACCAAAGTTGTTACAGGCATCCCCAAAAACAGTGACTTTCCTTCAAACCATTCGGGTCTCACGTAAGGTGTTCCTCGTCCATATCGCTCTGCCCTGCCTAAAATCCATGCCTCTTCAATACGCTCGGACGGGATGCAATGCCTAACTTTTGTGTCCTTTGTATAATAGGCTTTTCCCCCCCGATTGACGATCTTTAAAGAAAATGCCACATCTTCTCCCATAGGAAATTTTTGATTCCCAGCACTTGGTCCTAATTCTCCACCTCCATAACTAAGACCTTCCATAGCCTTACGGCGATACGCCGCATTGCCTCCTGTTACCCAGACTGGTGGAATTTCTCCTTCTTCCAATTCCGGATTAACAGCAAAAACAATCCCGTGATGTGGCCATTTCAAAACCCATTCCGGCGGCTGCACCTCCCAAAATGGTTCGATATAGCCGCAGAAAATATCATATTCGGGCTTCTCCTTGGCTACTCTCACCATCTGTTCCAGCCAATCATCAAAGGGTTCAATATCATCGTCTATTGTCACGACCAGCCATCCTTCCAGATGCCCAAAAGCCTGATTAACGGCCTGTGATTTCCCTTGTTTGGGTTCGAATAAAATCTGTAAGGGCAGCTTATCTAGATAGGATTTGAGCACCTCTTGCGTGTGATCCGTGCTGTTATTATCAACGACGATCAACTTCCATTTTAACCTATTATAATTCTGTCGTACCAACGCATCCAGCATCCGTTTCAAACTTTGCGCTCGATTATATGTCGCACAAATAACAGTTATATCCCGTTCTTCCATAGTAACACTTTTCATGTAAGAAAATTCTACGCCCGAGCAAATATTACATTAGCACAAGACAAAATTATAAATCTCTTCCAAAATTCTGCTCTGTTTCTTGTTATCAAAATTCTGCTGAACGAATTCCGGCGCCGCCATTGAGAACTTCTCCAGAGTTTCCTGTGATTTTATCAGGTCGCCAAGTTTTTCGGCAAAATCCTGTACGTCTCCTTCTTCGGCCAGAAAGCCGGTATGTCCCTCACTGATTGCTTCCGGCACACCGCCTGATCGGAATGCTACAACCGGCAGTCCCGCCCATTGAGCCTCCAGTAAAACAAGCCCAAAAGCTTCGGTCTGCCCGTTGGGTTGCGTCACACTGCTATGACAGAAAACATGATGCTCGCTCATCGCCTTTAAAACCACATCATGAGGCTGTGCCCCCATAAATTTGTAATCTACCAGACTTTCCGCAGCCTGCTTTTCAAGGCTTTTTCTTAAAGGTCCATCTCCTATAATTGTCAAAGAAACATCAAGCCCCTCTTTTTGCAAAATCGAAACTGCTTCGATCAATTTGCTATGGGCCTTAAACGGGACAAGCCGCCCAACTGCAAGAAGTTTTATCTTTCCGCCAATAGGCACTTTAGTGTGAACATGTTCTTTTAGTGGAATGCCCATATAATGAACGACACATTTTTCTTCAGGAAAACCAAATTCTATAGCTTTTTGACGCATAAACTCGGACACACATATAAATTTACTCGCGCGCTGGCCCAGTAATTCACGGTTCTTATTATAAATAGATTGAAGCACGCCATCATCTTTGCGGTTTATATTATTTTTTAGAATATCAAAACCATGCAACGTCACAATCAAAGGCTTACCCGTCTTCGCAGTCAGTCGACTTGCAAGCCAACCCGTTGGCCCAAAATGCGCGTGAATCACATCGCATTCTTTAACAGCATGTAATAATGCCCTACTTTTTCCAGAAAGTTTGAAAATAGCCTCTGCAATTTTTCCCTTCGCGCCACCATTATTAAGGCACGTCACCGGAATATTATATGTGATAGGACTTGGCACACAACGGCAAGCTATAAATCGAGGTTTATATTCATGCAAAGACGCAGCCTGATGATAAATAAAAATCTCGCTTAAAGGCAGGCACTGGTTCAAAAAAATGCCGACTGTCTTACTCATACTTCAATCCCCAAAGCCTTGGCGCGTTGCCTGAATGCCCATTCGGCGGCAGGCCCTTTGCCCTCCATCAAGGCCTTCATCTGATAGGATTGTATAAATTTGACCATCTCCGCATCACCAAATCGCTTCTCTCCGCTCAACCACGCCTTGATATAACCGTAGATAGAAAAAAATGTCCCTGTAATATAGGGACGCTGGCGCACAGAACGATAAGCCGAGCTAATCAGGAAAAACAAGGGATGCGTACCAATATGGAACTGTCCTTTTCCGTGGCGGATACGTCCGCGATAAATGCTTTTCTGACTGGAGCCCATAGGCCTTAAATGAATGAACTGCAAATCCGGTTCATCCCAGCTCAGCGCCCGCCAACCAAACCAGCGCGCACGGTGGCAGTCATAGCCATCCCAGCCAACTTCTGCGACAAACCCGCCAATTTGCTCGAAACAATCACGGCGGTAAAACTTTGTCATCCCAACCGAAGCCTCATCTCCACACAACTCGCTTTTGCGCTCGCCTGTTTGCGGATGAATATAATAAGCTTTTCCACTACATGTCCCCAAACGCGGGTCTTCGTTCATACGCTGCATCAGGACTTCAAAATAACGGGGCTTGAGATCAAGATCGACATCGAATTTGCAAAGAAAATCATAATCCGGCACATCAATATGTTTTAGTCCCTCATTAAAGGCATGGATAACCCCTGCCCCGACTTTACGCTCGCCTTTGGGACGGATAACGATCTTGATGAACGGCATTTGCTCCTTATATTTTTTAATGATCTCGACGCTGTTATCACTCGACCCGTCATCGACAATCACCCATTGCACAGGTTTTATTGTCTGGTTCAAAACCGACCGCAATGTTTTTTCAATATAAGCACCCTCATCTTTACAAGGCGAGATCAGGATATATTTGTTTTTCTTCATAAATTGTTCCCTAATATGGTTACTCTTGGCCTTGAAGAGGGATAAAAATGCCTATACATTTCGCGAGAAACTATGACATTTCATAATAATTAATCAAGAACTTATGCAATTAAACATATATCCAGAAATTCTTGAAGCTTTAAAAAAAACAGAGCAAGATTCTCTAAGTTGGAATATTGATCAAGCCAGCATCATTAATCAAACAAAACGTATTTTGTTTTTGAATGCACATGGAGTGAATTTGACCTCTTGTAATGGCAATTTTCTTAAGGAACTTCTCGCAAGTGATTATCTCTTACGTGATGGAATTGGCCTGGAACTTGGGTTTAAATATCTGAACCTGAAAAAAACAGAAAACCTGAATGGCACCGATCTGATCCCGAAAATCCTGCACGCCAATAAGGACAAAAAAATCGCAGTTTGGGGTTCATCGGATGAAGCACTGAGAAAACTCCGCGCCCGTCTGAAAGATGAAGGCTATCATAATCTTGCCCCAATGCAGCACGGATTCCATCTTGATGAGTTTTATCTTGAAGAATATAATAGTGTGAAACCAGACATTCTAATCCTGTGCATGGGCATGCCCCGTCAGGAAATCCTTTCCGGCAAGCTTGCAAAACTCGAACATTCTTCACTGATCATTTGCGGTGGCGGCTGGGCAGATTTTTATTCCGGCCACAAAAAACGAGCGCCGGAATGGGTCAGGAAAATCAAGATGGAATGGGTACACCGTCTATGCAGCGAACCTTTTAGATTGGGGAAAAGATATACAATAGATCTTGCACACTATTTTTTCATAATATATAAAATAACCCATTGTAAAAAAGAGAAAACCTTATGAGAACTTCGGTCATTATACCGAATTATAATTACGGGCGTTACCTTCCTCACGCCATCGACAGCGTTTTAAACCAAACAACTCCGGTCGATGAAATTATCGTAGTCGATGATGGTTCAACCGATAGTTCAAAAAGTATTCTTGAAAGCTATGGCGATAAAATTACGGCCATTTTCCAGCCCAATGCCGGACAAGCTGCAGCTTTTAATGTAGGCGTCAAGAAAGCCACTGGCGATATTATTTTTCTGCTAGACGCGGATGACCTTTTTCATAGCGATAAAATAAAAACCATCAAAAAACTCTACGCAGATTATCCTGATATCGGCTGGATTTTCCATGAGCTTAAACACATTAATGATGATGCGCTAAAGAAGAGTTTCAAAGATGCCGGAACTCTTGATGATACAGAAATGGAAATCATTGATAAAATTTCAATGATGAAAAATGGGAAGCTGGATTATTACGCCCCAGCCACTTCCGGCCTGTCATTCCGCAAGATTATGATTGACTTCATCTTTCCCCTGCCAACCGCAGAATCCATCTATATCAGTGATCACTATATAAAGTTTCTGGCTTTATCCAGCGCAAAAGGCATTCACATTAAAAATGAACTGGGTATACAATTGATCCATGAGGATAACCTTTATACAGGAAAAACAGATCACTTCAAAAAAGCTCGTCTTTTTATAAACACAGCCTATCACCTTAAACAAAAACAATCTTCGCTCGGTACATTTTGCGATAATCTCTACGCCGATGCCCTTCTTAGTTATAGCAAAGCCGGAAAACCAAAAGAACTTGATACATTTATCAGGCAATATGGAAGTGCTATGAGTATATTACAAAAAGCCAAAATCAACCTAAAATTCTGGATCAAAAAAAGCAGGCTAGCATAAAACCAGCCTGCCTCATAATTGCGTAAAAAGATTCTTATTAAACTGTAATCAAATTACCAGAACTTTCCAGTGCCGCTGCATCTGTCAGACCAATCGGACCATAAAATGTGGCAATCTGCACGAAATTATCCGCACCACCATCAACATCAACGCTTAGGTAAAATTCAGTGGGAGCAAAGTAAATATCATAGCTATTATCCGTAATTTGAACAAAGTCTGTGATAGCATCTGTTAGCGGGTCATAGCCAATCAATAGATCGGAAATATCCAACATATCGCCTTCAGATATATCAAAGTCCACGATAGTATCAATATCTGTGAAAGCTGAATCTGCCTCAAATACAAAGGTATCAGCCCCTCTTTCACCTAAGAGAAGATCTCTACCAGCCCCACCATAAAGAACGTCATCATGGTCTCCTCCGAACAATACATCATCACCGTTGCCACCATAAAGAGTATCATTACCTCTGCCTCCCAATAAAAAATCATTACCATCTTCACCAAAGATGTAATCATCACCATTTTTACCTGCTGCAGTATCATCGCCGGCGCCTAAGAACATTTTATCGTTAGTATTACCGTTGCTCTTAAAAAAATTGTCTCCATCATCGCCAAGAGTGACATTCTGGGTTGGGTTAACCGTCACGAATACGGTTGCTGTATCCACGCCGCCTTGTCCGTCAAGCACAGTATATTCGAAGCTATCTTCACCGAAGAAGTCAACGCCGGGCGTGTAGGTAAATGTCCCATCCGCATTAAGCGTAACACTGTTACCGCCGGATGTTGCAAAAACACCGGCTTGAACACTTAAAACATCTCCCTCAATGTCAAAATCTGCACCACTTCCGTTATCGGCAAGAACATTTCCTGATAATTGTACTATCTCATCTGTTGTGAAGAAGTCATCCAACGCATCAGGCGCATCATTAACCGAATTGATTGTTATATCAATATTTGCCACTGACGTACCACCATTCCCATCACTAACCGTGTAGCTCAATGTTTCCGATCCATTAAAGTTCGCATTTGGTGTATAGGTAATGGTGTTATCGGCATTCACAACTGCTGTACCTTTCACAGCGCCACTAACAGCAGTAACAACAAGTGCATCGCCATCAGGATCAGAATCATTGCCAAGCACATTAATTATAACAGAAGAATCTTCATCAACTGTTGCTATGTCATCTTGAAGAACCGGATTCTCGTTACCTGGCATGCTAAATGGCGTAAACACACCATTTTCGTATGTTCCGTCAAAAAAATGCAGCCTTTCAACATTAAAGATTGTATCTATCCCGAAATAGCCATAATTATCCCCAACAGTCAGGCTATCAGCATTCACAGTAATACTAGCATCGGAAAAATTCATCGCATATGCGGCAACATCGTCGCCATCACCACCATCAATGGTGTTATTTCCTGAGTCGAACATAATAAATAAATCAGAACCCTCTTCTCCATACAAATAATCGTCGCCATCACCACCAACAAGTAAATCACCACCAAAGCCACCGTAAATCGTATCATTACCTGGACCACCGTGTAGAAGATCCCAACCATCATTACCATATATTATATCATCTCCGGCATTTGCGTATACAAGATCATGGCCATTACCGGCATATATAGTCATATTTCCCAGTATATACGTTGTACTGGCAAGGTTTATAATATCATCGCCATCACCAGAAGCTATCTCATCAATATCCTTTATAAGTTGGTTGCCATTACTATCCTCTATATTGAAGAAGTCATTATAAAGCGTCCCAAACAGCCTATCGTAATCGGTTATTGTTCCATAATACGGAGTGGTATCAATACCGTATATACCATCTACAAATGGCCCTGACCCGTCATAAGGATTATCAAAGAACTGAGTAATCGACTGAAACAGCACAGGTGTAAAATAATAATCGGTCATGTATTTTCCCCCTTAATGAATATTTACATGTTAAAAAAATAAAAGCTGAACAAGACATATATTAAAAAACTTATGTAAACGCAACATTTTTTTATGAAAAAATATATGCCCTACTGAAAAAATCCAGTAAAATCCTTATTAATCAAGGAAATAGTCAAAACTGAAAATATAAAAAAGGTGAGTAACTCATAGCAATTAATCGGGTGACTGCAACTATAAATAATGCAAACACGGCAACTTGTATAATCATCCCGGGTTTGGTTTGCATCGCCATACTTCCCTTAGATAGCTCAACGGGAATACGATTTTTCTCGAAATGCGGCGCGATAAAGACCAGTAATAATCCAGCAAACATGGCTACCAAATGTATACCTTTAACTTGCCATATCAAAGCATCGCTAAGCCCTATTCCATTCATCCCCAGCATCGCATAATAAAATGCAAACGCTGATTCCACACTATGAGCACGGAACAGCACCCATCCTATCATGACAAAAATAAATGTCATGAACATCGTTGAATAGCGCTTTAAAATACTTTCCGGTGCATTTGGATCAACTCCAACTATACGCTCAATGGCTAGTATAATCCCGTGCCATGCCCCCCAGAGGATAAAAGTCCAGTTTGCACCGTGCCATAACCCGCCCAAAAGCATAGTCAGAAACAGATTTATATAAGTTCTGACCTTACCCTTACGGCTCCCGCCAAGCGGAATATACAGATAATCACGAAGCCATGTAGAAAGGCTAATATGCCACCTACGCCAAAATTCTGTTATAGAACGGCTTATATAGGGATTATTGAAGTTCTCGATAAAACGGAATCCCATCATTAAAGCAAGCCCCACAGCCATTTCACTATAGCCTGCAAAATCGTAATAAAGCTGGATTGTGTAGGCAATCGTGCCCAACCACGCATCTGCCATAGTCGGATTTTCAAGCGCAAAAGCTGCATCAGCCAAAGGCGCAACAGAGTCCGCAATCAAAACCTTTTTGGCAAATCCACACATAAAGCGATATGCCCCTTCCGAGAACTTATCATAGCTGTGCGTACGCGAAGTAAACTGCCATGCGAGATCCTTATAGCGCAGAACAGGACCGGCAATAAGATGCGGAAAAAGCGTAATAAACGCTGCAAAATCAAAGAGATTTTTGGTTGCCGGTGTATCTTGCCGCCAGACATCAACAATATAGCTGATAGCATGAAAGACAAAGAACGAAATACCGATAGGTAATAACACTTCAACGATACCCGTTGCCGGCTCCAATCCAAAACTTTCCAGCATCGAATGAAAACTGCTTACACCGAAATTATAATATTTGTAATAGCCCAAAGTCAGAAGGTTTGCACTCACCCCGACCCTAAGGAACCATTTCGCATTCGGATTATCCCTATAACGCTCGATTAAAAGCGCTATAAGCCAGCTACCTCCTATTATTGCGTAAAGCATAAACAGGAAGTCCAAACGCCACCACGCATAAAATAGGGAACTTCCGAGCAATATGATCATAGAACGCATAAAGCGCGGAGATATGTAATAGACCAACAAAAATATCGGCAAAAAAGCAAAAAGAAATATCGGAGATGCAAATACCATATCTAGGCCCTGCCTCTCCTATAGGCCACAAAAAAGATATGCGCCTTTTTTCTTAAAAGAGAAAGGCGCAGGACTATTTTACTTCTTTTTCTTGTCCCGTTTTTTTTCATAACCATTATTCATTTTTAATAGAATGCGGGACTTTATATAGACACTGGACCCAAAAAAATCCAGTTTTATCTTATAAAATAATGATTTATTTCACTTTTTTATCTATAAAGATATAGCCAATGGCCAGCGATTAAACGCTGGCCGTTGTTGTAAGAGTTATCACACCATCTTCGTATAGTGTATTGGCATCGCCAAATCCGGTGACACCGACAAGGTTAGCCACTTCCACGAAGTTTTCTCCGTTTGCGGCGCCATCCGCATCAACAGAGACATAAGTGTTACCATCTCTTTCCGTAAGAAAAAGGAAGTCCGTAATGCTGTCCGTTACAGGATCAAAGCTTAAGACATCTGTAATTTCAAGCGTCTCGCCGTTATTAATTCTAAAATCAAGAATGATATCAACACCGGACTGTGTTCCTTGTATGATAAACTTGTCGGAGCCGTCTCCACCCTTCATAACGTCAGCACCATCGCCGCCATAAAGGATATCATTACCGCTATTACCCCAAAGCTCATCTCCGCCGCCATGGCCAACCAGAATATCATCTCCGGCATAACCTTTGATGACATCAGCCGCATTTCCGCCAACAAGAACATCTTGACCGGACGTGCCTTCCACATACATGGAAACCATGGACAAATTACTGTCCAGCTCTACGTTCTCAACACCTTTTTCCGAAGTAATGAAGTTTTCAATACTCAGATTTTCACCTCTGACACCTGATAAAGTCACGAGACTTACAGCCTGCGCTGAACCCAGATAGCCATCACTATCCAGCATAATTTCAACATCCGAACCTTGCTGAACAATCTGGATATAACCGGCATCAAAGGCCAGATCACGTGTAAAACCAAGAAATTGTGACGTAATATCTGTAATATCAATTGTTTCTGCATAATTGAAATCCACAACGACATCACCAGCCTCATTAAGATTGTTAAAGACAAAACTGTCTATACCGGAACTGCCCTTGAGTTTATCGTGGCCTTCCCCACCAATAAGGATGTCATTGCCGGCATTACCTTCCAAATAATCATCACCGGCTCCACCTATAAGAGTATCGTCACCGGCACGCCCTTTGAGGGTATCATCGCCAGCTCCGGCTTCCAGTGTATTATTATCCTTATCACCACTCAGGAACAAAGCTTCGATAACTTCCATATCCAACACAGGATCAGATGTTTCATCAATGACAGGTTCCTGCGTCGTTGTGTCCTGAACCGGAGCAGTCTGAGAATCCTGACTATCTGTCGTCGTAGCGACTTGATCGCCTTGCAAATAATTATCAGGCAAAGCCGCAGAAATAGATAGCTTGATGTATGTATACGCTGATGAGTCATCCAACAAAACAGACGAATCGTTAAGATTGACATTATCTGCGCTTACACCATTACCGGCATAGACATTATTGACCGTCGTGTCGCCGATTTCATTAAAAGCAAAACGTCCCGATATAATGTCATTATTGATAATAAGGTTGTCATATGTATCACCGGGACCACCCAGACTTCCTGTATAAGGTTTCAGGCTGACCGCATAATTCTCCGAGCGCAGAATATTGCCGTCAATAACAATATGATGAGCGCCTTCAAGTTGAATAGCATCCGCGCCATTGCCATAGACATTATTGCCAATAACTTGCGAATATTCAGATTGTTTCAGCAAAATTCCGTTCTTGCCATTGCCGTAAACTTCATTGTTTTCAATCAAGATATTGTAGTTGAGCATATCCTCCCAACCATCAATAGACTGACTTCCAGAGCCTTTCTGGACAACAATACCCTGCTCGCCATTATCGTAGGAAATATTATCACGAAGAACAACGTCATGGCTGTGTGTCACGATGTTAAAACCGTGACGGTCATTGGCATAGGCAATATTGTTCTCATAAACCGCATTAGATACGAAATCAGCAATAAAACCGTCCCAACTATTGTGGTGTGCAATACAATCACGAATAGTAAGATTCGTTGTCTGTTCGTGAGGATTAAACGCAATACGTGATACGTCATGTATCTCTACACGTTCAATCAGAATATTATTATCCGCTTCCGGACTACCGGGCAGAACGCCCGTTTGAATACCATCAATTTCAGCCGTAACATTTTCGCGGTTACCGTCAATCGTAAGGTCACGAATAATTACATTTTCCGTTACCTCATTCACAGGCGTTCTAATGACCCCCGAAATCTTGGTTTCCTGTGTATCCGCAACTTTCAAAATAGTTTCACCAATACCGTCACCAAAAAGCTCCGTATTACTGTAGATACGAATACCGCCTTCTGAAGCTTTATCAGTACTGGAAATTATATAGGTTCCGGCTGCCAGATAAACCTGGCCACCTCCGGCATCTCTTGCCGCATCTAATGCAGCCTGTATAGCCGCGGTATCATCAATATTGTCATTGGGGTTAGCACCGTAATCACGTGGATCATACACAGTCATGGAGTTCTCCTTTTACGCAAATAGTCGAAACACAACGCAGATTATATTTTTTGTTGTCTTATATTTTATTAGTCTTTGCTAATTTTATAGAAAGATGATTATTTCTATTGATAACGAATGTATCTTTACTTTCCTGATCTAATACTAATCAGCATTAGGTTAATTTTTGATGAACATAAAAACATAAGTTTTCTGCGGAGTTTCAACTTTATATTGATTAAAATTTTAGATAATTATGTACTAAGAATGAAAGGTATTTTTGATATTAGTCAAAAGTTAATGGTGGACAATATCTTAGCTAAAGATCCAATAAGGAACTTCCATTACACCGGAGAAGAAACCGACCAGCGCAACAAACACTGTCATAGCTATGCCATAGACATAATGAGATGTAAATTTCACAAATTTTGTTTGCCAACCACTCATGCCACGTTGCAATTTCGTTTTTTGGCGCGTCCATGATTGCTGGTCGAGTCGGAAAAACACGAAAGTCTTAATGACTGAGCCCCATATCTGGTTGTAATAGATCAAAAACGGATAATACCAACTGAGTACAGGACGCGAGGTCAGCAACATCAAAGTCATTATCCAGCGCGTAAACCCAATCCACGCAATATAAATAGGGAAGAACGCAACAGAATGTTTAATGACAAGCATGATCGCAAAAACCGGACCGGCCAATGATGTCCACATGGAAATTCTCTGGTCAACCACACACCACCAAACAAACAGCCCTACTCTGTGTGGGCCCAATCTAACGGCACGACCATTTGTGCGCAGCATATTCCCAAACCAACGGAACATAAGTTGTGTCGAAGCCCGCAGGAAATACGGTGATGGAGGATGCTCAACCGTCATGACAACAGTATCGGGAATATAAAGCATGTCATAGCCGCGCTTGATAACCCAATACCAGCTTGATTTATCATCCCCCGTCAAAAACTTGAATTTACCCAGACGCCAGTGATCAATCGAATCGTTTTGCACGTCATGTATAAAATCAGGATCAGTAATAATCTCGGCGCGAAACATCGACATCCGTCCCGTAAGTGTCAAAACCTTTTTGGATAAAGCAACAGAGTTCATTAGAATCTGGCGCTGCGCGAATCGCAAATGGTGCCACTCACGGATAATCTTGCTGCCCTTAACATGACATTCCTCATCCGTAGTCAAAGCCCCAAGATTCGGCATATATTTGAAGAACGGCGCACATTTGCGAATTAGCCCCTCGCCAAGAATCGAATCACCGTCAATCACAGCCACAACAGCATCAGGCGCAGGCATATCACGGGATATCGCGCGAAAACCCTGAGCAAGTCCATCGCGCTTTCCAGTACCGGGAATCCGGACAATCTGGAGCTTTACATGCCCGGGAGGATCAAGCATCTCGAAAATCTGCTTAAACATAATCTCATCGGACATTTCGACAATAGAGGCAACAATCGTTGCAGGAACACCGCAATTAATCGCTTCTCGAATAGCGGCTGCATAAACTTCACCGGCGGTCTGTGCCTCGATCCGAAAGGCCGTGACCAGCAAATACACATGAGACGGCATTAACTCATCAATTCGGGAATCAACCTCACGGCGCATTTTGGGAAATACATATCTATGATATATAACAGAACGCGTAAAATGAATTAGGCCCCAACTATAGCGCCAGACAGCCAACCCCCCGACAACGAGGATAAACTGTGTCGATGAAGGATCCAGCGCCACAGCAGGTAAAGTGGAGACAAGGACGATCAATAATACTGTATAAACAGTAAAACCGAACGTCCCTTTGGGAAGAAACGATTTCCGACCAAAGTCTTCCATCTTGAACCCTTCTTTCTCCGTATGAGTAATATGATGATGACCCGAATAATTACCAGCAAATACCAGTATAAGATTCTCTCTTCTCGAGAGTTTCATCATTTAAGCGCACTAGATCAATGACTGCAAGGTTATCATTAGCCTTATTATTAATAATTGTCGCAAAATCCTTATTACCGTTACCAATAACAACGAGATCACTTACAGCCAAAAGATCCTCTGCATTCTCGGTCAGGCATTTTGAAATATGCGGTATACCTTCGCGGATATATTTCTGGTTAGCACCTTCCATATTAGCTGCCTCAAAAACACATGGGTCATAAACCGTAAGCTCGTAACCATCTTTAAGAAGGAGATCGGCCAAAGTCACAAGCGGACTTTCACGAAGGTCATCAGTACCGGCTTTGAAGCTCAAGCCCATCATACCGATTTTCTTCTTGCCGGACTTGTCGATCATAGACTTCGCGCGGCGCACCTGCTCGTCATTGGCTTCAAGAAGCGCATCAAAAATAGGTGTCTGGATATCCTTGTCCTTACCTTTTGCGCGAATTGCACGAACGTCCTTGGGCAAACATGACCCACCAAAAGCAAAACCGGGCTTCAGATAAGCTTTGGAGATATTCAGCTTTGTATCAAGGAAGAAAATATCCATGACTTTGTGACTGTCCACACCTAGTTCCTTCAGGATATTACCAAGCTCATTGGCAAAACCGACTTTCATGGCGTGCCATGCGTTATCCGCATATTTCACACCTTCGGAAACTTCAACGTCACAAACAACCAGATCAGCTTCAATGCCTTTATAAACATCTTTCATCATCTGGGCTGTTTTCTCATCCTTGGCACCAATAACAATTTTTGGTGGATTGAAGTAATCGTAAATCGCTGTACTTTCGCGCAGGAATTCAGGGTTATTACCAAAACCAAAGCCTTCACCGGCTTTTTTGCCAGAGGATTTCTCCAAAGCTGGAATAGCGATATCGCGGGCCGTACCTGGAACAACTGTTGAGCGAAGAACCACAGAGTGAAACTCCTCTTTATCTTTAATTACTTCTCCGATTTGTGCACAAACCGCTTCAACATAGTCCAGTTTCAATGAACCATCTTCATTACTTGGCGTACCCACACAAATCAAGGATATATCGGAATTCATAACCGCTTCACGAACATCAAGAGTAGCTTTAAGCCTCCCGTTATCCGCATTGCGTTTGATCATTTCAGGAAGGTCCGGCTCGATAATCGGCGAACGTCCTTCTGCAAGACATTTAACTTTAATAGGGTCCATATCAATGGCGATAACATCAAACCCGGATTCCGCCAGACAAGCACTGGCAACCGCGCCTACATAACCCAAACCGAATACACTAATTCTCATCACATTTTCTCCCGTTTCTCACTTGTGAAATTTTATTACAAAAAATTTTGCGCCTTCTTCTACAGATTTATTACGAAAAATACAAGGAAATAACGCACTTAATTCACTTTTTAAGTACTCCGTATTGATATATAAGTCTGCGAGAGATGAAAACATTATTACAAAGAGTATCAACAAAACATGTATTTTAATCTTAGAAAACGCTTATTTTGGGTCTTGCCGTGTCTCCTTCTTTTAATCTCTTGCGATTCAGAAGAAACACATCAAAAAACAAAGGGTCTACAACCCCCTTTTGACTTATCTGACATTCAAGATCGTGTAGAAAAACCTTTCACTGCAAATTTCAAATGTAAGGAAACACCTGAGCCAATCCATGATCTCCATTTCAATTCCATGTACAGCAAGGCTTCCAAGAACTCTTCCGAGGTTGATCAGGAGGCCTACGCAAAATATCTAAGAGATACAGAAAATATCAAAATTCTTGAAAGCCAGCTTACAGTGATGGGTAACCGTTACCTGATGTCATGGCCGCATCGCATCGAAATAGCGCAGTGCATGCTCAACTGGATGGATGACTGGGCAATAGCAGATGGGTTTATGGGTGAAGCCAACCATATGGGGGAATTTGTCCGCAAATGGGCCTTGGCCTCCATCTCTTTGGCATTTTTACAAATTCGCAGCGAAGAAAATTTGGATGAAGATCAAAAAATACGTGTTAAAGACTGGATTCACCGCCTAACCGCTCAGGTCATAGCAGATTTCAGCCGCAAACCCGAGATTAACTCCCGTAATAACAATCACATGTATTGGGCAGTCTGGGGCGTAGCAAATGGCGCAGTTGTCAACAATGATCAGGAACAATTTAACTGGGCCATGAAGCAAGCTAAAAGAGCCATATCTCATATTCAGATGGATGGTACATTGCCTACAGAATTAATTCGAGGCAAAAAGGCCTATAATTATCATCATTATGCTGCCATACCTTTGTTTTATCTTGCACAAATCGCGCAAGCTAATGGTATCAATCTTTATAAGGAAAACGACCATGGACTACAGAGATTGGCCAAACGCCTTTTGCTTAATATCGACGACCAGAGCTATTTCCAAACCCTTACAGGTAAAAAACAAGATTTAACGCGCACCATTACTTACTCTAATCTTGTCTGGCTTGTGCCTTACTATAAGGAATATAAAGATCCCGATGCATTAAAACTGCTCAGACAATTTCACCCCGTACGCCACAGCCGGGTTGGCGGAAATGCAGTTTTTCTCTATGGCAAGACAAAATCGTATGAAAATGACTAGAGAAAATTAGCTAATATCTGGTCTATCTATACAAGCATACCCTTTATCTTTAACTTCTTCACATCCATCAAAGATTTTATTTTTAGATACGACTTTATAACTTCCGCCTTCTTTCCTTACATAAAAATCCATATTTAATTTAGATTTAAGCTCATTTGCAAGATCTTGGGATGCCTTTTTATCTGTTGAAGATGAAACCTGAATATGAATGGGCGCATGCTCATTATTTGTTCGTTCTATCTTAACAGGTTTTTGAGAGCCCGCCGCAATCAAATTCGTCGTGGCTTGCGCACTATTATCAATTCCCTCTTTGATATCTTCACTAATTTTAAGGTGATTTTCTACTGTAGTCGCAGTAGCAACCATTCCTATGATAGCGAATCCAGCTCTCCCTTTTTCATAGAGCGATTTACCAACCGAACTAGCTCCATCTACTAATTTATTCAAAACATTTTTTAATTTATCCAAAACATTTTTCATATTTCAAACCTCATATATAAATTTCTCTGATATGTATATATAACTATTTTACAGAAAACACAAACAAAGTAGAATAAAGCCCTCAAATCAAGGCATACCTCCAAGCCTGCCTAGGGTTATTCCCTTGAAAGAACATCTTCGGGCAAGCTACACAGCTTAGCCGTTACATTTACGCCTTCAAAATTCTGCTTGCTGTTATTAACGGCAACCGAGTACAGAAAAGATTCATCGTCTTCCCCCGTCAAAAGAAAAAACAAGTGATCCTCTTTCCCTTCATGCGGAGATTCAAACTTAACCAGTTTTGTCTTACGATCCGTCGTTTTGATAGAAATAGAAATATCCTTCTTAAGCGGACGGTCAAATTTCAATTCCAGATAGACATGATCAGTTCTGATTTTTTGCTTTTCGATCTCACTGACAACTCTAATGCGTTTTCCTGTGATCGGTTCAGGCCCAAAAGTAAGAATAGGCTCCTCACAGGGCCCAAGAGCCGCAGGGATTGCCCGCCTTAATGCCATTTCCATCCCGGAACCACCAAGATTATAATAGCTAGGCAATTCCCAGACTAAAAAAGCCGGCTTTTGCTTTTTATAAGTATCCGATTCCAAATAGCCAATAACGGAATCGTCCATTCCCCCGCCTGTCAGTGCTACATTATACACATCAAGAGACAAGTCTTCCTTCAAAAAACCATCAAAATTGGAATTAAACTCCCCTCTTTTGCTATTACTGGTCCCAATAAGCACAATAGGAGGGTTAGACTCCCCGAACAAATCCCCTACTTCTTTGGTGGTTTCATAGACATAATCACGCTCAGGATAAGGTACAAAACCACAGATATCACGGATAACCTTACCGTAAAGCCCGTCATATACTTTTCCTCCCTTCCTGACAGTCGTAAATTTTTCTTTGGGCAAATCTTTCCATTGATCCGTTTCTTTTATAATAGCTGAAACAGATTGAGCCATAGCTCTCGCACCTTCTGTACTCCAATGATGATCCGCCCAATTGAAATATTTATACCCATCTTCAGAATAAGATATCGATGTCAGATTAACCCCTTTATTTTGAAAAGCTTCGAGAAGCCCATAAAACTGGCTCTTTAGCTCATCGACATCAAAATCTTCAATGTGTTTATTCCCTGATATTATTTTATCTGAAGCCAATACGGAACGCGGCGGCAAATAGGCAATCACCAATTCCGTCCCCTTTAAACGCAATGATTCTGCAAATATGCGATATAATTCAGCCTTATTTTCACGGTATTTATAAACCGGATAAAAATCCTGCTGTGTACGAAAAATCCAATGGTCTTTGCCCGGCACCATAAATTTCTGGTTTTCGTTCTTTTTGTAGGATTCTTCCTCCAATAAAGCCATGCAACTTTGTGAATCACCATACGGCCCGTTCAGATCAAATATATCAATCTCATCTTTACTTGGTTTAATTGGCTCGGGCTCCCATGAAGGCTCCGCAATATAGCCCTGTTTCTTTTGCGCTTTTATCCGTTCCCTTTGAAGACGTTTCTCTTCAGCCTTCTTTTCACGTTGTATTTGTTCCTTAGATTTTACCTGTACTTTAGGTTTCGAGGCCTTAACCTGCTTAGTTTTATCCTTACGCACTGTTTTTTCTGTAGACTCAACGTCACCCCTGAGCTTTGATAGATCAATGATGCCACGATCCAGTGCAACATATATTCCAACGCTGCAAACCAGCATTATGATTATGAACAAAAGAACTGTTCTCATAAGGTTCCTCTTAATCAATTGATTTCTTAAACTAATATTTTTTCAGACCACTTAAAGTGTCTCTACTTTTCTTTTTGTGATTGATCCACAACCACATAACGCTCCGGAATTTCCCAGATCACAATCGAAGGCATAGAATTCTTCCATGCATTACCACCTAAATAGGTTTTCATCACAGCAAATGGCCCTAGCCCCTCATCCGCCGCATTAAAAACATCAACCTGTAGCCTGCCTTTCAAAAACTCTGCAAAATGCCATTTGGAATTGGCACTATAACTTGTTCCCACAAGAGTCACGGGCGGAACATCATCCCCGAATAAATCAAGAGATTCTGAAACCTCAGCCCCGTCTTCCGCGTGCACTTCTTCTGTTTTATAAACAGATAGATGATCCGGCCTAATTACCTCATCGCTGACCCCCGGCAAATAACGAAGTAAATCACCCTCATGCTCTATATTTTGAGTATGTTCAGTAACGTAAGACTTTTTTACAATTTCACCTGAAAGATTAAAATCTTTTGCCACAAGTTCCGCAGCAAAACCTGCGCCTTCCGGCGTCCAGTGCGTATCACTTTTAAGAAAAAGCGTATCTTTATTCTTATGGCTTTTGATGCCATCCAGCAAACCGGTTACCGTAATCTCATTGCTCTTCATAAAAGAAAGGACATCAGAATAAACATCCTTCCGGCACTGCGTGATTTTGTTGCGGCCAAGATGCTCTTCATAAACACGAGCCTTTGCTGGCACAAGCACAACATGAAGTTTTGCACCTCTGCCTTCAATCATATTTTTAACTTGAGCAACATAATCCAAATTCTCGGCCATATGTTGTAAGGAAGACGGAAGACAGGAAAACTCCTCATCCGTGAACAACCACCCATTTTCACCAACAACAACACCTTTACGCCCCTGTCCAAACAGAAGATACTGGATTTTCCCCCATAAATTCCGGCTAGGCTCAAAAACCGGCAATGATTCATTTAAGGATTTTTCAAAATCAGGTGTCCACGTACCAACCATAATAGATTCACGTGTTGGGTTTTCGACATTTTCCCAACCTTTAGGCATATAGAAAACTGCCATCCCAAAAGATAATGCCAGAAATACTATAAACAAAAATCCACTCAGCTTAATATTCTGCATTCTTAACTCAATTATATTCTTCTTCGTCTATATTAGACTCTTCAGCACCGTGATGATCCTTCTTCACAGGCGGTTTTGCGTCTGGAAACCATGAGCTTTGTATTTTGATCATCACATCTTCTTTTTCCAGATTCTCCAATAACATGTCCTTATCATAATCGAAATAATTCGGAAGTATATGTGTTCCAGCCCAAAGCTTAATATTAGACAATCCCAAAAGTTCTGCATTTGTGATTTTAAAGGCTGCAGCTCCACTTGTTCTGATCTTGGCACCTCGAACAGTTACACCAGCCTTTTGAGTATAGGGATCAAAATCAAGATCACGGGTTTCATGCCCATCAATATTAGCGGTATAAACCTCGACTGAAGTTCCGCCATTGCCGTATATCTCGTCATTATACATGTGAATATCCCAGCTATTCCGGATACGAAGACCGTTCTTTTTGTTGTAACGAAAAACATTACCCCAAGTGATATTATCCTCGCTTTCAAAAAACGTCAGGCCATCTTGCTCGTTATATTCTGCTATATTATTCGCAATCACATTATTGACACTCGTCCGGTCAATCATAAAGCCAGAGCCTTTATTATGGTGGGAGTGGTTATCAAAGATCCACCCGTCATTGACCTCACGCGATATAATAATGCCGTGCTTTTTCTTTGTGCCATAAGCCTCGTTTTTGGCAATAATCAAACGCCTTGAACGGTCATGCGGGTCAATACCATATACGATATTGTCAATATAAGTATTACCTATGATTGCAACATCCTCGGCTTCATATGAATAAAACCCGTAATAGAAATCATAAAATCTGTTATTCAGCACCCAGCCCGTTGCCTCAGGCACATCAGGATCAACTTTCTGACATGGCGTACAAGCCGAATAGCTAAGCCCGTAAGACTTCCCTCCGGAATATCCCATAGAATAGAAATCACTCTCAACTAAATAAAGACCGCCGCCGCCCCACGTTGCAATAAAGGGACGATATTTATATTTCTCGGTTTTATAATGCTCGAGGTCAAACCATGCTTGATCATTCTTTTCTTCATCCCAACCATAAACTTTAGTCCGCAGAATATATAGATCGCCCGCATTCACCAAAAATGCGTTACTCTGCGCTGAAATCTTCAAAGCATTCACATCAATACCGGATATAGTAAGAGATGCCCCCCTTAAAACCAAAAGAGGCATACGCAAAATATAATCATCGCCTTGTTTTTCTATGATTTTGCTTTCTGGATCATTTGTGTGAACAGCCTTATAAAGTGTTTTCCAATCATAATGCCCTGATTTTATAACAAGAGCACGAGGGCTAATTTGGCGCTGAATCAGACGAAGTTTTTGCGGGGCTTTCTTTTCAAGGAATTTTTTGAACTCTGGATAATATTTCATTTTATCAATATAAACACGTCCAGTCTGAACCTTGGGGACACGCTTTAGTAGATTTTCATATGTAAACCCACTAATATCCGGTAGATACGGTTTTTCAATAGGCTCATTCCATTTTACAATCTCAACTTGTAACCTTTCCTTGCTAAGAACCTCACCACCCGGCAAATAATTTCTTAAATTCCAGTACAAAACGGCCAAACACAGCACCCCGACAACGACGATCTTCACGCCATTCTCAGCCATAATACCCTGCTTTTTAGCGGGTTGGTCTATATACCGTCTTTCCTTTTGCATAGATTTGCCTTGATTGTTCCCATTGGCTTATTTGTTTCAATTTGCAGCATACTTAAATCACTGGTTTCCTTCTGATCAAATTCCCAGTAATAATGCCCGTTATTCTCTGCTCGGCGAGAACGCGTCACGCTTATTTCTTCGGCGTTTCCATTAGAAAATAAAGTCCCTATATTTATCATGCGATCCTCAGGATTCTTGACCTCGATTGAAAGATAACTCTCACTAGCCTTAATATGTTTAGATTCCAGATCATCAAAAACTAAAACTTCGTGCATAACACCTTCTTTAAGCGCCGCATTTCTCTTCTGGGCACGTCTTAACTCACTGCCCTGTTCTTCAGTAAACTGTGTTACGTCAATCAACTTATCCTGAATACGCTCTAAATCCTGATCGATTATATGCTGGGATATATCAATCGTAATTTCCTTTGAAGCCAAAATATCATCGCCTCCACATGGTCCCTCCAGCGCTGCAATCATTTGCCTGAAACCAATAGGATCATCAAAATTATGGTGAGAAAGAAACTCCCACAACAAAATCTTTGGCGGATGTTCATGAAATTCATCCGTAGCATAGAAAACCACACCGGAACCGGAAAACGCCCCGGCTGACATTGCGCGGTTACGGATATCAGCTTTCAGTTCTTGTTTTAATGAACCCACAAAATTGAAATCTTCCTCATGCGCCGTGTTACTCGTTCCGATAATCGCAATATCCGGATATGTAACATCTCCAAACAAGCTGTCTTCCGAAATTTCTTCGCTCAAAGATGTCGTCGCCCACATAGGCCTGCGTTCGGGCGGAATAGTCACGCCACAAACCGCCTCTACAAACTCGTCAAACTCGCCTTTTTCACTCTCTAGCCACCATGTGATCTCAACAGAAAATTCCTCCTTCTTAATGCCCTCATATTTAGGATTTTTCTTAATCATTTTAGAGACTTGCTTGGCCGTCCATTGAGCCCCCTCACGGCGCCAGTGTGGATCACCTTTGAAGAAATACACAAGATCATCAGGAATATCAGATAAATCAGGCGCATTAATACCAGCATCATTAAACCGTTTGATCAAAGCCTTATAATTTGCACGAGCCACTTCAGGATCATACCCTTCCGGCATTGTTTCGGGATCTATGTATTTGCTCATAAGCATAGCTCTTGACGGCTGGAGCACAATGTAAAGATCAACACCTTTAGCCTTCAATCCGGCATTTACACGCTTCATGTAATTAAAAATCTCATCGGGCATAGAAAAATCAGTACGAAAATCTGCAGAACGGAAAAGCCAACCATCCTTACCGGCCCGAATATGTTTAAGAATTTTGCGCTCGCCGCGATATTGCAGATCATCCCATAACGTCTCTTGACACTCTGTCAGATCAGGATAATCCATTGGCGTAACCTCATTGGTTACCCCCTCCTCGTTTTTAAATCCCGGACGGGCCAATTGTTGGGCTTTTGTTTCATCTGCCTGCGCAATGTTTTCACCTGTCACAGAAAAGACAAAAATCAACAGCACAGCAAAGACGCGCCATAGCGCGCCTTTAATTGTTTTTATATTATTTTGCTTTCTATCAGTCATTTATTCTGTTGAAATCCGAGCACGATCATAATTGGCAACAGCGCCATATTCATCACCTTCTGCCACAGAAATGATATAGCTCTCGCCGCGCTCCAAAGGCCAGTCAATCAAATCCACAAATTTCTCATCACCGGAAAAAATCGCAAAGGAAACCTTGATAGGATTGATCTCGCGAACCTGAAAACTATTAGGCGCAATCGGACCAATCACAGAAACTTTTCCATCCGCTGTCTTAAGAGTAATATTATCACGCTCGGTCAGGTTATGAACTATCATCTGGGCCTTAAGTTCATTTTCGATTTCAGGAACAACTTCCAATGTCAGCACATTATTCTTCAAAATCGCTGTATAGTATTTTCCGGCCTCAGTCTCGAACGCACCTTTACCTTGACCAAGCTCCAGATTTACCGTCCCACTTGCCACAACACCATAAGGCTTGATACCGCCGAACTTAACGCCATCCCGCTTCCGGCCATTCACAATTGGCGGCACTTCGGACTCACCATCTTGCGCATGAAGAAAACGGATGAAAGCTGAATTCTCGGGCGGAACCTCATCGTATAGCCCCTCATCCTCGGAGGCAATAACAACAGAAGAAAACACCATTGCCAAAACAAAAACAGGTAACACGTAAAGACGCAATAACCGTATAAACATATCCAAACCCTTCATAAAAAATTTTGTAATTCAAATAGCTATCTTGTTACGGCCCTATGTATAAAAGAAACAGTGGGCAAAACGCAACTTTTTTTTAAAAAAATAAACTATATCTGGTGGTTAACAGAAGTCGCCTAAGCTGCACTCTTGAGTTTCTGATCATATTCTCCAACTTCCGGATAGCCGGATAATATACCATCAATCTCTTCAAATATTTTTGTCATATTTTCTTTTGAAA
>JAOUOR010000108.1 GCA_029880245.1 Alphaproteobacteria bacterium
AACAGGCTCTTTTAACGCCATGTCCTGAATCTCTCCGATTTGCCGCTGTAGGTCTGATATTGTAACACGGTGCATAATGAAACTCCTGTAAAGCATACTTTATGTATTATATATAATATACATGAAATACATATTATTTGCAAAGATTTAATCCTCTACATCAGTAAATAACCACCCAACCCCTTTTAGCCGGTGTTTATCCAGATCACCGGCAGAGGCTACGCCGCAGAAACCGGATAATATTGCGATAATAACCCCGCTTATCCACATTTTTCGTGGATGAAATCGTGGGTTATTTTTTGTACTATGGTAAGTCATCATACACCGCCAAAATGTGTGAGGTTAAAAGCCAGGTTGCATCATCAAAATCAGATTTTGAAGGACGATAAAACCCCTGAGGATCGAGGATATTTTTCATCACCAAACAATCAGTGATCGCGGGCATAGCGTTAGCAGACATGGCTTTCCTCCGATCTTTTGAGCAAACCAAACACCGAGCCTTGCAAGTTCAAATCGCCGGTTTTGGCGCGGGAAACCATTTTGCGCAAATAGCCCCCGGGGTTTCGTACCGGATTTTCCGGGTCTTGAGCTTTCTGGTCAATAATCATGATACAAATGGCAGCCCCTTCACGACCAAGTACATCACAGGCATCCCACCACGCCGTTCTGTTAATTCCAAGAGTAGGAAGGAGGGCATTTGCGGCTTCGACTAGATCAGTCCATGACAAAGCTCTATTATGAATAGGTATATGATCCTTGAAACGCTCTGAACAAGAGTTTAGCATCATTTTCCATGAAATATGCTCCATACCGTAATCTTTACCCTTTTTCTCTGCTGCAGACTTTTCACCCTCACTGGAATCTACCTCTTTTGGCTCAGGGCAATCCGCTACGCTTTCTTGAAAGCTTATGGCCGTAGGACTACTTGTATCTGATTTATCAGATTTAGAAGGGGTTGTACTATGTATGTGGCGGCAATCTATTGCGTCCGTGGCAGAAATATTCTGCGTTATTTCTTGTTTATCAACACTTGAAGCAACCATTTCAAGGGCATCTGACAGCCCTTCCAAAAGCAACTTATGATCTTCGATCAGATCCTTCAAGCGCTCCAGTGAGTGATAACTACGAATAGAATAGGATATTGCCTCATAACCCTGCTGAACAGTCTCAACAGTATCAAACATTTCAGGATAGAGTGATGCTTCAGCCAGAAGGCTACGGATACGCGCACGATAGGCGGTAATCTTGCGCTTACGATCATTCCACAGCTCTTTATATGCTTCTTTCTCCTCCAAGGCTTGTTCCAGGGCAGGGATTAAAGAGGCGAGGGGAGAGAGGTCAACGCCAAAGGCATATTTAATCTCGCCGGTTTCACGGTCGCGCACACCGTAACGCTTGAAATTGCCGGAATCTTCCCAAGTGAGTGCGCCGAGGCGGTTGAGGGCGTTTTCACGGTTACGCACCTGACGCTCGGAAATCCCTAAATCCTGGGCGGTTGTAATAACAGCTTGATAACAGATCGGCTGATGGCCTTCTGTCCAGTCCACTTCATTCGTGCGGATCAAATAATATTCCAACATTTCCACCAGCTCGGATGCAAACCCAAGCTCTTTGCCAACTTTTTTAATGAGTTTGAGAGCATAAAAGCGATCTATATTCTCTTCCAGCCCGCAAAATTCCTTTGCACTGGTTAAACTTGCCCGAAATTTGGGTGAGCCTAACCTTCCGCCAAATGCACTTGGCGAATGAATATCAATTATCTGCATGTCGTCATAAGCTTATTTAGCCCTGAGAATAGGTTACAAAAAAATATCGCGAAAAATATGATTTTCACTTGCAACCTGATTCGCTCAGCGATATACTTGGGATAACGAATTAAGGAATATCGCTGATATTTATTAGCTAGGCCGCTGCTCCAACAGCGGTTTTTGCTTTTTTAGGGTCTAAACTTTGCTTCTCCTTTCTGTTGTTGGTTGAACGATTAAATTTGCCCGGGTTAGGTAGCTTGCACTACATGGGCCGGATAAAATGCCATTTCCGAATAGAAATAGCGAAAACAGAAATCCAAAACTATTAACCGATTCTGAATCTCTTATGAGAAACGTATCACAATGTCTCATTATCCACAATGGGACACTCTCATTATCCACGTAAAGACAAGTCGTTTTACTGGAAAATTCACAGATATTTTATTTATAAACAATGGTTTATTTACGACTTAGAAAAAGTAAGACAATTCTCAAATTTTCTTATAAACAGTCTCATGTGGATAAATAAGACTGTCTTCTTTGACTCGTGAGACGAATCTGTATCGTTGGAAAGGGTATTTGTTTTATTGAAAAAACCGTCTATACTCTGGGCAAACATAAGAATGTCACAAAACTGTCTCATGTGACGAGGTAAGAATATGAGCAAAACTAAAGTTTCAATGTCCGATGCGGCTAAGATGGCAGGAGTATCTCGCGCCACATTTTACAGGCACATCGAGGATAAAGGCATATCAACCGAGAAGAACAGGAAAGGTGCTCAAGTCGTCGATATATCAGAGCTTCTCAGAGTGTACGGTGACGACCTTAAGTCACTTGAGGATGTTGAGAAAGACAAAACAAACAAAAAAGGAAAGGGTGAGACAGATCAAGACAAGAATGGTGTCTCAATAGAACTAGAAGTTATCAAGGAACGTCTCAAAAATTTCGAGAATGAGCGAGAAAGAGAGCGGCAACAACTGACAAGCCAGATCGAAGACCTGCGCTCTAGGCTCGAACAATCAGAAGAACAACGCATAAAGTCAGAAGAACAAAAAGACCGTCTCACTTTAATGCTGACAGATCAACGATCTGAAAAAGAAAAAATCGAAGCCAAAGAAAAATCACAAGCCGACAAGTTCATTGAATTAGAAGCCACGATCCGAGAACTTAAAACCCAGCAGGAGACGATCATGAAACACTCAAACAAAGGTTTTTTTGCTAAAATGTTCGGAGCAAAATGAAATGGGATCGTTTGTGCCTTTGGCAATATAAGTTATGCTATACTCATTTATCACGAAAACAATAAGGTACTAGAGCCATAGCTTCCCATCCGACACGGTTATGCTATACTGCAAAAGCCGAAGATGCCAGATTAAATTTGGCCATAGCTTCCCATCCGACACGGTTATGCTATACTTGATAACAATACAGGTGTGGACCGATATACGCCATAGCTTCCCATCCGACACGGTTATGCTATACTACCATCAGAATGAAGGTCGGTGTTCAGGTGGCCATAGCTTCCCATCCGACACGGTTATGCTATACTGTAAACAATCTTCTTTTCTACCGAAGCCGAGCCATAGCTTCCCATCCGACACGGTTATGCTATACTCAATATTTATCCGACATGCTAAACGGTAGAGCCATAGCTTCCCATCCGACACGGTTATGCTATACTCAGCCCATTTACGACACCAACAGGCTGGACGCCATAGCTTCCCATCCGACACGGTTATGCTATACTGAGATGGTTACCGGTAGCGGTGCGAGAAAGGCCATAGCTTCCCATCCGACACGGTTATGCTATACTGCCGCGAAATATCCATTTACGATTCCCGAAGCCATAGCTTCCCATCCGACACGGTTATGCTATACTAGTCGCAATCACAGGTCTGACGAACGGGGTTGCCATAGCTTCCCATCCGACACGGTTATGCTATACTGAAAAACAGGCTATCCTTGATGAAATTGCTGCCATAGCTTCCCATCCGACACGGTTATGCTATACTCCCTCGACCGCATCCAGATCATGCCCCGCAGCCATAGCTTCCCATCCGACACGGTTATGCTATACTATAAACACGATTAAGCACCTTCTTGAACAAGCCATAGCTTCCCATCCGACACGGTTATGCTATACTGTTGTCCTGCTCACGGGCCAAGCGTTTGACGCCATAGCTTCCCATCCGACACGGTTATGCTATACTCAAATCCAGCATTTCCGCTTTATGAACTTCGCCATAGCTTCCCATCCGACACGGTTATGCTATACTAGAGGTGATGTAGGGCTTTGAAATAAAACGAATAAAGGCCGAATGGTTCAAAATAAAAC
>JAOUOR010000109.1 GCA_029880245.1 Alphaproteobacteria bacterium
GAATTTATCCTTGCGTTCCCAATTTTTCAAAAGACTTATTTTTGAAATTGTCATATCTACTCCCTTGTGCTTTTTTCTGATTTAAAATTATTTGTCAATATAGAATGTTTTAGCAAACTTTATCTGTATATGTAAACTAAATAATCGTTCGTTGCGGTTTTGAACCTTAATTATAGAGAATGAACATACTGGTTACCAACTTGTCGGTCTGGCTGGTGTTCAAAATTTAATCCTGTTGCGATAAGGGACATTGTTTTTTCATCAAGCTGACCCAGGTTGCTTAAACCATTCAGAAGAGAGGATGAGCGACTGAGTTGCCGTTCTTTCATCGCATTAATTTCTCTTTTGTTTTTGCGTTCAGTACTATTGTTACTTTCAGTAACTAACTCCAATACGAATTTAACGATTTCATCTGCCGTGCTCTTTTCATCAACCATTTCCTTTAAAAGGGAGGAAACTTCTTTGATTTCATCGGAAGTGAAGTCGGTTTTATCTTTAAACGCGCTTAGTAAACCCAAACCAAGAATTGTCATGTCTTCTTTAATTGTCATGTTTGCCATATTTTTTACCTTTGGTTTTTTATGGAGCTATATTAGTTGACATAAGATTTTTATGCAAGTCTTTGTAATTCTTAAAACTATGGAATGGCTTTTCTATTCGCTTTCTTTAAGCTGTGCGAGGAGTGATTTCAGTTTTTTCCTGCTATAAACCGTATGTAGTATTAACGCGCCCAGCACGATAAAGCAGATGCCATAGGCGCTCCAGACGTACAGGCCGTAACCGTTCATGGAGAGAAATTCACTCATGCTGCTTCCTTTTGGCGGTGTGAGGATTTTTGGTGGACTTTGCGCTGGCGCAAGTTGTGGATTTTGCGGCTCAAGATTTCATTTTCAAGGCGCAGCAGGGCCAAAAGACCGAATAGACAGGAAAACCCTGCGGCCATGAGCAAGAGCGGCCATAACATATCCGGTGCCATGGACGGGTTTTGGATTTTCTCGAAAGAGCTGATGCTGGGGGGTTGGTGCAGCGTATTCCACCATTCGACCGAGAATTTTATGATGGGCAAGTTTACCGCGCCGATCAAGGTCATCCAGCTTGCGGCTTTTTGGCCTTGCTCGGGGTTATCGAAGCTGCGCGCTATGACGATGATACCCATATAGATGAAAAACAGGATCAGGACGGAGGTTAGGCGCGCATCCCAGACCCACCACGTGCCCCAGCTCTTAATCCCCCAGAGCGAGCCGGTTATCAGGCAAATCGCGGTCAAGGCGGCTCCGATGGGGCTTGCGGCCTGAATATAAAGTCCCGCGAGGGTGTGCTTCCAGATCAGGTAAATAAGGGCTGCTATACCCATGGTTGAATAGCAGAACATCGCGGTCCATGCGGCGGGGACATGGAT
This sequence comes from Alphaproteobacteria bacterium, assembly GCA_029880245.1. Taxonomy (GTDB): domain Bacteria; phylum Pseudomonadota; class Alphaproteobacteria; order Micavibrionales; family Micavibrionaceae; genus UBA1672. The sequence goes on from JAOUOR010000109.1 coordinate 1,400, forward strand.
ATACATGATGCGGACATTTTCCGATTGCTGGTAATCGGGCGGGGAAGTGATCAGCGCCATATAAAGGCCGGGGATTATGCACGCGAGCGCGCCAATCAGGCTCAGCCCGATGAGGGGGCGTGCGATGGTCGCGAATTTTGTCGGGTGCGCGTATTTGTGCATTTCTAGTCATTTCCATTTATCTTATGTTATTGTCGCTTGCGCCTTGTCACAACATAAAGCGCTGGCGACTATAACTTTGGGCATTTGGACAATAAAAGGAAATCTGCGGGATGTGAAGCTGCTTTTTTTAAAAGGGGTATTCTTCTCTCCCTTAATCCCTCTCCCCGTGGGGAGAGGGAAGATGCGTTAGCATCAGGGTGAGAGGTAGAAATATAAATGTTCTTGGCGGGGGGCGGGGATGACGGAGGGGGAGACCTTATAAGATTCCTCCATGCGGGCTGCGCCCTTAGTCGGAATGACAGGAGTAAAATTACACGTGCATTCTGATTGTTCTCAGGATGCAAAAACAAAATGACTATAGCAGCTTTGCTGCGTTTTTTTGAGCCGCGAATGAACACGAATAATCCTTATCGTCATTCCCGATAGCGAAGCGGAGCTGAGCGTTGTTCGGGAATCTAGCATATGAGGCGTGCAAGCAAAGCTTGCACGCTTTACTGGATCCCCGCCGTTTAAGCGCTGCATTCGCAGCGCCGCGGGGATGACGTTTGTTGTATAGGTATTTCACGCCTTGCATCCTGACGAAAGTCAGGATCCCTTTGCCGTTCTTATCAGATCCTGATTGTCATCAGGATGCAGTTTGTTTTTATAATGACAGGCGAGGGAGTAGGGCTTTGACGTTAATTCGGTTTTCCGCATAAAGGCGGTGGTTTAACTTCCCTGATATTATTACCCTCAAGAGGTTGCTGCGGCAGGCCTGTAATTTCTTCCAGCACTACTGCTCTTATCTTTTTTATATCAACCGGAATAAATTTTCCTTCCGGGGCAAAAAACCACCAATGAGGAAAATCATCGGGTTGTTCGCTGTTATTTTGACGTTCCATTGCCCTTTCAAATGAGGCGGATAGGTCCGCGTTTTCTTGTGATGCTCCGGAAAAGCCTATGGTCCGGCTTTCAATGCCCTTTTTTCTGAGAAGGTTATCAATGTCATCAGGACCGGTAAAATGACCTAAGCCATGCATATGTAGAACTCTTGGGTTTGTATATCCGTCAATCTTGCGGTTTTGAATGATTTTTGCAATTTCATCGCTTGTTATTATATTAATGGCGGCGCCTCCCGTGCGTTCATCTATATAAGTGTTAATCGCTTTTACAAGAAAATTTTCTTTTGTCTTGTTCCAATTGCGTATTGAGTCAGGAGACTTTATAGCTTCCTCATACACGGTGTAAGGATCTTTTTCAAAGTCTTTAAGGAGTTTGGTTTGTTCGGTTGTTCTTTCTTCCGGTGCTAATGATTTTGCAGCTTCGTATTTTTCTTGCCAGGGTAAAATGAAATTTTCTGTATTTTTATGAAGTGTCCCAATAGCGTGAAAGCGAATACCTTGTGAGGCCGCATATTCTATTGCGTCCATTGTGGCTCTGCTTACTCTTGAGGCTTCTTCCAAGTTCAGGTACGTTGTATTCAGAACGAGTATAGTTCCGAATATGTGGGCGCGATATTCCATTTCATTGAATGATATGGTTTGATCGCCCAGTGTTATTTCCACATGGTCTTGTCCTGCGGCGAATTCTCTAAGTGTGTGTACATATTCATCATACATGTCTGTCTTGTTGGGGATATAGTGGCCTTCAAGTACGATATCTGTGAATCCGGATTCTTTTGCCTTGTTGATCGTTTCAGGATGCATAAGGCTTAGTTTATGGTCATTAAATCTGTGGTTGTTATCTGCCAGATTAACGACGGGTACACAGTCAGTATCATCAAAAAGTGCTTGCGGTAAGGGATTGCGTTTTTTTTGTTCCAGCAGGTTTCCCGCATTGATGTAAGCATCAATCAACTCCCCATTAGACAAAGTTTCCCTGCGAAGTTTTATAATTTCCTTACGAATTCTTATTAAGTCGTTTTGCGGATTTTCAATAGATTCCCTTAATTCTGCGGCGATGCTCATGTTTTAACTATTACCCCTGATTTTTTATAATTAAGGTAAATTATATATTGTTTTCAAGGTATATGGCAAGTTTTTAGTCCCTTAAACCCTTGAGAATGGCCGAGGTTAATAATGGCGTTACGGGCAGGGCAATACTCAATCCCGCCCATAAAAACAAGAGGGGGGCTGTGCCTGTTTGTCCTAGGGCCGCGCTGCCGAAAATCAGGATCGGGATGTAAAGGGGGGTGACGAGCAGGGCATTGAGGGCTGCGCTGGTGTTTTTGGCGAATGTGCCAAGCGCGGCTGTGAGATTGCCTATGAGGGTAAAGAGCATGGTCACGGGGAATAGTGTCGCCCACAGATTAGACAGGGATATCTGCAAATCATAGGACAGGGCAATCAACGGGGCAACCAGCATAAGCGGCAGGGCGGTGGTGAGCCAATGCGCGGCAATCTTCCCAAGACAATAAAGCGCAAACGGATCGCGGGAGAAATGGACTATATCCAGCGTGCCATCCGCATAATCCAGCGCATATATGCGGCTTAGGGGCAGGAGGCTGGCGAGCAGGGCGCTTAAGGTCAATAT
>JAOUOR010000058.1 GCA_029880245.1 Alphaproteobacteria bacterium
GTAAAAATAATCAGTTTTTTTTGTAAGAAAAATCCTGAAAATATTGATCCGGAAAAATCAGATCCCGTGAGCAAACAGAAAACTGTGACCAGTTCAGACACTAAGCAGGGCTCAAAGGCTGCCTGAAGAAGGCGGGTTATTCTTTTAGATCAATCATAATGCGGTGATATTTGGTGGTCGATGGGAGAAGGATAGACGATCCCAAAATTTCAGAGGCGCGCCGCAGGCGAATTTCAAGCAAAACACTGTTATCGCTGTCATCGCTTCTGGCAACATAACTTCCGAGCAGGCTATTCTTCACAAACTTGCCTTGTGGCTCGGTATTCCAGTGTGTGTTATAGATCCTAACACGCAGGACATTACGTATCGGATCAATTTTGGTTTTGAACTCCGCATAACCGGAAATATCTAAAACCAGACGCGTCTTTCCCGGTTGACGACTGTTTCTTATATTGAAAACTGATTTTATTTCTTGCGTTGCCTGAGCCTGATGAGTTGTCTTTGCTTTAGGAATAGATTGTGCCTTCGAATCTATTTTTTGTTTTACGGTTTTAAGGGTCTGGCTGGTTGCGGTAGTCTTTTGGGCAGGTGATGTTTTGAGTGCATTCCAGCTAATAGTTTCATGCTTTTCCTTACCCGAGACAACAGCGTCCAGAACATTAGTATCAATCGAGGTTTCATCATCATGCGTTGATATCTTTTGAAAGGGTTTATATTTTGCTGCTGGCAGAGGCGGTGGTCTAATAATGCCGTCTTTCCCCTCTGAAGACATATAATCCGTGTTGACAAGTATTGCAGGCTTTTCTTTTGGAGCAGGATTCCCTTTTTCAGAAGAGTCAGGTGCGGCGAATAACCCTTTTAAACTACTGAGGAATCCGCTATCCGTGTCTTCATCAGGCATGGCTTGTTTTTCATGATTATCGACAAGCAATATCCGTTGATTATGATCCTCTCCGCTTTCCGCATTAGGCTCGAAATGAGGGGCAAGTTCCTTCATTTTCTTTCTGCGGCGGGGATCGACTTTCTCCCTTGCCTGTAAATGAGCCTTCGAAGGGTCATAGCCTTCGCTCTCTTCAACGATGGTCCATTCCCCGTCGGCATCCAGTAAGTCTTCTGAAGAAATATTTTTGGCATTAGCATTAGAGTTATCATTATACGTAGTAGCATCCTCATATAATATACTCGGCGCTTTCAGCCATTCCGGCGTTTTCAGATCATGAAGCGTTTCAACACAACCGCTTAGCCCCACACAGGATAGGGTAAGCAAAGTAAGCTTTGCGGGTCGGGTTTTATACTGCGCCATGTTTTTCTTTTGGGCCTGTGTTAATCGGGTCGACATCAATTGATCTTACGCAAAATTAAATCCTAAGTTTATCAATATGACACTAAATATTTCTTCTTAACAGGTCCATAAAAATTATATGCACGATTTATCCTGCGATTTAAGACCGAAACGCACACCTTTATTGGCTATTATTGGATAATAGCGGCGCAGGTATTTATCTGATGGTTTTTCTGATTTTATTCAAATAGAGCACTGTTTTAAAAACATTATTTAGTGTACGTTTTGTATTAAACTTAGAGCACAAAATCAAAGGGCTAATTTATTAGGGAGGCACTAATCAAAAGTATATATACTCATGATTGCTGTGCAATTAATTAGAATCTATGTAAAATAATGGGCATAACAACGATACGGGCAGATTGTATATATTCCCCCAATATTATACGATTTGCCCGTTATCTTTATCAAATAGCTCTAGGAAGTTCAGCGCTCTTAATCATCACCATAGATGCCGGCATAATGTTTCTGGCGGTCACGAAACGCTTTGGCGCGCTCCGGCGTAAGATCGGCGGCGCAATGATGACAACAAACGCCTCGCTCGAATTCCGGTCGTTCCAGATCTTTGGCTTCTAGCGGCTCGCGGCAGCCATGGCATATTGTCCATTCACTTTCTTTCAGGCCGTGCCCGACAGCAACGCGCTGGTCAAAGACAAAGCAATCGCCTTTCCATTTGCTTTCATCGGCTGGAATAGTCTCCAGGTATTTCAAAATGCCGCCTTTGAGGTGATAGACATTTTCAAAACCGTGAGCGAGCATATAGGAGCTGGCTTTCTCACAGCGAATACCGCCCGTACAGAACATGGCAACTTTTTTATGCTTTTCAGGATCGAGATTTTTTTCAACCCAGTCGGGAAATTCGGTGAAGATATCCATTTTCGGATCAATGGCACCTTCGAATATACCTACGCGCGTCTCGTACTCATTGCGTGTGTCAATCAGCAAAACGTCAGGATCTGAAATAAGATCATTCCAGTTTTCCGCTTCGACGTATTCCCCGACCTTTTCATGAGGGTTAGCTTCGGGTTTGCGAAGTGTAATCAGCTCTTTTTTAGGGCGCACTTTAAAACGGTTAAAAGGTTTAAATGTCGCATGCGAATATTTAAACTCGCAAGCTGTCTCGCTGCTCATGACGCCAAGCTTTTCATCCAGGAAAGCCGCCATCTTGTCCATGTCTTCCGGAAGGGCGGCGATTGTCCCGTTAATCCCTTCAGGGGCAAGTAAAAGCGTGCCGCAAATACTGGGCACATTATTTTGCGCATAGGCGTATATCTCCGCCCGCATAGAAGGGATGTCATCAATCGGGACAAAGCGGTACATGGCCGCGACTTTGTAATTCTCATTGTTCATGGGGCGTTTTATATCGCTTTTTGATTATTGTTGCAAGCATTAGGAATTCTTCCTTCCGGAGAGTATTATTTTTCCAGATAAATCCGATTTCTCTCATAGGGCTTGGGTTTTTGAATGGCAGGATACTAACGTTTTCCGGTACATGCGGGGTTTGAGTGGCCATCTCAGGCAGCAAGGTCATGCCCATCCCGTTATTAACCATCTGGATCAGGGTTTGCAGGCCGGTCGCGCTATAGGCTTTGCGTGTCGAGGGGATTTTTAATTTGCAAGCTTCTATGGCATGGTCACGCAAACAATGACCGTCTTCCAGTAGTAAAAGTTGATCGGGGTCAAGATCTTCCAGAGATACCGGCTTTTTGATTGTACATCTTGATTGAGGGCAAGCCAGAAAAAACGGCTCTTTAAAAAGCGGTAATTGGGTCATATCCGGTGTTTTATAGGGAAAGGCCATCAGTGCCAGATCGATTTCATTATGCTGGATTTTATCAACCAGCCGCGCACTTATATCTTCATAGAGATGAAGTTCCAGCTCAGGATAGCTTTCTTGCAAGGCAGGCATAATGCGCGGGAGAAAATAGGGTGCAATCGTCGGGATGACGCCAAGACGTAAGGGACCGCAAAGCGGAGATTTAATGGCTTGAGCGCGGTAGAGAAGGTGATCAACCTTATTCAGGATAGTGCGCGCGGTCTCGCAAGTTTCCTCGCCAAAAGCGGTCAGTGTAATGTTCTTGCGCCCGCGATTAACAAGGCGCTGTTGCAGGGTCTCTTCAAGGTCAAGGATGGCAGCGCTTAAGGTTGATTGTGTAACATTGGAAAGCTCGGCGGCGCCCGAGAAGGATTTGGCATCCTGAAGGGCGATCAGATAACCGAGTTGTCTTAAAGTTGGTCTATTCATTTTATTGAAAATATCATATATAAAACAAAAATAGTATCGTTTTTTTCGATAATAATTAATGGAAATAATTGTTGGCTTTTTGAGTCTAAAACGTGCAACCTTCTGCTCATAAATTAGAGATTCACTTTAACCATAAATGGAGAAAAACTATGCTAGGCATTGGTGATCAACTTCCCGAATTTGAAATTACAGGCGTAAAGCCGGGCTTTAACAAGCACGAGGAAAACGGACAAAGCGCATTTGAAACCATCACAGAGAAAAGCTTTGAAGGTAAATGGAAGGTTTTCTTTTTCTACCCGAAAGATTTCACATTTGTCTGCCCGACAGAAATCGTAGAATTTGCAAAACTCGATAGCGAATTTGCCGATCGTGACGCGGTTGTACTTGGTGGCTCGACAGATAATGAATTTTGTAAATTGGCATGGCGCCGCGAGCATCCGGAGCTTAAAAGTCTGGGCCAGTGGTCATTTGCCGATACAAATGGTTCATTGATTGATGCTCTAGGTATTCGTGAGCCGCAAGCCGGTGTGGCGCTGCGCGCAACATTTATTATTGATCCGCATAACATCATCCAGCATGTCTCGGTCAATGGTCTGAGTGTTGGCCGTAACCCGAAAGAAACGCTACGTATCTTGGATGCGCTTCAATCAGATGAGCTTTGCCCATGTAATCGCCCTATTGGTGGTGAAACAATTGATGTTGGCGCGGAAGCCGAAAAAATAGCGGCTTAATCTGATGTGTCATTCCGACCGACCCCGCACTTGATGCGGGGGCATGGAGGAATCTAAATAAGATCCCTCGGCGTTGCTCGGGATGACACTTTATATTTTAAGGAGAAAACCCATGTCTATCGAATCAATAAAATCTCAAATCCCTGATTACGCAAAAGACATAAAGCTGAATTTATCCAGTCTTGCCAATGATGAAAGCCTTACTCAAGCACAGATTTGGGGATGTTTCTACGCCAGCGCTTATGCCACAGGCAACGCCAATCTTATTCAAGCTATAGAGGCCGAAACAGAGACAAAATTATCTGAAGCTGAGAAAAATGCAGCCAAATCAGCCGCCGCTATTATGGCGATGAATAATGTTTATTATCGTTTTGCCCATTTGGCTAAAAACAAGGAATACCAGACAATGCCGGCTAAGCTTCGCATGAATGTGATCGGCAATCCGGGTGTTGATAAAAAGGACTTCGAGTTATGGGCTATGGCTGTTTCAGTGATTAATGGCTGCGGTATGTGTATTGATGCACATGAGGCTGCGCTCAGGAATGAGGGTATGTCCTCATCCGATATTCAGATGGCTGCGCGCATTGCTTCTGTGACTAATGCTGTGGCTGCTGTTCTAACGGCGGAAGGTGCTCTGAGTGGAGATATCGCCAAAGCGGCCTAGCTTTTACCCTGTTTGACTTGATGGATATAAACTTCGCGGTGGGGATAGGGGATTTGTATGCCATTTTCCTTAAAAGCGTCCCACAACGCCAGCATAACATCCCCGCGGATATTGGTGACGCCGTGTTGTGCATCCTTAATCCAAAAGCGTAGCTTAAAATTCAAAGAGCTGTCCGCAAATTCCACCAGATGGCAAACAGGCGAGGGGTCCTGACATACGCGCCCTGCTGTATCTGCGTTAACGGCGGCATCCTGAGCAATTTTTTTCACAAAGTGAGGATCGGAATCATAATGTACGCCGAATGAAACTTCCAGCCTTATCAGAGAATTACCATGGCTCCAGTTTACAACGCGTTGTGTGATGAATTCCTCATTGGGAATAAGAAAAGATTTATTATCCCGCGTGACAATCTCCGTGTAGCGTGCCGCCATATGATTGACCCAGCCAAATGTACCATTATCAAGCTCTATGACATCGCCCGGTTCAATAGAGCGGTCAACCAGCAAAAGCATACCGCTAAAGAGATTTGATATTCCTTTTTGTAATCCAAAACCTATCCCCAAGCCTATCGCACCGCCAAATACGGCAAAGAGGGATAAATCGATTCCTGAAACATTCACACCGATCAGTACAGCAATAGCAATCAAAACAACACGGATAATCTTGGAAATTAGAACTTGTGATGAACGCTTCAGGCTTGTTGATTTTATGATGCGGCGCTCTACCAAAGAAGAAACAAACGTTGCAAAATAAATGAGAATAAAGAGGTAAATAATACTTTTAAGAACGGCCAAAGCCGATAATCTGAACTCGCCTATATTAAAGCCGATAGAATCCAGAATCTCTGTTGTCTGGTCTAAAATACCAAAGATACTTAAGGCTGCGATGCACCAGATAGTTATCGCAAAAGCGTTGCGCGCGGCGTTATTTTCTATGAACTGCGCCATAATTCGAATAATAATCCATGCCAGCAGGGCCTTCATCATTCCGTTAATGAGAGAGACATCCACGCCGATGAGGTCCGAACTTGCGATGCGCGTGATCATAAAAATCACGATAAGCGTGATAAATGGAAAGAGGAGTTTGCGCAAATTATTGGCAATGCGCTTAACTTTACCCGGCAGGTCGGATTTATTGATCAATGATTCAACAGACCTGCGTGCAAGACGGTAAAAAACAAAGCCAAAGCCAAAGGAGGTTACAATAATAACACCTTGAATAAGTGTATTAGGGTTAAGAAAATAACCCCCGCACCATGATATAAGATTTTGTAACATGAGTGCGATGTTAAAATTTTCAAATCCATCAATCATAGGCTAAGCTTACCTGAATTTAGAAATAGCGCAAGCAGTGGAGCGACTATAAAAATCTAATTTGCATTATCAGGCGAGAGGATTTTTAAAGCCTCGGAAGGGTAGTCTTCGCGGAACTCATCTGTAAGGTCCTTTGGGTGTGCCATGAGACGGAAAAATACTGGACCGCAGAGAATATCAACCACTATTGTTGAGTCGATATCATTACGGAATTCACCGTTTCTCTGGCCTTCTTCAATACTATAGCGCATGGCATCCATAAGCGGCTCCAGCAGATTATCCTTAAAAATCTTCAAGGAATCTGAGCTGGCCTGTGCCTCACTAAAAAGCTGCGCGATGGTTTGACCATTATGGCTGTCGACAAGACGTATAAGTTTATCAAGCTGCATGATTATGGCTTCACGGTGGTTATTGGCAGTCGGCATAGGGCTTTGAAGGCCGGGCTGACTGGCTAATGCTTCCATCACAACAGCCGTTTTGTTCGGCCACCAGCGGTAAATCGTGGTTTTACCTACTTTTGCCTTTTTGGCAATAGATTCGATGCTTAATTCTTGAACCGAAGTCTGGAGCAGCAATTTATTTGTAGCATTCAAGATGGCCTTGCGCGATTTTTCACTGCGCGGACGGCCTTTTCGAGCCTTGAGGTCCTCTTCATAAAAATCATCATTTTGCAAAGCAGTATCAGCCATGGTTCCCTCCTGTGGCCACGCGGAAACAGAATGCGTTTCCGTCAGGTTAGAAAACTTATCGTGTCGTATTAAGTTTATAAGATATGCCGTATTTTTATAATCTTGGCAAGTGCATAGAGATTTAATTTTAAGGGATGTCGTCTCGAAATAAAATCTATGTTTATTATCAGTTATATAGACAAAGTTCTTTTTGAATAAATCAATTGAATTTCAGAAAAACGCATAAGATCGTTTATACTTTTTTTTGACTGATTCTAACTAAAATAAAGAAAAATGATTCGAATCGTTTCTGATTTTTAATATCTAAAACTGATTATTTTGAAATGATTTTGGTGCTCTGTCGATCACAACAATTTTTCCATTACGAAATTCGAGCATCGCTAAGCCTCTTTGGACAATACCATCGCTGCGGAAACGAAAAATACCATCCACGCCATAAAAACCGTTTGGATTGGTAATTGACGCTGCATCAAAGGCTGGATACCCTTTTTGTTTAATGCCGCTTCGGGCAAGAACGGCGGCTAACGCCGTAGCATCATAGGCCAAAGAGGCAATGCGCTCTGGCTCAGTATAATACAGGCTTTTATAGTGCTGTTCGAATTTTTTTCGGGCCTGAGGATCAGGTGCCGCAAACCACATGCCATCAAGTGATTTATCCTTTGCAAGCGATGGGTCATCCATAAGGCCGGTCCCAAGGCGCCGAACAGCGCTTGGCGGCATGTCATAGTGATTAAGGAAGCTCCCGACTTGCCGTGCTAATGCACCTCCGACCGGCATCAACACAGCATCAAAGGGCATGCCATAGGCATTGTCTGTAGATTTGCGTTGCTGATAGTCTGTAAATCTCGCCATAACCGGACCTAGGCTGCTTGATTTTGTGGAAAAACGTTCAACACGAACGCTGCTTGCGGGATAGTTTTCTGTGATGGCCTGAAAAGCTGAAACCACACCGTTCCCATAACTGTCTTCCGGACTTATAACACCAATGCGCGACAGGCCTTGCATGGAGGCAAATCGTATAACGCGCTCGACCTGATCAAAGGGAAGAAACCCGATAAGATATGTATTCCTGTTGGCTAAATGCCAATCTGTAGAAAAAGCAATGACATTAACATCAGCACTTTGGGCAATGGGCCGAACAGCTCTTACAGAATCAGAGAAAACAGGCCCCAAAATAAGTTGAGCCCCATCATTCAGGGCTTCTCGTGCGGCTTTACGGGCGCCCTCTGATGTTCCCGCCGTATCACGAGGCATAAGCTCAAAATTTCCATGCCCCATGTCCATAAGAGCCATATGCGCAGCCTGTAACATGGATTGTCCTAACCCAGCATGCTGCCCGCTTAAGGGAAGAAGAATACCGACGCGCACAATGGGCGTTGCGCCGTTTGTATCTTGAGCCGATAAAGGTTCCCCTAAAGCCTGACTCTCTACGCCCGGTACTCTGAGGTCTCCGGGATTGTCCTGCGCCGGTTTAATGTCATCGGGATTATTTTGCCACGGCTGTGCATTGTAACCGCCGCCTGTACATCCCGAGAGGGAAAAAGCGGAGATAATAACAAAACAAATTAAGAAAAAAATGTTTTTAAAATTTGATTTATGCATGGCAATGATATTCTCTTGATATTAGGTTATACGGACTAAGATATAGAAAACAAAATGCAAAAGCCAGCGCAAGAAAAAACAAGAGAAGAATTTGAGGCAGGCCTTTATTTGGTGGCAACACCGATTGGCAACTTACAGGATATGACGCTGCGGGCAATAAATGTGCTTAATGTCTGTGATTATGTCTTGTGCGAGGATATGCGCGTTTCACGAAAACTATTTTCAGCCTATGGCATTAAGGTCGAGACAAAAATATATAACGACCATAGCGACGAACAAAAAAGGCAAAGGATAATCGAGGAGCTTAATACAGGTAAAATGATTGCACTGGTCACTGATGCAGGCAGCCCCCTTATTTCCGATCCGGGGTATAAACTTGTGCGTGAGGTCAGGAAACAAGGTATATATGTAACAACAATTCCAGGGGCGTGCGCGCCTGTAGCAGCTATGCAGATTTCAGGCTTGCCAAGCGATAAATTTAGTTTTCTCGGATTTTTGCCTTCTAAAACACAGGCTCGAAAAAAAATATTGGAAGAATGGGCGGCTGTGCCTTCAACTTTAGTGGCTTTCGAGTCCGCATCACGCCTTTTGGCTACTTTGCATGACATTGGCGCAGTCATGGGAAAGCGTTACGTGGCGGTAATCAGGGAGATTACTAAGATATATGAGGAAGTCCAATCCGGTGAGATTGAACAGCTTATAGAATATTATAAGGACAGCGGCACACCGAAAGGGGAGATTGTTTTGGTTATTGCTCCACCGGAAGTCCGTAGTTTCAGTGATGTTATTCTCAGGGAAATGTTGCGTGAGCAAATGGTGTTAAACTCTACAAAAGACGCAGTAGCCTTGGTTTCTCAGCGTACAGGAATGGCCAGAAAACATATTTATGATTTGGCGCTTGGCCTGGCTAAGGAAGGCGATGATGTTTCATAAGGAAACAAGCTACAGTAAAGGGGTGCAGGCCGAAAAACTGGCTAAAGCCTATCTGGAAAGAAATGGCTATAAGGTAATTCAGGTACGTTATAAGACAAAATATGGGGAAATCGATCTGGTAGCGAGAAAAAATAATATTTTATGTTTCATTGAGGTTAAGGCACGAGCACAAAAATCAGATGCGCTTGAAGCTGTAACGGCACGAAGCCGCAAACGTATCGAAAATGCAGCGTCACTTTTTCTTGCGGAAAACCCTGATTGCAATCATTGTGATATGCGTTTTGATGTTGTCACAGTAACAGGGGATAGTTCCGTGCAACATCTGGACAATGCATGGGAAGTCACCTCATAATACTGGCGAGCAGGCGATTCGAAATCAGGACTCCGCCTATGGTTGTGAAACGAGTAATTCCAAATAGGTTCAGGGCTTTCCAATGAAAAAACTAACGTTATTATCTGTAGCGGCATCTTCAATACTTTTATCATCATGCGCTTTGGGGCTGGCAACCGGTGCCGGCGTAGCTGTTGGAACTGCGGCTGTGCAGGAGGGCGGCATTTCACGCGCGGCCAGTGATGCGCGAATCCAAACGGAAATAAATAGTCTGTGGTTCCGTGATAATATGGATATATTTACCAAGCTTGATCTGACTGTAAATCAGGGGCGCGTTCTTATTACTGGCGTAGTGCAGGACCCGCAGCACCGTGTGGATGCTGTGCGGCTGGCGTGGCAGCCCGCGGGCGTAAAACAGGTGATTAACGAGATAAAAGTCGCCAATAGTGAAGGGATTGTCGGTTTTGCCAAAGATGTCTGGATCAGCGGACGTATTCGCACAGCCCTTATTTTTGATAAAGAAATCGAGTCCATTAATTATTCCGTAGATACTGTACAGGGGTCTGTGTATTTAATGGGCTTTGCGCAGGATCAAAAAGAGCTAAACCGCGTGATTGAAAAAGCTCGCACAATTGAAGGTGTAAAGCAGGTCGTAAATTACGTTAAGCTTGTTGGTACGCCGGATATGGCGGAAGGTACTCCGCCTCCTGATTTCGGCGGAGGAGCAAACAGCTATAATGCCGCTGGCCAGAATTATGGTGATACATCGGCAAATGGAGCGCCGGTAGCGCCCGTTGCTGATGGTGATCCTATTGATTGGAGTCAGGACAGCATTTACGAGCGATAATATTTTGCTTTGAAAATAGTGTATGAGTAATTTTAAACCGGATGATTACTGGAAGATAATAACAGAAGATCAGGGTGCCGATATAGATTTGGCATTAACGCTGATTTCTTTATATTCGGCATTTCATGATGGAATGTCTGTAGAGCGTTACGTAGTTCATATCTTTAAACTTGCCGAAAATGTTTCTAAGCGATTCTCCCTTCTTTTGGAGGAGGGCGCAAAGGATGATGCGCGCACGCGTCTGGCGGCCTTAAAATATGTTTTGTATGAGCAGGAAAACTATGTCGCCTATGACAATGCTGTGCCTGATATTCTGGAAAGTTACGATCTGATCAGGTGTATCGATGAAAGAAAAGCGCACCCGGGAATTCTGGCACTTTTATATCTCAGGACGGCTTTGTCTTTGGGCTGGAAAATGGAAGTACTTTCCTTGCCGGACTTATATATTTGCCGGCTGATCCACGAAAGTGAACAGATTCTATTCGATCCCGCAGATTTGTGCGGCATATTAGAAGCACATGATTTGCGTGCCAGGTTGAAGGTTGTTTTAGGAGAAAATGCTGAATTATCAGCTTCTTATTATGAGGCCTTAAAGGATAGAGACTTTATCGTAAGACTGCTAAATCCGGTGAAAAACCGCTATATAGAAGCCGAAGATTACCGCTTGGCCCTAAAGTTAATTGAGAAAATGAGGGAGCTTGTGCCGCAGGAGTTTCGTTTGCTTTTTGATTCCGGAGTTCTGAATGCACGCATCGGTGAAACGGATAGGGCTATTAATGATATCGAGGCATATATAGCCAACGCGCCTAATGTCTATAACTGTGATGATGCAAAAGCGCTTCTGCATGAATTAAAAGCGAGCAGGAACAAGATCAAATAGTTTTTCATTGAACTGGGGATCATTTTTGAATCCGCTTGCATGGGTAGGCTGTTGTGCTTAATAGTGTATGGTACAGATTCGATTTTGATCATGACATTATGTCATTTTGAATTAATAGAGCTTCGAGTATTAAAATTATTTTTTAGAGTAGGAAGGGAAAAACCCATGTACCGACGTTATTTGATGATTGGTGTTGCTGCGATTGCATTATCTGCGTGTGCCGGCAATAAGAGTGGTGATACAGACACAACTTTGATGGATTCTTCTGTTATGTCGGACGATTCGGTTTTTGTTGATGACGGTCCGATGCCAGGCACTCAGGCTGATCTGGTCGTAAATGTTGGTGATCGCGTTTTCTTTGACACGGACAGTCATACTTTGACACAGCAAGCCAGAATGACTTTGGAAAATCAAGCCACATGGCTTGCGCAATATGGTACTTTGGAAGTGACTATTGAAGGTCATGCCGATGAGCGGGGTACACGTGAATATAACCTTGCACTGGGCGAGCGACGTGCCAATGCAATTAGAAGCTATTTGACAGCTCTGGGAGTGGAGCCTTCCCGCATCACGACAGTGAGTTACGGTAAGGAAAGACCTGCTGTGGCAGGTTCTGATACTAATGCATGGGCTCAAAATCGGCGCGGCGTAAGCAAAGTCGAATAATTTAAATCCAGCCAGATGGATATGATCTTATGGCACGCTTTTATTTCTATAAAACAGCTTTACCGCTAGTGGCGGTTTCCGTTCTGGCATTCGGGGCATCTGATATGTCTCATGCCCAAAGTGACCGAGGTGCGATTGCCGCGATGGAAATCAGGTTGCAGGAATTGGAGCAAGAAATCCGCCGTTTAACCGGAACAATCGAAGAGCAGAACTATGAGATTCGCCGTCTTAAAGAAGAGCTTGAGACGGTCACAGGCGATATGCAGGTCAGGATTCAGGCGCTGGAAGGTGGTGGCTCTGCATCAGGCAATAGCAATTATGGCTACGGGGAATCGGTGACGGGAGGAAGTGCTCCGGCATCTAATGATAAAACGAAGGCAGTTTGGGGGAAAGACAAGCTAGATGAAGAGGAAGATAATTTCTATTATTCATCAAAGGAAGGCCAGACTTCAGGGCAGCTTGGAACAATCCGTCAATCTGAGCAAACCGGAGCAACTAGTCCTGATGATAGAGCGGCGGCTGATTATGAGCGTGCTTTTGCCCTTATCAAGACCCGCGACTTTGAGGGGGCGGAGCGTGGTTTTGAAGCTTTTATGAATAATTATCCAGATAGCACCCTTATTCCTAATGCTAAATACTGGTACGGCGAGACATTCTATGTCCGTGGAAACTACGAAAAGGCTGCGCGTGTTTTTGCAGAGGGATATAAAAACTATCCTCAAGGATCCAAGGTTTCCGGTAACTTATTGAAATTAGGTATGTCTCTGGCAGGGATGGGAAAAACTCAGGATGCTTGTGTGGCTCTTAAGCAATTGAAGAAAGATTATCCGGATGCCGCGGCGAATATATTGAACCGCGCTGAAACTGAAATGGAAAAGATTAATTGCCGTTAGGTGATGCCCTTGCTACT
>JAOUOR010000008.1 GCA_029880245.1 Alphaproteobacteria bacterium
ATCCCTATTTTTATCTGGAGATGAACGTTCCGGATAATTTTGATGGTCGCTTTGATTTTCTGCTTTTGAATATATTTATCATTCTTTACAAATATTACGATCACGAGAATTATAAGGAAATCTCCCAGCATCTTTTTGATATCACATTTAAAGATTTAGATTTAAGCCTGCGAGAGATGGGGGTCGGTGACATGGGGATTCCAAAACATATGCGCCGTATGATGAAGGCATTTAATGGACGTATGCATAATTATATGGCAGCAATCGCGCCGGAAAAACTGGATCAGGATAGCTTGAGCGAAATAAAAAAGGGAACACTGGCAGAAGTCTTGATACGAAACCTTTATGCCTCTTGCGACAAAGAGCCGGATCAGGTTATTGTTCAGAAAATGGAGATGTATATTATCAAGAATATCGAGAAGCCTATCGATATCGATGATTTTTTTGTTACGGTTTGAATTGAATAGGAAGAACTAAACATGAAACCCGAATGGTCACATGAAATAGAAGCGGAATCTATTACGGCTAAGGCTTTGAATTTTTCGCTTGAGCCTGATGCTCAGGAAAAGAAGGCATTAAGTAATCGTCTTGATCTGCATGAAATTGAAAATTTAAGCTGTGAATTTTCAATTCGGCGTAATGAAGGCAGTATGGTCGTTCACATACAGGGCAAGTTAATCGGAAGTATTACTCAAAAATGTATTGTAACTCTTGAGCCAGTTATCAGCGACATTCATGAAGAATTTGAGGCATGGTATGCGGATCCGGATCAGGCCGTATCTTTTGCCCGAGCCAAGCGCGAGCGGATGACGCACAAGGATTTAGAAGACCAGCCGATTCTGGAAGAACACGAAGATCCGGAGCCGATCATTGACGGCAAAATTGATGTGGGCGAGGTTGCTACGCAGTTTTTATCTCTGGCGCTTAATCCATTTCCCCGCGCGGAAAATTCCGAGTTTAAGAGTGAAAACGAATGTATTGGGGATGAGCCCGATGGCATGTATAACAACCCTTTTGCCGCGCTTAAAAACTGGAAAGAAAGAGAAAGGTAACTTCCTTATTCCAAGTCTCTTTCACTTTCGATCGCCAGAATTTTATTCGCTATGTCATAAGAAAAACCGGCACGTGCGAAGCGCCCCAAAGCCTTTTGATGTTCGGGACGTTTAAGTTCATCTCCTTGGTAAAAAATCCCCAAACGTTTTTTTCTGGCAAAAGCCAGAGCAGCTCTTAGTTCTGGATCTGCGATAGAGCTTATATTACTCGTGCAATCTACTTTTTGTAAGGCTGTTTGAATTTGATTGTCATCTAACCCCTTTATTTTCATCTTCTGTACTATCATGCGGAAAGATAGACCTTGGCGTCTATAGGACGATGCAAGTCCGTAGGCATAGGATTCGTCATCAAGTAGACCGACTTGTGCAAACTTATCGGCAAGCTCATCTATTAATTTTAAACATTTGCTAAAATCCTGATCGAGATGATACATGCATGAGCGTTTGGCCTTGCGCGCCATAACATCTTTGAAATGATTTGTACTGGCTGCATAACGTTGAAGATAATACAAACCGGAATTATGGAGATAATCAGGCGTTATCTTCTTTGGGATTTTCCTCTTTCGTTCTTTGGTGTTATTTTGGTTAACTTTCTTTTTTACTCTTGTCATAGGCTAATACTGATTTATTCTGTGTCTTTGATCAAGACGGGTTTTACTATGACTGAATTTCCATCAGAAAAATATATTAAAGGCCTTAATAAAATTGGGCTTATAACCTTAATCCAACGGGAAATAGAACGGTTTGTTACTGTTTATACACAAACTATTTTAGCACCTATGGCAACAACTTTGATGTTTTATGCTGTATTTGCGCTTGCATTTGGAGGATTAGCAAAAGAAATCAATGGCATTTCCTACATGGTATTTATTACACCGGGCCTGATTATGATGACAATGGCGCAAAATGCCTTTGCCAACACGTCTTCCTCTCTGGTTATTTCCAAGATACAGGGTAATATCGTTGATGTGCTTATGCCGCCGCTTTCAGCAAGCGAACTTTATTGTGGTTACGCGGCGGGGGCAGTGTGTAGAGGGCTTATCGTTGGCTTTTTTACCGTATGTTTACTAGCACTTTTTGTGCCTATCCAGATTTATTCACTTTCTGCTGTTTTAGTCTTTGCATTTTTAGGCTCTCTTATGCTGGGGTCACTAGGCATTATAGGCGGAATATGGTCGGAGAGATTTGATCATATAGCCGCTGTTACCAATTTTATTGTTACGCCGCTCACTTTTCTTTCAGGAACATTTTATAGTATCGATATGATGCCGGAGCTTTGGCAAAAAATGACGTTATTCAATCCATTTTTTTATATGATTGATGGATTTCGTTATGGGTTTACAGGGCTGGGAGCAGATCATGTTTTGACAGGCTTTGTTATTCTTTCTGTGATTAATGCAATATTAGCGTTTATTTCGTATAAAATGATAAAGACGGGTTATAAAATTAAATCCTGATATATGCTTATGATTAGAGATAATTACGTACAAACATTTCGATTGGAAAGCTCTAATCTTAGAGGCCGCGTTGTCCGGATTGGCAGTATCATCGATGATATCCTGAATGCACATCAATATCCAAAACCAGTTGCACATCTTGTTGCTGAGACCATGACGCTTTGTCTGTGCCTATCATCTATGCTCAAATATGAGGGGATTTTTACGCTTCAGGCACAAGGCAACGGGCCAATCAAGATGCTGGTTTCCGATGTCACGTCAGAGGGTGATATAAGAGCGTGTGCCACTTTTGATCAGGATAGATTTCAGGCTTCGCGAGAACAAATATCGGCTCTTAAAGCTACAGAGGATGGAAAAAATCATCTGGCTCAATATCTGGGTAAGGGATATATCGCTTTTACTGTCGACCCCAAAGGCAATGAAGAGCGCTATCAGGGAATTGTAGAGCTACGTGGAGCCTCGATGATTGACTGTGTCCAGCATTATTTTAATCAGTCCGAGCAAATCAATACCGGTATAAAGATGTCTGTTGGCCAGCGTGATGATAAGTGGCGTGCTTGCGCTATTATGCTTCAGAATATGCCGGAGGAAGATAAGGGACATCAGGGGAATTTGGAGGAAGATGATTGGCGCCGCGCGATGATTTTACTTGATAGTTGTACGCAAGATGAGCTTCTTGCCGAGGATTTGGAATCTGATCAGCTATTGATAAGGCTATTTCATGAGGAAGGCATCAGAGTATTCGAGCGTAAGACTGTGCAGAAAAATTGCCGATGTGATATCGAGCGTGTCAAAAATATCCTGCGGACAATGAGTGAAGAAGATATCGAATATATAAAAAAAGATGATAAGATTTCTATTAAATGTGAATTTTGCAGTACAGAATATATTTTTGACCCTGAAGAGTTTTTAAAAAATGACAAAAAGTAAAAGCCCCTATTTTTTCTTACTGATTGTTTTTCTGCTGACGGCATGTACCACTGGTGATGGGAAGCCTTTGGCAAAAATGACGTATGATCACCTTGCTCCTATTCCTGTTTATGCGGCTTCTTATGAGGTGATTAATGATAAGGGTGAAACCAGAATTGAAGGTTTCATAGGTGATCCCGCGCAAAGTATTACTGATTACTTTCGTCATCGTTATACGCCTAACGGTTCTAATGGGAAATTGGTTGTCCGTATTGTAGATAGCTCTATCACACATCGTATGCTTCAATCCGATAATAGAATGGGCGCTCTGTTAGGTGTGGACAGAGATGATGAGTACACGATTAAGGCACAAGTCGATGTCCAGCTTTATGGTTCAGGAGCATATCGTTTTCAGGAAGTAAGAATTAATGCTACACAGATAGTAGCAATTTCTGAGCATAAATCGCTTGTTGACAGAGAGAAACTTCAGATGGAGGCTATTGATAGGCTTATCGGCAACATTGATAAAGAAACACAAAAAATACTCAATGAGAAATTTGATATTCTTAATTAAGCCTATTTCTATGTTTTCCAGAAATTAGGAGAGAGCATCACAAGTAGTGTAAAAAGCTCAAGTCTACCCAAAAGCATTCCAAAGATTAAAATCCATTTAGCGCTATCGGGGAGGGGTTGGAAGTTCCCGGCTGGCCCTATGATCGGACCCAAGCCTGGCCCCACATTGGAAATGCTGGTTGCTGCGCCTGACATTGCTGTAATGAAATCTAGGCCGACATAAGATAATGCAATGGCCAAAAGAGAAAAAGTCAAAGCATAAAGAAAGAAAAAGCTCATTACAGACAAAGGAACATCAGCAGGTAGAGGCCTTTTATTATAATGCGGAATAAAAACGCCATTTGGATGGAGAAGTTTTTTAAGTTGAACATCAGTAACAGCATATAAAACCTGAAATCGGAAAACTTTAATTCCACAAGATGTTGAGCCGGCGCAACCACCGACCACCATGAGAAAGAAAAACAAGCTGACAGAAAGGCCGCCCCATGTTCCGTAATCCCCGCTTGTATATCCGGTACCTGTCATAATAGATACCACGTTAAATGAGGCTCGTCGGACGGCCTCACTTCCCTCCATCCCAAACTGTAAAACTAGATACGAGGACATGATAAAAATTGAGGCTAATAGAATAGAAAGAAACCATCTTACTTGGGAGTCGATAAATAAAGGCCTTAGATTTCCTCTGATAGCTTTTAGATACAGAACAAAGGGTATTCCACCAAGAACCATAAATATGATAGCCACTATTTCGGGGCCAGCAGTTTTGTAGTGAAAAAAAGATGAGTCATATGTTGAAAATCCACCAGTTGCAATCGTTGTCATTGCATGGGCAACCGCATCAAAAATTTCAAAACCGACCAGCATATAACAAAGGGCACAAATTACAGTCAGTGCCAAATAAATAACGCCGATATTACTGGCAAGTTTTGCAGTACGGGGTAGGGCTTTTTCACCTTCTGAAAGTTCTGTTTTGAATATCTGCATCCCTCCAACTTTTAGAAAGGGAAGAACAGACATAGCCATAATAATAATTCCAATCCCCCCGAGCCATTGCAGGATTGCACGCCAAATCAAAATACCGGCAGGCGCGTAATCCAGACCAACAATCACGGTTGATCCTGTGGTTGTAATGCCGGACATACTTTCAAAAATTGAATCTGTTAGTGACATATTCAATGAGGATAGCCAAAAAGGCAGGGATGCAAAGGCCGGAAGAAATATCCATGTTGAATTAGTAATAATAAGAGCTTGTTTTGTATTAACTTTAAATTCATAGCCACTATTACCAAAAATTAAAGCGCCTCCGAAAAAGGCAGTAATAATGATGCAGGTAAAAAAGACTTGCCAATCATCATGACCGAAATAGATATCTGCCAAAAGCGGCAAGAACATACAAATCGATAAAATCGAAAGTAATATACCATTTATGTAAAGAACAGGTCTTAAATCCAGAAAAGTCACGGTAATAATCCTGACGGGGTTATTTCATCTACTTTAGTGTTTTATCAGAAAGTAATAGCGGTTTAAATACAATCCTTAAAAGGAAAAAGCCCTAAATTGCGGGCTTTTTAAAATTCTTAAAGTCATTTCTTTCCAATCTTACTCAAACGTAATATTTACGCGGCGATTGGCAGGCTCACGGACATTATCCGATGTCGAAACCAGAAGGTCTGTCTCACCACGGCTTTCTACAGCCATGATCTCGGCATTTACACCTTTGGAAACAAGATAGTCACGAACTGCTACGGCACGTTTGAACGCCAGTTTCTTATTATATTCTGCATCGCCTGATGTATCTGCATGCCCAAGAACATTAATTTTTGCCGGAGTGTTTTTATCCACTTCCGCGGCGACTGCATCAAGAACACTCTTGGCACCTGAGCTTAAAACTGTTGAATCCCAGTTGAAAAATACCAGATACATAGCTTCTTCTGGGACCATTGGAGGAGGTTCTGCAGATGGCATTTGAGGAGCAGGGGCTGGTTTTTGTATCATAGCTTCAAGCTCATTAATGGCGTCATAAAACTCAGTTTTACACTGAATGACCGTGCCGCCTTCCCAGTTTTCTTCCTGACGCTCTATCCAGCAGTCATAACGTGATTGCACTTTAGCTGACATAGCAGGGGCAAGTTCGCGAGCGCCCAAATCATAAGAAATAATAATGCGTCCACGCGCTGAACTTAATTCTTTAATGTGTCTTTCGCTCAGGTTCCAGTCACTTACTGGTTCCGGCATTACGGCCTCACCCGATGCGGCAGCAAGACCTTTTCTGGCGAAGTGAAGCGCATCCGGATAATCAAGCATATCTTGAAGCTCACGATTAGCAAAAACCTTATATTCTTCTGCCAAAGATCTTGTGAAAGGACTTCCTGAAGGCTTAGCTTCATTCAATGCATCGATTTCACTATAGGTGTCAAACATTGTACAGCCACCTAAAATTAAAAGTCCTGCAATTAAGACAAGATTACGCATGGGTTTCATAATATCCAGCTCCTTAAAGACACGCATTCTGTAATATATTATCTCCGTATGCCCAAGAATCATAAAAGAATCCCTTGATGACCTCAAACTTATACAACTAAGTTTTATATGTCATTGACAAAAAAGTAAAGTTTAGTTTTCCATTTTGGAAAATTTATTGAAATTTGAAGACCCTATAAATTTATATTGCATCGCACAACAAAATGGGCTAAGTATAACTTACGTAAAATAGTGCATACAGCAAAAGGTTTACTCAAATGAAAAAGGATACCAAGGCTGCTTTTTTGGTCGAAAATGGCTTTTGCGAAAGAGAATATATAGAAATGCAGGACATGTTTTCGAAGATGAATATTTCTTCGAGAATTATTTCTTCAGATGCCGAATTACTTACAGCATGGAATAAACTTGATATGCCTAGCGATTCTCATTGGGGCTTGAAGTATGCAGTTGATTATCATATCGGTGATGCCCCCGGTTATAACTTTGATATTCTTGTAATACCCGGAGGACGACGTAGTGCAGAAAAGCTAAGGCTTGATCCAAGTGTAAAGTCCTTTGTTTCAGGGTTTTTAGATTCTGGCAAACCCGTTATTGTTTATAATCTTGCTCATGAAGTTCTCTTCCACCTAGGACTATTAGGTGATTATCATATTTCCAAATATAACCCTGAAATTGACTATAATCTGGATATTATGACAGCGGGCGCCCATGATAGCGACATTGTATGCTCTGGAAATTTGATTTCTTTATCCGGCTTTGATCATGATGAGTCATTACTGGCTTTTTATATAGAGTCCATTCTGTCAGGAAAGATAACAGATCCTGGTTCCAATCCTATCGAAAATAAGGCTGCTTGATTTTTCTCGGTATAAAGATTAAGTGTTATCCTGCCTGAGTAGGCAAAGATGTACAGAGTATTTTCATGAACGCAGAATCACAAACCATAGCAGAAGACATAAAGAATTGTGTTGATTTGCTGAGGAGGAGTCTTTGACTGGGAAACTTCTCTCAAACGCCTTGAAGAGTTGAGTGCACTTTGTGAGGCCCCCGATCTTTGGTCTGATTCATCAAAAGCCCAGACAATAATGAAGGAAAGAACTTTTTTAGAAAACAGCATTGAAGCTGTGCGCAAAATTGAGTCTGATCTTCAAAACACTATTGACCTTATTGAGCTTGCTGAAGAGGAGGAGGATGCGGATGTCCTTGAAGAAGCCTCTAACGCCCTTGTAGAGCTCCAAAAATACGCTAATAGAAAGCGCATTGAAAGCTTGCTATCCGGCGAAGCGGATAGTAATGACGCCTATTTACAAGTTAATGCAGGGGCAGGAGGCACTGAGGCACAAGACTGGGCCGAAATGGTTTTACGTATGTATATTCGCTGGGCCGAGCAAAATGGCTTTAAAGTCACTGTACTTGAGCGCAGCGCAGGTGAAGAAGCCGGTATTAAATCCACAACTATCAAAATTGAAGGCCATCAGGCCTATGGTTGGCTTAAAACAGAAGGCGGCGTTCACCGTTTGGTACGAATTTCACCCTATGACTCAAATTCGCGGCGTCATACCAGCTTTGCATCCGTTGCGGTTTCGCCTGTTATTGATGACAGTATTGATATCGAAATCGAGGCCAAAGATCTGCGTATTGATACTTATCGTTCCCAAGGGGCAGGGGGACAACACGTCAATACCACAGATAGTGCCGTGCGCATTACACATATCCCAACAGGAATTGTGGCGGCTTGTCAAAGTGGCAGGTCACAACATCAAAATAAAGATATGGCCATGGAGATGCTTAAAGGAAAGCTTTATGAGGCAGAATTGCAAAAGCGTAAGGAAGCGCAGGCCAAAGAGCATGGCGATAAGACGGAAATTGGCTGGGGGCACCAAATAAGATCTTATGTACTGCACCCCTATCAAATGGTAAAAGATTTACGCACCGAGGCTGAAACAACGAATAGCGGTGCAGTTCTGGACGGTGATCTCAATATGTTTCTTGAGAGTTCCCTGTCTCACTTCGCAAAGCCTGCTTCTCCATAAAAATATGTGGGTAAGTTATTTTTTCTTGTAATATTAATATTTCATATTATATATCTGACATTATGAGAAAAGGATTATTGAAAATAGCTTATGCCTCAAGCCTTATACTGGCGGCAGGTTCTATCATTGAGAAGAATGTGGCTTATGCACAATCTGCTGATCTGGCGCCTATTATCATTAATCCTGAAGATGTCTATAAGGTTAATTCTGAAAAACCCGGCAATTTCTATAGCAGTGACTATAAAAATAGAGTTGAGATGCTGGAGCAAGAAAACCAGAACCTTCATAAGGTTATAAGAGAGATCCGTCAGGATGTAGATAAAAAGCCTGAAAACAAGGTTGATGGTGGTGAAGTCGTTAATCTTAAAAGTAATCTCTATGATCTCCAGAAAGAAAATGATGAATTAAGATCATCTTTGGATGAGGCAACTCAAAAAATTGATGTGTTACAAAATCTTGTTAACAAACAAAAACTCAATGAAAAATATATAGCTCATAGACTAAGAAACATTGATGACGAGATTGATGAGAGAGCAAAAAAGAAAATCAAAGAACTTCAGGAAACTGTTGCTGCGCTTAGTCAGGAAAACGCTGAACTTAAAGAAGAAATACAATCTACTGATGTTGTCGCATCTACACAGCTAGTGAATGATGATATAAGTAATAATATTTTCTTTAAGAAAGAGGTTGTTTCAATAGAGGAAATTGAAAGCAACGAACCCGGACAAATACAGCCTTCCAGTTTTGAGCTACTAAAAATAGACCCTAAGGGCATAGATATAGAGTATATTCGTGGTGAAAAGGAAATGTTTGTTGGAACAAGTGATTTTGATCATATGGGAAAAATCTCAAAAGTTGATACAAATTACCCACCTTTGGAAGAAACACTCCCGCGTGAAGATTTCAATGATTAGAAATTAAAAAAGCGCCCGATGAAAGGCGCTTTTTATTTTATATCTGTCTTAAACACATTTACTTTTTAGGGGGCGTGTCATCCGAGCCATAATTTATATTAAAAGGCGGAAGCATTTTCATGGCTTTCTCAAACATCTCCATATTCTGACGGGATAGCTCCTCTATATGCGATGCCCCGGGAAACATATTTCCCATTTGCGACATTGGGGACATGCTTTTGATTTCTTCGAGAGATTTATTTATTTGTTCCTGAATTTTCTCTTGATTGCTCACAAATGTATTCAAGCTTTGTTCAAGATATCTTGGCATGACTGATTGCACGCTATTGCCGTAAAACCCTATCAACGTTTTCAGGAAATTAGTCGGCAAAAGATTTTCATCCTTGGATTCCTGATCAGCAATAATTTGAGTAAGTACGCTGCGCGTGATATCGTCTCCACTCTTGGCATCGATGACCTTAAAATTATAGCCCTCTTTAGTCATTTCACACAAATCGTCAAGAGTTACATAACTGCTGCGTCCTGTGTCGTAGAGACGTCTATTTGCGTATTTTTTTATAATAGTTGGTTCGTCTTTGCCATTTCTTGTCTTAGACATGTTGCACCTTTGTCATAAATTTTATATTTTATAGATAAGTCTATTATGCACAATTTTTTTAGAAATAAAAGCGAATCATGAATGCGGCGCAAAATAAAATATTATTTCAAGATATATCTTGGTATTTTGCATGACAAATACACAAAAAAAACGTAGTGGCCCCAGACCTTTATGTATTCACACAGGATTACTGCAAGCGAACGCAGCATCCTATGGTGATTTTGCACAAGATAACTTTATACCCTACAGCAATGAAGACCGTATAAATATTATACGAGGGATACAAAAATATCAGAACAGTACTTATAGTGCAGACAGGCCGTCCTTGAGCAGTCAATATGAATATAAAGGTATTCATTTGCTTACTCCTGATGAGGAAGATAAAGAAAATGTGCAGTATAAACGCAGTCTTTTGCTTATTCCTTCCCTTATCAATAATGCAAATATTTTCAACTTGAATAAAGATCGATCCTTTGCGCTTTGGTTGCAACAAAACGATATCGAAGTCTTTATTCTTGATTGGGGGGATATTAGCAAAACCAATCCGGATGTTACTATGGAAACATTAGTGGCCGAAATATTGCCGCATATGATACATGCTGCATCTGATAGAGCACAAAACAGTCTGGATATACTTGGATATTGTATGGGCGGCACATTATTGCTTGGCGGGCTTAGCTTTACCGCGGTTAATATTGGCAAAATTATTTTTCTTGCCGTACCTTGGGATTTTCATTCTGAGAAATCCGGTTTTTTTAAAAGCCTGCGATTATGGTCGCCTTTTGCACTGGAGACAATTCAGCGGAATGGCTATTTGCCATCTTTATGGGTTGAGTTTCTTTTTGCCATGCTGGATATGTCAAAAGCAGGCTCCAAGTTTATGGACTTCGATAAAATGGACCCGAGGAGCGAGCAGGCCAGATTATTTATTGACGTAGAAGACTGGCTTAATAGTGGTTGTGATATTCCAAAACATATCGCGCAATACTGCATCAAAGAATGGTTCTCGGGTAACGTTACGGCACAAAATAAATGGATAATAAAGGACTGCGTCATAGATCCTTCATCTTATAAAAACGACGTATTGATTATTGCATCTGATAAAGACAAGATTACGCCATATGAGTGTACGGAGGCTTTAGAAAAACAACTCGGTAATGCCAATGTAACCGTTTTAAAAGAAAGCTGCGGGCATATAAGTTATATTGCAGGACAGAATGCTGTTGCTTCTATTTGGGAACCATTGCTTGAGTGGGTAAAAGAATAAATATTATATAAGTTTTATGCACAAAAATCTTGAAAAATTCTTGCGCCGCTATAGTGTGGCCCTGAGAATTTAAATTGAGCTTCTTAATCAAGCTATTTCTGAAAGGAAAATACGATGAGTGAGTCTGTTGTAATTGTTGCTGCAAAAAGAACGGCAATTGGAAATCTTGATGGAGGCTTGTCTGGCGTATCTGCTGCAACACTGGGCGCAACTGTTATAAAAAATATTCTTGAGGAAACAAAGATTTCTGCGGGTGATATTGACGATGTTATTCTAGGGCAAGTTCTTACGGCAGGTTGTGGACAAAATCCTGCGCGGCAGACTCTTATTCAGGCAGGATTACCGGAAAGTAGTACGGCCCTGACTATTAATCAGGTTTGCGGTTCGGGCCTTCGTTCTGTCGCTTTGGGTATGCAAGCTATTTTATCAGGTGACAGCAATATCGTAATTGCCGGCGGGCAGGAGAACATGTCCTTATCACCGCATATCATGAATTTACGCAAGCCCGTTAAATTCGGTAATGCCGAGATGAAAGACAGCATGATCCTTGATGGACTTTGGGATTGCTTCAATGATTATCATATGGGCATCACAGCAGAAAATATAGCCGAGCAAAATGGCTTTTCAAAAGAGGAACAGGATGCTTTTGCAGCACAATCTCAAAACCGAGCAGAGCAAGCCATTAAGGATGGTAAATTTAAGGACGAGATTGTTCCTGTTGAAGTTCAAACCCGTAAGGAAACAGTCATCTTTGATAAGGATGAATTTCCAAGAGCAGGTACAACGGCTGAAAGTTTAGGAAAGCTTAGGCCAGCCTTCAAGAAGGATGGCACTGTAACAGCGGGAAATGCTTCAGGGATTAATGACGGTGCTGCATGTTTGTTATTAATGAGTGCCGGTGAAGCCAAAAAGAGAGGGCTTAAGCCGATGGCAACAATTAAATCATGGGCAACATGCGGTGTTGATCCTTCTATTATGGGGACGGGTCCTGTTCCGGCCAGTGCCAAAGCTTTGGACAAAGCCGGATGGTCCGTTAGTGATCTTGACTTAGTAGAGTCTAATGAGGCTTTTGCTGCGCAGGCTCTTTATGTTTTAAAGAATGCAGGCTTTAATCCGGAGAAAACCAATGTAAATGGAGGAGCCATAGCTCTAGGACATCCTATAGGGGCTTCGGGTGCACGTATCCTCGTGACATTACTTCATGAAATGCTGCGCAGGGATTCAAAAAAGGGGCTTGCGACATTGTGCATTGGTGGTGGCATGGGAATTGCTTTATGTGTCGAGCGGTAAATTTATTATAATTAGGAGAGTATTAAATGAGTAAAGTTGCTCTAGTGACCGGCGGAACAAGAGGTATAGGTTTGGCTATATCGATGCAGCTCAAGGAAGATGGATTTCAGGTTGTTGCTATTTATCACGGAAATGAGGAGGCCGCTGAAAAATTCAGAGCCGACACCAAATGCCATGCTTATAAGGCGGACGTATCTAATTATGAGGATTGCAAAGCCGTTTTTGAGAAAATTAAAGAAGAAGTAGGGGCTATTGAGATCCTTGTCAATAATGCAGGAATTACACGTGACAGCACTTTGCACAAGATGAAGCCGGAAAACTGGCATGCCGTGATTGAAACAAATTTAACGTCATGCTTTTACACAAGTCATATTGTGATTAATGGTATGAGAGAACGCGGTTTTGGCCGTATTATAAATATTAGCTCGATTAACGGACAAAAAGGACAATTTGGCCAAACAAATTACTCGGCAGCCAAAGCAGGTATGATCGGTTTTACCAAAGCGCTTGCTCTTGAAGGCGCTGCCAAAGGCATTACAGTAAACGCCGTTTGCCCGGGATATATTGAAACTGATATGACCTCGGCGATCAATAAGGAAGTACTGGATTCCATCATACGCCAAATTCCTATCACCCGTATGGGTAAGCCGGAGGAAATCGCTGCGGCAGTTTCCTTTCTTGCTTCCGATAAGGCTGCTTTTATTACCGGAGCGACCTTGTCTATTAATGGCGGTCAGTACATGGCATAATTTGCTGTGCATTACTATTGATCATATTTGTAAGTTTTATCCAATTGCATTAGACTTTTTTTATGGAGAAAAATAAAAATAAAAATAAACGTATTATTTTGGAGCGCCGTTTTTATACCAAGGGTACGGTTATAATTGAAGAAGGCGAGCAGGCATTCTGTGCTTATCTTGTTCAATCCGGTTCCGTTCTTGTGTACAAGAAAAAGAGTGACGGGAAAATAGCCGAAATTGCCACTTTAGGTCCCGGGCAGATTTGCGGTGAAATGGCGCTTATTCAAGATGAAACTAGTCGTAGAACAGCCAGTGTCAAAGCTTTAAGTGATTGCAATTTAATTGTTATTACACGGACAGCTTTCGAAGATAAGCTTGAAAACTGTGATCCGACGATAAAGGCTATTGTCGAGATGTTGGTTGATAGAATAAAGAATATGACCACTAACGCCGCAGGGCCTTAAAAACTGATTTCTTTCCTTTATTGAATGTTTTTGCTGTAGGACTTATATATTGAGGCTCCTATATTTTACATGAGGATTTTTATGGTGAAGCGTTTTATTTATTTCATAGTTTTTCTTGTTATCCTTCTGGTGGGAGGTGCCTTGATTGCGCCAAGCTTTATAGATTGGAACCAGTATAAGGGACAAGCTACTGCCAAAATTAAGGAAAGCACAGGACTGGATATTGCTTTAAATGGAGATATCGGTTTTGCCATTATTCCTGTCCCGAAATTAATGGTTCATGATGTTGCCCTTGTCGGACCTAAAGGGGCTAAAAATCAGAATATTGCAACACTTAAGCGTTTTGACGTGAATGTCTCGTTACTTCCTTTGCTTAGCGGCAAAATAGATGTTCAGTCTATTTCCCTAATTGAGCCGGTTATAAATATCGAAATTGGTGAGGACGGCACTCCGGTTTTTATGACCGAGGAAATAAACGCCCTGATCTCACCGGAGGAAGAGGAAAAAGAAGCCTCTTCGTCTCCTGCGATGCCGGAAATATCATTCCAAAATGTAACTGTTAAAGATGCCGCTGTTACGTATTTTGATCATAAAAGTGGTATGGAGCAAAAGCTTCAAAACATTAATTTTGAACTTTCTGCAAAGACTTTAACTGGTCCATATACACTTAGCGGTCACATGTTTTATGAGGGAAAAGCCATCAACCTTGATTTAGAGGCAGGCAGCCTTGATTTAAAAGAAAAAGTTGTTTCCTTAAAATCAAAAATTACGGTATCGCCGGATGATATTACTTTAAGCTATGCCGGAGCTGTGAATTTCGCGCAAGATATAATGATTCAGGGGCAGCTAGGTTTTGAGGCTAAGGCCAAATCGCAGTTTATTAGCAAAGCGTTGAAAGGGCAGGGGCTCTTAACCGCAGATAAAGAGTCTATCAAAATAACAGATATGGAGGTGCAATCTGAAGGAAATATCTCAATCTCAGGTGACGTAAACTATGTGTTTGAAGGCGGTAAGTTTTTGGCGAATGTGAAATCCGAAGCGCCTGTAGATGGCAAGGCCTTGTTGGGGCCTTCATTTCCTTTTGAAACACTGGCATTTGATCTTGCTGCAACAGGAGATACACAAAAAATATCTTTCAAAGACTCATCTCTTTCTCTGGACCAATCCAAGATTAATATCTCGGGTGATTATAGTACTTCTCAAAATGGTAAAGCCAAGTTAGATCTCAATGTTGCGAGTGATAACCTTAATCTGGATAAGCTGGCTGCAAGTGGGAGCAGCCAAGAACAGCAATCATCTAAACAGAGCTTGAAGAGTGCTGCTGCATCACTGCAACTGCCTTTTGATCTGGGTATGTCGTTTAATTCTAAAAAGCTGAAATATGGTGAATTTAATTTAAGTAACTTGGTCTTGGACTTATCCCTGAATGATAATTCTCTTAGTATCAAGGAATTTGCTGCTTATGGATTATTGGGGACATATACAACAGCAAAGGGATCGATTGGGAACATCAAAAATATTGCTGGTCTGGATTTAAATACATCGGTAAAAATTGAGAATATAAAAGATTTTAAAACAGCCCTCAAGTTGGATCAGAATACACAAGCTGATTTTTTGGACAAGGCAACAATCAATTCAGACATTAAAGGTAGTATTGATGGCCTTGATCTTACATCCAATATCAAATCAAAAGGCACCGAGATCTATATTAAAGGCAAAATTTCCGATCCATTTGCGCAAATGTCGGTTTCCGGTCTTTCCCTTCAGGTTAAACACGCTAATACACAAAGATTCCTGACAGACGCGCTTGGTTTTGCCGATATGGGGTATGACCTTAGCAAGCCATTGGATTTCTATACAGATGTATCAATGAATAATGAGGACTATAA
The DNA here is from genome assembly GCA_029880245.1 of Alphaproteobacteria bacterium. Classification (GTDB taxonomy): domain Bacteria; phylum Pseudomonadota; class Alphaproteobacteria; order Micavibrionales; family Micavibrionaceae; genus UBA1672. The sequence continues at coordinate 15,668 of JAOUOR010000008.1, forward strand.
ATTCGAAAATATTAAGGCTTCAATTTCATCAATACCTCTATCGGGGCAACTCCTTGTTCAGATGAAAGAAAAACGGCCCTATGTTAAGGGTGATTTCAAAGCCGGCCTGATAAAACTAGTTCCTAAACCAGTATCAGGTAAATCATCTACACAGAGCTCTAGTTCTGATCGTTGGTCAAAAGAGCCCATAGATACATCAGGATTTGGAGCTGTGGATGCGGATATTACATTTTCTGCTCAGAAAATTCACAAGGATTTAATGGTCATTACACAGCCGAGCTTTTCTCTTGCGCTTCATGATGGAACATTGGACATCAGAGACTTTAAGGGTCAAATATTTGATGGCTCTATGTCTTTGAGTGCAACCGTAAAAACTTTGCCGGATGAAAAAAGACAACCTCTTCATATAACGGCAGAAGGACAGTTTGACACTATTTCTTTAAGACCCATGATTCATACTCTGATAGGACGCAATTTTGTAAATGCTGAAGGCTCTGTGAGTACAAGCTTTGACATCAAGACATCAGGTCTTAATCAGGCGGCTATGATTTATGATCTTGCTGGAAATGCGTCTTTGGATGGTAAAGAAATAACAGTTCATAATCTTGATATTAAACGCTTTGCCAGAGCTTTATCAGATGAAGGAAAGGCCGGCGATAGTGTTCTTGGGATTTGGAAGGGAGCGTCTTCCGGCGGTAGCACATCTTTTGATACACTTGACGGCAAGTTTACAATACTGGAAGGTGTCGTTAATATCGATAAGCTTGATCTGGATGGCCAGCAAGCCTATTTGCAGACGGCTGGAAAGGTCAATCTTCCTCAATGGACTTTGAACACAAAGCACAAAATAACGGCCAAAACTGAGATAGAAGGGGAAAAAGAAATTCCGCCCTTTGAAATCAGTTTCTCAGGATCGCTTGACAATCCTTCTCAGACCTTCGGACAAGGGCTATTGCAGGATTATCTCAAGCGTAAAATGGACCGGAAAATCAATAAGGTTTTAACTGATGTCATAGGCGGAAATTCTAGTAACAATCCGCCGCCTTCACCCCAGAACGGACAAGAAGTTCAAGAACAGGAACCAGCTTCCGGTAATCGTAGCGATGATCCCGAGGATTTAATTAAGGGCGTTTTGGAAGGTCTCTTGCGCTAGATTTATTCTTGCATATGCTTAAGAATATAAACTCGAATAGCGCTTGAAAGATTGTCTGTTTCTTTCTTTTTATCAATTTCTGTAACAAGTGCGTTGAGCGATTTTCTTTGATTTTGTGCTATGTTCTTCAGAACTATCCAGAATTCTTCTTCCAGCGAAATACTGCTTGGATGATTGGCAATTTTGACGGAGTACTTCTTCATAGCCATATTAATTGTGTATGATGCATCATCGCCAAAAGGTTATACTGGAAAATAAGACATGTATAGTTAATACTTTTTTGATCAGGAGATTAACACTATGCCATGTCATGTTGCCATCGATGAAAACTCAGCCGTAGCTTCCCCACAAACGACCATAGAGGAGGCCTTGACGCTTATAAGAAAGAAAAATCTTGCTGCTTTAGTAGTGATGGATGAAACAGAGCAAGTTATTGGAATTTTCTCTTCAAAATCTCTGCTGTCTAATATCATTCCGGTATCTTTTGCGATGAGTGACGGGGTGCAACTTGATGTAAAAATTGAGGCCGCTCCTGGTGTTTCCAAGAGAATGATAAAATTGTTACCCCTAAGCATTACCGAAGGAATGGAAAGAAAATACAATTATGTGGAATCCGATGCACCAATTTGGGAGGGTGTTACAAAAATCACAAAATATGGTGGGCCATTGGTTGTCCTCGACAAGAAAAAAAAGTTTAAAGGTCTTGTTACTTATGAGTCACTTATTAAGGCTCTTGAAAATACAAAACAGGCAGATGCCTAAAAATTAATAGAGAGTATAAAATGAAACTTCTGAAAAACTATTCTTTACCGGTTTTAATATTAGGGGGCACACTTTATCTGATTATAATGATGCTGAGCTTACCAAACCCCTCTGTGCAGCAGGATAATATAGCGCAACCTCAAGAACAAGATGAAATGCAGGCTCCAGAAATTGCTTTTGTCCCCAGTGAAGAAAATGAAGAAACGGACTTAGATTTATCTATAGAGACCATCAAAATTCCTCCACCAATTGAGGGAAAAGAGCCCATCGATTACAACCAACCCCAAATCCTTCCAGTTGAGCCCTTAAAAATTATATTGGCAGTGGGAAGCGAGGTTAATCTTGAAGTAGAAATAGCCAAAGTACCAAAAGAACATATGACTGGCATGATGTTCAGGAAAGAAGTTCAACAAAACACAGGTATGCTTTTTTTGTTTAACGAGGCGGAAGTCAAAAGTTTCTGGATGAAAAACACATTTGTGCCGCTGGATATAATTTTTATTGACCGAAACGGAAAAATTTTAAATATTCACTCAAATGCTATTCCCGGTGATTTATCTCCTATAAAATCAAAAGGAGAAGCTCTTGCTGTTCTTGAGATAGGAGGGGGTGAAGCCAAGAGATTTGGAGTTCAGGAAGGTGATATGCTCAAAAACGCGTCTTTTGAGGAAATTCAAAGGATGATCTTTGAATCAGAATAATTTTAATTATATCTTGCCGCAGGATATCTCTTCGTGTAAAACACGTCTCAGCCCGTAAAGAGCTATTGTCGGAGCGTAGCGCAGCCTGGTAGCGCATCTGTTTTGGGAACAGAGGGTCGGGGGTTCGAATCCCTCCGCTCCGACCACTAAAATCAATGGGTTAGTGGGAATAGTAATCATGTCTTACATAGCCAGACGATTTTGTGCAGGCCCTGACTGCGAACCAACCAGTTCCGGATTAGTGCGGAATCCTTGAGCCTGTACCGCAAGAGCATTCTCGGCGGCAACCCCTTGTCTGTATTGATTATACGTTGCCAGATAATCTTTAACATCATTGAGCTGACCTTCATCCATCGCCATAGCGGATGTATTAAAATCATCTCTGGCATCTTGCAGGCGCTCGCCATAATAAGCCTGACGGTCAGGATCTTCTGTGATACTCATGTGATCTTCAAAATACTCGGCTCTTGCCTTCGCCTCCAGAAGAGGAAGAATATCCTCCCGTTCATTTAACGGAGCATGATCGCCTGTTAAATTACGCGCGGTGACTTCCTGTAAATCGACAGAGGGCAGAGCATCATATAACTCTTGTATCTGATCTGTCTTACCGTTCATATAATCATAGGCTTTATTGATTGTATTCAGGCTAAGCTCTCCGGCTTCCATAACTGTTTGACCTGCGTAACGACCGACATCAACCGTAGCAGACGGCAGACGCTCTATGTTCTCTGCAATGTATATTCCGCCATCTTTCAGCATCAACGCCAGAGAAGTGGGCTGTAAGGACTCACGCAGCTCACCTTGCACATCATAACGATCGGCCCAGTCATTAAAGGATTGCTGAATACCGGCCTCGCCAAGAATAACCGTAGGGTCAAGGCCCTGAGCGATATGCCCCGCCATAATGATATTATATTCCGCAACAGCTTGCGGCGAAATCTGACCATTATCTATCGCCGTAGCAAGCTTGTCCTTTAGTTCCGCGGCTTCCGCAGTATTCGGCAACATTCCAATAATCGGGACTGCTCCGACAACCGCATAGCCAAATGTTTTTAACCCTGGCTTTATAGGGTCTATAAATTCGGAAGCAACATTAAACCCTCTTTGCAGCATGCTTGTTTTTGGCGGCGCAGCGCTATCCAGCACAGGCTTAAGGTTTTCATGTGCCCGCAGAAAGTCTCGCGGCATATCTTTGCCACCCATATCACGCGAGAATTCAAGTGCTGAAAATTTACGCATATAGGATTCAGATGTATGCTGCACAAAATTTTTATTCAACCGCTCGTAAGCATCGCCCATAGGCGCGCCATCCGGTAATGCCTTTACAATTTCATCCAATTTATCAACATAGATTTGACGCGGTAACCCGTTAATTGTGTTCACATTGGGATTATTTAAAAGAGCAGGCAATTCTGTTTGAACAAAGATACGATCAGATCTGGCATACGGCGTAACGGTGACAACATCACCACGGGCATTTTCTGCAAAACCACGGGATATATCATCCCATAATCCGGGTACACGTTGTCCGTTTTGATCTGGGTAACCTTGGAGAGCCTGATTCAGCTTTAATGGTATAGCTTCTGCATTTAAAGATTTTTCAAGTAACTCTGCAAAATTTGTACGCTCAATCAACTGTGACCCTCTTGTATCCCCAATTGTTACGAACCTGTCTTGGGTTTCAACGAGTTACTGCGTATATTTTTGATAGGGAATATTTTCTTCTGCATTAATTTTTGCACTGCCAAAAATATAACCATTAGGCATTGATCCATCAGGATACGAGATATCAGTTGGCAAAGAGCGCACCGCATCCAATAAATCCTGAGATGGAATATATTGTCCCTGCGGGACAGCTTGCAGCGCTTGAACAATACCAAGCATATTGCCATGAGACTGACGGAGAACATCAAGATGTTGTTGGGAAACCTGTTTCATTTTATATCCCCTTCAAAGTTGCAGGGGAAAATTCAACCGCAACATGCCCTGTCCGCTCTTCACTACGATCAACCCCATATGCGATTAGCGCATCTTCTATGACATCTAAGATTGCACGTTTTGACTCTGGAAAATCTTCAGGAATTTCTAGCATTGATACTCTTTTTATTACGTCAAATTTCCAATTCGTTTCAGTTCGATATTTTTTAAGATCTTCTTCTTCACATCTGAATTTAATAATCCGGCCATGCCACTCCAAACTATATGGCTCATCAGCATCAGGATAGCCATGGGGGATTTTACGCAATATAATATTGCGCTCATGATCTATTGTCTTGAAATCACCATAATTGATTGTATCATTTACAAACGCCATATCTCTGCTCCATTCACACGAATTTCTGCATCCTAGCAGGATTAATCACAAGGTGCAAAAATTTCGCCGCCTTGTATTTTTCCAGATGCTCAATCCAGCCGCCATCGGATACGGAACGGATTTCGGGGGCGTACCCCATGTTTTCAGTGGCTACTTCTATTGCCTCAGCAAATTTTTCTGCCCCTTTTTTAACGGGATCACGCATTATTGTTCCTGCATGACCATCACCATGAGATAATTGTGCGGGATTAAAAACTATACGACTTCTATTTGCTTCGGTTTCATTAAAAAAAGTAATCCGGCCATTCGACTCATCAATAAAGTATTGTGTTTGCGGATCGTTTAATGTCTCTCGTAAGTGAGTACGAAAGTCCTCTTTATCAAATGCCGATAAAGGTTCACCTTTTGCTCTTGAGGGGCTTAGTTGATTACCACGCGAATCTTCATTACGTAAGTCCTGCATATGTTTAGGCGCAGCATGTTCCGTAATACTGTCGACAAATTGTTCTAACAAATCGGCATTCATATTCGTCCCCCATATTTTTTACCGCTTCCCAAATTATCAAAAATTATTTTGAATAAGTTATACGAAATATCTTCCCAATGTTCTTTTTCCTCAATAAGTGGTGCCCCAACCAAATGATCTACTTCAGAAAATACACGCTTTAAAAGCTTTATCTTTTTTTCAGTAAAATAATTGGGCTTCCCGATATCGAAATTCTCAAGCAGGCCTATAACTTCGTTTACCTGATCAAGTGTAAAGTTCCGAATAGAAAACTCTAATTCATCATAATGATCGCGCAAATATTCGACGACTTGTATTAGAATATCCCGCTCATATTCCGATAACTCTAACTTACGGTCACCATTTTCTAATGTTTCTATTTTCATGGCTTTATCATACCATTTTTAATTCGATTTTGTTCAATATTGCTTAAATATCATCAGTATTGTCGCATCCTAGCAGGATTAATCACAAGGTGCAAAAATTTCGCCGCCTTGTATTTTTTTAGCCGGAACGCCTTTAATGCGCTATTTATCAGTCCTACCCATTATTTACTTTTATCCGCGGTCAACTTGGCGTATGTACTTGGCCTTAGGATATGTTTAAATAAAGAATTAAACAAAGAGCTGTTAGAATTATGTCCATGCATGAAAAGCTTTCAACGATTAAAAAGCGCCACGAAGAATTAGCCGCGCTTATGTCTGCTGGAAATTTGAGTGGAGATGAGTTTACAAAGCTATCTGTGGAATATGCCGATCTTAGTCCTGTGGTGGAAGCTATTGATGAGCTTGGAGTGGCCATGAAGGAAAAAGAGGATTTGCAGGAGCTTCTTTCCGATCCTGAAATGAAAGATATGGCAAAAGACGATTTATTGGCGCTTGATAAGCGTATCCCCGAACTTGAGCAAAAAATAAAATTGGCTCTTATTCCCAAAGATGAAGCTGATTCCAAAAATGTTATTCTTGAAATTCGGGCAGGAACTGGCGGCGATGAGGCCGCACTTTTCGCAAGTGATCTTTTCGTCATGTATAAAGGCTACGCGGCCAAGATGGGGTGGCGGGTCGAAGTTCTCGAAGCACGGGAAAATGATATTGGTGGTTATAAAGAAATCGTCGCACAAGTCACAGGGAATAATGTGTTTGAAAAATTAAAATTTGAATCCGGTGTCCATCGCGTACAGCGTGTCCCCAAAACAGAGACGCAGGGGCGCGTGCATACTTCGGCGGCAACTGTTGCAGTTTTACCGGAGGCACAGGAAGTTGACGTTAAAATCAACACGGAAGACTTGCGGATCGATACGTATCGATCTCAAGGTGCAGGCGGCCAGCACGTTAATACAACCGATAGTGCCGTGCGCATTACACATATTCCAAGCGGCGTGGTGGTTGAAATGCAGGAAGAGCGCTCGCAACACAAAAATAGAGATAAGGCAATGAAAGTTCTAAGAACTCGTCTTTATGATCTGCAACGTCAACAACTGGCGGATGAGCGTGCTAAAGATCGAAAATCTCAGGTCGGGTCCGGAGATCGCTCCGAACGAATCCGCACCTATAATTATCCGCAAGGACGTTTGACAGATCATCGTATCAATTTGACACTTTATAAATTGGAAGATGTCGTAAGTGGCGAATGTCTCGATGAGGTTATTGATTCTTTGATTGCCGAGGATCAAGCGTCTTCACTGGCATCTCTGGAGAATTAAGGTGCTGCCTAACCGGTTAAAGGCATTGTATGATGCCCTGTCAAAAAAGCTGGAAATTGTCAGTACAGAAGTAGCCCGGCAAGAATCCCGAATTATCCTTGTGCAAAGAACAGGCTTCGATTGGGCGGATATTATTGCTCATCCTGATCGGGAGATTGATAAAGACACGCTTGATCTTATTCAAAAGGATTTACAGGAGCGCCTTCACGGTAAACCTGTTTCCAGAATTTACGGCATAAGGTCATTCTGGGGCTTGGATTTTGAGGTAACACGGGACACTCTTGACCCCAGAGCAGATACAGAAACTATAATTGAACGCGCATTGGAGCTTTATAAAGATAATCCACCCGAGACAATCCTGGATATGGGGTCAGGAACGGGGTGTATTCTGATTGCTTTATTAAAAGAGTTTCCTCATGCCAGAGGTGTCGCGCTAGATATATCTCCTGCAGCTTTGGCCATAGCCAGAAAAAATGCAATTTCACATGGTCTTGAAGACAGAATCGAATTTATCGAAGGGGGATGGAAGACGAATTTTGCTCGAAAATTTGATCTTGTTGTCTCAAATCCTCCTTATATCTCGAATCAAGAGCTAGAGAATCTTCCTGTTGAGGTGAAGAATCATGACCCGATTCTAGCACTTGAAGGTGGCGAAGACGGATTAGATCCATATAAAGAAATTTTTTCACATCTAAAAAATATACTTAAACCGGAAAAATTTGGGCTATTTGAGATCGCATTTAACCAGAGTGAGGATGTGATGCGACTCGCGGAATTTTATGGATTTACACAACGATGCGTTCACCATGATATCGCAGGCCAGCCGCGGGTTGTGGAAATCTCCTGTGGGGATAAATGATTTTTTTTTTATCTTACGGGTTGCGCCTGAAAGGGTGTTGCAAGTACCTTAAGATCATTCGGAGAGATTAGCGGATTTATAGAGGATTTAGCCGGATTACCTGAATATAGATATATAATTTAACTGTGCATAACACTTTGCGCAGAGTGGTTTTTTGTACCTAAATTTTATATATTGAATCAGGTATTTGTATAACTTTTTTAATACTGGTGAAGTTTGGAAACATGAGACACGGAACATCAAATAGAAGACAAAGAAGCCGGAACAGCAATAGTGGCAACGGAGGTCGTCGTAGTAACCAGCAACGTACGCAGGTTTACGACAGTAATGGTCCGGATGTCCGTATTCGTGGTACAGCGCATCAGGTTGCCGAAAAGTATTTATCTTTGGCAAAAGACTGCATTTCTGCCGGAGACAGTATTCTGGCTGAAAGCTACTATCAGCATGCCGAGCATTATATTCGCATTATCAATGAGGCAAATGGAACGTTTGATCTTGAAAAAGTAACAGGCAGAATAACCGGTGAGACGATTGGAAATGCCAACAAAGCTAGGGCAGATGATGAAAATAAAGAAATCCCTGTAAAGGAAGATCTCAGTTTGCCTGCCAGTATTCTCGGTGACAGTGTTACGGTGGACACACAAGAAATGGAAACAGCTGAATAGTGGCTATCCTATGGATACTGTTTCTAAAGGAAGCGTTCTTGTAAGAAGAGCGCTTTTTTGATTTATATCATTTTAATTCAGCGCTATGTCGTGCTAAATAATCAAATAATAATCCTCCTAAAAGTATCAAGGGTCACGTTATGAATTTTGATAAATACACGGAAAAAACAAAGGGGTTCTTGCAGCAGGCACAAAGTCTGGCTCTGCGGCATAACCACCAATCACTTGAGCCTGAGCATCTTTTAAAAGTTATGCTGGATGATCGTGATGCACATGTCCGTAAAATTTTGCAAGCTGCTGATGTGAATGCCGGAGATGTCCTTTCGGCCTGTGATAAGGCGATTGCCAAATTTCCTTCTGTTGAAGGATCCGGTGCCGGTCAGTTGCGCATATCTTCCGATCTGGCAAAAATCATGGCTAATGCCGAAGAAATTGCTTCTAAGGCAGGCGATAGTTATGTGACTGCGGAGCGTGTTCTCCAATCTATGGTTCTGGCTAAACGCGCAGATATTTCAGGAATTTTAGAAGATTCAGGCCTTAATGATACGGTTCTTAATCAGGCGATCAATGAAGCCCGCAAAGGCAAGACAGCAGATTCTGCAACCTCGGAAGATCAGTTCGACGCGCTTTCGAAATATGCGCGTGATCTTACCGAAGCCGCAAGAGATGGTAAGCTTGATCCTATCATTGGACGGGAAGAGGAAATTCGCCGCACCATTCAGGTCTTGTCACGCAGGACCAAAAACAACCCTGTGCTGATTGGTGATCCGGGGGTCGGTAAGACAGCTATTATCGAAGGACTGGCCCAAAGGATCGTTAAACGGGATGTCCCTGAGTCTTTACGGGACAAGAAATTGATGTCCTTGGATTTAGGGGCGCTTTTGGCTGGCGCAAAGTTCCGTGGAGAGTTTGAAGAGCGTTTAAAAGCCGTTATTGATGAAATTTCAAATGCTGCCGGAGAAATCATTTTATTTCTAGATGAGTTGCATACATTGGTTGGAGCAGGGAAAGCCGATGGAGCGATGGATGCCTCTAACATGTTAAAACCGGCTCTGGCACGCGGCGAGTTACACATGGTCGGTGCGACGACGCTTGATGAATATCGTAAGCATATCGAAAAAGATGCGGCGCTTGCCAGACGCTTTCAACCTGTTTTTGTTGAGGAGCCAACAGTCGAAGATACGATTTCTATTTTGCGCGGCCTGAAGGAAAAATACGAGCTTCATCATGGTGTGCGTATCACTGATACGGCAATTGTGTCTGCGACCACATTATCAAACCGTTATATTACGGATCGCTTTTTACCGGATAAAGCCATTGATTTGATTGATGAGGCTGCCTCGCGCCTTCGCATGCAGGTCGATAGTAAGCCCGAAGAAATTGATGAACTGGATCGCCGGATTGTACAGCTTAAGATCGAAAAGGAAGCCCTTAAAAAGGAAAGTGACAAAGCCTCAAAAGAGCGCCTTGAGAAGCTAGAGAAAGAACTTTCCGAAGCGGAATCGAAATCGGCAGACTTAACATCTCAATGGAAAGCCGAAAAAGAAAAGCTCAGCGCCGGACAACGCATCACGGAAAGTCTGGACAAGGCACGAATAGAGCTGGAGCAGGCCGAGCGTGATGGTAACTGGGCCAGAGCCAGCGAATTGAAATATGCTACCATTCCTGAGCTTGAGAAAAAGCAGGAAGATGTTTCTGAAACTCAGGCGCAAAATATTATCAACGAAGAGGTCAGCGCCGATGATATTGCCTATATCGTAAGCAAGTGGACGGGCATTCCGGTTGATAAAATGCTGGAAGGCGAGCGTGAAAAACTCCTTCATATGGAGGGCAGCATTAAAAAGCGCGTAGTGGGACAGGACGAAGCGGTGACAGCTGTTTCCAATGCTATTCGCCGTTCAAGGTCCGGCCTTCAGGACCCAAGGCGACCTATTGGCTCTTTCTTGTTCCTTGGCCCTACAGGGGTTGGAAAAACTGAACTGACCAAGGCTCTGGCAGAATTTTTATTTGATGATGATAGCGCCCTTATTCGTCTTGATATGTCTGAATATATGGAAAAACATGCCGTCTCACGGATGATCGGCGCTCCGCCAGGCTATGTTGGATATGAGGAAGGAGGAGCCTTAACCGAGGCTGTACGCCGCAGACCTTATCAGGTCGTATTATTTGATGAAGTTGAAAAAGCTCATCCTGATGTTTTTAATGTTCTGCTGCAAGTTCTTGATGATGGCCGCTTGACAGACGGGCAGGGACGCACTGTTGATTTTAGTAACACTGTTTTGATCCTGACATCGAATCTGGGAAGCGAATTTCTTGTGAACCAGAAAGAGGGCGAAAGTGTCGATGAGGTAAGAGACGATGTAATGAACATGGTACGAGCGGCTTTTAGACCTGAATTCCTCAATCGCCTTGACGAGATATTGCTCTTTTCACGTTTAAGCAGACAGCACATTAGTGGCATCGTTGATATCCAGCTTGGATATCTCCGCAATCTTCTTAAAAACCAGCATATCACTCTTGAAATTGATAAGAAGGCAATAAGCTGGCTTGGGGATAAGGGCTACGATCCGGTTTACGGGGCAAGACCGCTTAAACGTGTGATTCAAACAGAACTCCAGAATAAATTGGCTGAGTTGATCCTGAAAGGTGATGTATCTGAGGGCACGACAGTAAAAGTAAATCTAAAGAACGAGGCACTGGACATTAAAGTTTGATTACAGCGTTTTTTTGCTTGCTTGTGATTTAAATGTGAGCTCCCGGCCTATCATATTGTCATGGCACATATTTTCAGATAAAGTTATGCGTGCTGCTCGACGAGTAACTTAAGTAATTCAAGGTTTCAAAAATGACTTTTCATCAAAAATTTTTAACAACTTTATCTTTCTGTTCAATTTTAGCACTCGCATCTTGCGGTTATGCCGTAGAACAATCCAATCAGATGGTTGAAATCATTACACCTGGGGCTGAAAATGCTCGCTGTGAGGTTTGGGTTGATAAAATCCGTTATCAGATTCATCCCCCGCAAAAAATGAATATCATGAAGTCAGAAAATGACATGGTTCTCGATTGTATAGCGCCGGGAAACAGACGGCTTAAGATGAGCGTTCCGGCAAAGTTTGAAAGCAAAGCCATATGGGGCACGCCGGCTGGTATGGCATGGGATTATGCCTCAAAATCCTTGCATTATTATCCAGATGTCATTGCCGTTGATTTTTCAAAAGAGCCGATCGTAGAAAATACGTTACCCAAGCATAATAGTCCGGATATAAAGCAGCCTGAAGCCTATGATCTTGAAGAATTCTCTCCGGGTTATCCGCATTTGAATAAGGATAAACATATACAACCCTATAAAATTAAAAAGCGCGGAGAGGCTGACGCTGAGGTAATACAAGAGCCGGAATATAACGAAGGCGTTATGTCTGCAGCACCTCCAACGGAAGAAAAGGGTAGTCTGATGTCAATTCTTGAGCGCTTGGGTGACGAAGGAAATGGAGATACAGTTCAAGAAATATCACCGGATGCCGGTGAAACGGCTATCGTACCATCCGTTGAGGCTGGTGAGGCTGTGTCAGGTCCAACTCCTTTATTCGATGAATAAAACGTCATAGGCTTGTTTTGACAAATCATAATAAATACTTTTTTTGTGGAATTGGCGGAAGCGGTATGATGCCGCTTTCTGTTTATCTTCGCCAGTGCGGGCACGAAGTCCGTGGTTCGGACCGTTCCTATGATCAGGGATCTTCACCCGAAAAATTCCAGAAATTATCGGACCTTGGGGTTAAGATTTACCCTCAAGATGGTAGCGGCGTAGTTAATGCTGATTATCTTGTGGTTTCAACAGCCATAGAAGATTCAATTCCTGACGTTAAGGTTGCTAAAGAACAAGGTGTGCCAATCATCAAGCGTGGAAAATTACTGGCAGAGTTTTTTAATAGTGCTGAAACCTCGGTCGGGATTGCCGGTACAAGTGGAAAGTCAACTGTTACGGGCATGATTGGCACTATTTTTGATGTTACAGGGAAAAACCCTACTGTTGTGAATGGAGGGAAGGTCAGAAATTTTCCAAGTCCGTATCAGGATATTAAGGTTGGAAATTCTGATTTATTTATTGCAGAACTGGATGAGAGTGATGGCTCGATTGAACATTATGATCCTACGATAGCCGTTGTAAATAATATTGCGCTGGATCATAAATCTATCGAGGAAATTGAGAGATATTTTTTAGACTTCATCAAAAAAGCCAAGAAAACTATCGTTTTGAATCAAGATGATGATCGCCTTAAGTCTATAATTCATAATTATGACGGGCAGGCTGAGCTTTTAACGTTTAGCATTAGAGATAAAGACGCAGATTTATATGCAAATAATCTAATATACAAATTGCACGGTATAGATTTCACTTTGCATTATAAAAATCAGGAATATAGCGTTAGCCTCCAAGTTCCGGGTAGGCACAATGTTATGAATGCTTTGGCTGCTTCGGCTGCGGCTTTGGCAAATGGACTGAAAATCAATGAAGTTATACAAGGACTAGCTGCTTTTGAGGGCATAAAGCGGCGTCTTGAATATGTGGGTGAAAAAAATGGAATATCAGTCATAGATGATTTTGCCCATAATCCCGATAAGATTTCAGCCAGTCTTAATACTCTTAAAGCCTTTGACGGACGCTTGATTGTTATGTTTCAGCCCCATGGCTTTGGCCCATTGCGGCTTATGGGACAGGAAATAATCGAAGTATTCTCCCATTATTTAAATGACGAAGACATTGTCTTGATGCCCGAAGTCTATTATGCCGGAGGCACTGTCGATCGCTCGGTAACATCCGCTCACATCATAGAGGATCTTTGTGCCAAAGGTAAAAAAGCATTATGGTTTGAGACAAGAGATAAAATTTTGCCTTTTCTAAAAAAGGAAGCGCAGCAGGGAGACCGGATTGTTATCATGGGTGCGCGAGATGATAGTCTTAGTGATTTCGCAAAAGATATCCTGAAATTTTTATAGCCTTATAACGTCTTCAAAGCCAAATATATTCACCAATTCCATAAGTGTGCGGTGCAATAAAACTTGAAATTTTTGTTGACTATGCTAGTGATTAAAAAAATTACATAATTGAACAAGGAGACAATTAATGCCTAATTTTACTCTAGCCGAATATATTTGGCTCGATGGTGCTGTGCCTACGCGCTGCATCCGATCCAAGGCTCGTGTCGTTGACCTTGGTGCCAATCCTGAAATTGAAGATTTTCCAGAGTGGGGCTTTGACGGCTCTTCTACTAATCAGGCTTGCGGCCACGATTCTGACTGTATTCTTAAGCCGGTTTACTTCGTTAAAGACCCAATACGCGGCGAAGGTAACTTTATAGTGGCTTGCGAGGTTTATAATCCTGATGGAACACCTCATGAATCAAATTCACGGGCTCAATTGCGCGATGTGCTTGATGCCGGTGCTTCTGAACAAGATCCATGGTTTGGTTTTGAGCAGGAATATACACTTTTTAAAGATAGAACGCCTCTTGGCTGGCCGAAACACGGTTACCCTGGCCCTCAAGGGCCATATTATTGCGGTGTAGGTGCAGAAGAAATCTTTGGTCGTGAAATTGCCGAAGAACATGCCCAGCTTTGTCTTGACGCAGGAATGATGTTTTATGGTATCAATGCGGAAGTCATGCCCGGCCAGTGGGAATTTCAAATTGGATTCCGTGGCGATCCAAAAGAGCCTGCTTCGGCGCTTCGTGTTACTGATGAGATGTTGATTGCAAGGTGGCTATTATATCGTGTCGGAGAAGAATTCGGCATATGCGTATCTCTGGATAATAAACCTGTTAAAGGGGACTGGAATGGTGCCGGTATGCACACGAATGTTTCTACCAAAGCAACACGGGATAAAACCAAAGGTAAGGCTGCGATAGAAGCTGCCGTTGAAGCTTTGGGTAAAAAGCACAAAGAGCATATTGCGCTTTATGGTGCAGGGCTTGCTGATCGACTAACAGGGTTACACGAGACATGTGATATTAATACGTTCAAAGTTGGTGAAGCTGATCGGGGTTGTTCGATCAGAATTCCAAAGCAGGTTGCTCTAAAAGGCTATGGTTATTTTGAAGATCGTCGTCCCGGTGCAAATTCTGACCCATATCTTGTCGCAGCTAGGATATGTGCTACTGTTTGCGGTATTGATGAATCGATCTTCACATTCAGATCTTGGCCCCGTCAGGAAAATAATGTGACATCAATTGCTGCTGAATAGGGATTGCTAATTATACTTTTTGTTAAAAAGAGCGCAGGGCACATGCGCTCTTTTCTTTTTCTGAATTCAATATCTTATCTCGTCTTCGTAGGTTTTTTTTAACCTTTTAATGTTAAAAATAACCGTAGATTGATAGGTGTCCCTAACGTACTGCGTTTCATTTTTGTTTGATAAATAGCTGGATATAGGCGTCGGAAAAAATTTGACATGGAAGATATAGAACTAAATATTTCTAAAGAAACTGAAGAAATGCTCTCCGAAACAGCAGAAAAAACTGAAATACCTCAGGTGTTCCAGAAGGATGAAGTTGTTGATTTCACTGTAGAAATAGATGGCGAAGAAGAATTGCAGGCAACAGGAACATCAAATGAGACAAAACCTTCAATTTTCACGAATGGCGTCGCGAATAGCAAAGAAGAAAAGGATGTCGATCCTGTAGATATTCCTGTAGATGTTACAGAAAACTCTAAAAATGAAGTAGAAAATGTAATTGACGACAATAAACAAGATGAGTTTCTTTCCGGGCCGGAAAAAGAATTGGAGCAGGAAGCACAGTCATTAGACTCACAGGAAATTGTTAATACCGGAAAGCAACGTATTGGTGATCAGATGGTCTCTATGGGCCTGATTACAGAGGACCAGCTTAACGTTGCTTTGCAGGAGAAGAAAATCACAAACAAGATGCTCGGAGAAATTCTCGTCGAGCTTGGATTCATTGAAGAAGGTGATCTTACGCTATTTTTGGCGGAAAGCTCTGGTTATGGGCTGTTTGATCCCAAAAATACAATTGTAGATAGTGAAGCACTGGCTTTACTGGAAAAGGATATAGCCGTTAAACATCAGATATTACCGGTCTCTATTGATGGTAATAAGATTTTCGTAGCTATGTCCGATCCGCATGATGTTGTCGCGCTTGATACGCTACGCCGTTTCATCAGCAAAGATATGCAGGTCAAGCCGCTTGTAACAACAGCAGCCATGCTTTCTGATGCGATTGATGCCTCATATGGTTATGCCAGCTCCATTAAGGATATTTTGCAGGAACTTGAAGAAGGTAAAGAACAAAAAGATGTTACCGCTCTGAATGAAAAAGAGGCCTTTGCGCATCCAATTGTGCGTCTTGTGAATGCCTTGGTCTTTGAGGCTGTAAAAATAGGTGCCTCAGACCTTCACTTTGAGCCGGAAGAAAACTTTGTGCGTCTGAGATATCGCTTGGACGGCGTACTTTTTACCGCACAAATCCTTCACAAACAGCACTGGAACGGAATTTCTCAGCGCCTGAAAATCATGTCGGAAATGAACATTGCCGATAAACTTAGCCCACAAGATGGTCGCTTTAATCTGAATATAGGGGGGCGTGAAGCAGATTTTCGTGTGTCATCCTTACCAACTGTGAACGGCGAGAATATTGTTCTTCGTGTTTTGGATAAAAGCGCCAGTATTATGCCTTTATCGGCTTTGGGCTTTAGTGATGAAAATAAGGAAAAAATAGAAAGAGCAAATAACCGCCCTGAAGGTATTATTATTGTAACCGGACCAACCGGATCAGGTAAGACCACAACACTTTATTCCATGCTTAATGAAGTAAATGACGTACAGGTTAATATTCAGACACTGGAAGATCCGGTTGAATATTCATTGCCTATGATTCGCCAAACTCACGTGCGGGAAGGTGTTTTGGAATTTGCTGATGGTATTAAAGCCCTTCTTAGACAAGACCCGGACATTATTTTTATCGGGGAGATCAGGGATAAAACCACTGCCGAAATGGCGCTTAAAGCCGCCATGACAGGACATCAGGTGTTTACATCCTTGCATACGAATGACTCCTTCGGCGCAATTCCAAGACTTCTGGATTTGGGAATGAAGCCCGGTATGTTGGCAGGTGCAATTATTGCGGTTTTTGCACAGCGTCTTGCAAGAAGGTTATGCGGAAGCTGTAAAGTCGAATACACACCAACTGATGCGGAAGTAGAACTTCTTAATGTAGGGCGTTCAAATTTACCTCCTATTTATACACATTCTGAAAAAGGGTGTGATGACTGCATGGGTAAAGGCTATAAGGGTCGTGTGGCGATTGTTGAAATATTATTATTTGATTCTGAACTCGATGAAATCATTGCCAGAAATGAATCAAAAGCTGAATTAAGAGAGGCTGCTCTTAAAAAAGGCTTCAAAAGTATGAAAGACGATGGCATTCTAAAGATACTTGAAGGCCTAACAAGCTTTGAGGCTATAAGTCGTGTTGTCGATTTAACCAAATAGGCTGCTCAGTCATTTCGTATCTTTGTAAGTTGGAGTTAAAGTCATAGAACGCTATAAGTACAGAGCGATTAATATAAAGGGCCGCCCGGTCAGAGGTACGCTCACGGCGCTTAATGAAGTGGATTTGCACAATCAGCTTCATAGCGCAGGACTTGAACTCATTCAGTGTTCATCTCTCACAAAACAAAAAAGCTTTCTTCCCAGTATCAATCTTAAAAAAGTTAAGCTTAGGGATTTAATTCAGTTTTTTGTACATATGGAACAAATGCAAAGCGCTGGCGTGCCTTTGCTTGACGCGCTCGGAGATATCCGTGATGGTGCCGAAAATGATATGATGCGCGATATGATGAGCGAGATTTATAGAGATGTGCGAGATGGAGCCTCATTATCGGAAGCCTTTGACAAACACCCTAAAGTTTTCAAACCTCTTTTTATATCTATTATCAAGGCAGGTGAGGATACGGGGGACCTTACATCTTCATACAAACAGCTTGAAAATTATCTTAAATGGCTTGATTCTATGCAATCGAAAATTAAGAAAGCTACACGATATCCTATGATCGTAACCGCAGTTGTGCTGTTTACTATTGTATTCATGATGAGTGTAGTAGTGCCGCAGATTGTAGGGTTTTTAAAATATCTTAATATTGAGTTGCCATGGTACTCCGTGGCCTTAATTCAGACATCTAACTTTTTTGTAGAACCTCAATTCTACTTATTAGGTATACCAATATATGGCGCTATTATCGTTCTTGTAATCCCGCTGCTTATTGTATTCACCTTAGTACTTATGAGAAGGCTCTCTGATGATATAGCGTATCAAATGGATAGTTTGTTTTTGAGAATTCCAATTGCAGGTACATTGATTCGGAAGATATCAATTGCTCGTTACGCACAAACCTTCGGAGCTTTATTTGCCAGCGGTATTGATGTGATTAATGGTCTGAAGGCAGCTAGAAAAACTGTGTCGAATCTTGCCCTTATTGAAGCAATGGAGAGTGTAGAATATTACGTCAAATCAGGTAGTCCGCTTTCAGATGCCTTTAAAGGGTCCGGAGAATTTCCAAATATGGTTGTGAGAATGGTTAAAATAGGTGAAGAATCAGGTAATTTGACGCCAGTTTTAAATCAAGTCTGTGAATTTTATACAAAAGATGTGGATGAAGCAATAGATGCGTTAATTGAAATGATTCAACCGGCATTAACTGTTATACTTGCACTTGTTATTGTCTGGATTGCTGCCGGCTCACTCGGTCCGATTTATATGAACCTCGGTAATATGATGGAAGCTATCGGCTAGACGGGCATCAAGTCATTACTATCTCACAGGTTTTTATCTGCAATGTCACTTTCGTTTTTGGCACCATCTAGAACAGTCTTACTTGTATCCGATGAAGCGCTTTTTATATACAGTACCGGCGCAAAAGGTGTTCGTTTAGTTGATACGGTTCCATGGTCAGCAGAAAACTTCGTTGATAACGTAGCACAGATTCTTTCAAAAGATTGCGGCGGCAAGCCTGTCTTGGTGCTGAACGATATGGTTGAACAACATTATCGTAAAGAGCGCATTCCAAAAGTCAGTGTTATGGACAAACAAAATGTCGTTAAGCGTAAGCTTATGGTTGCATTTCAGAGCTACCCTATTAGAGCGGCTTTACCTTTAAAAGAAAAGTCAAAAGATAAAAAGGGAAAGAAAGCAGGCAGCTCATTTATTTTTGCAGCTATTCCGGCAACCGATATCTTCGATAAAATTATTGCAGCTACGCGTAAATCTTTGGCACCTATTGCTGGGTTTTGTCTTCTGCCGATCGAATCATCCGACATGGTTCAAAAGCTTTCGGAGAAATTGGCCTCGAAAGGGCAAAAAAAATCCAAATGGAAGGTATTTATTGGTCTCCACAAAGGGGGTGGCTTACGACAAGTTGTTACATGTAACGGAGATTTAGCATTAACGCGTATGACGCCCGTGACTGAAAATGAAGAAGATGTTTCTCAGTGGGCGAGTGATGTTTATCAGGAATTCACAGCTACGATGAGTTATCTTTCGCGTTTTGGGTTTAATGCTGCAGAAGGGCTGGATGTTGTATTTATATCGGAATCGGCCGCAGGCGAAAAGCTAGGCGAATTGATTGAAACTCCGTGTAATTACTATTCAGTTTCTTCACAGGAAGCTGCTGATTTATTAAAGATGCCTTTGGGGTATCAGGAAGATCTTAAATACGCAGATGTTCTACATCTGGCATGGGCTGGTAGAAAAAACAAGTTTATTCTGCCTATGAAGGCCAAGGTCATAGACAAAGTTTCTCAGCCTAGACAAGTAGCAACACTTGTATCTTTTATTTTGGTTCTGGCATTGGGATATCAGGCTTATAATCTCATGGGAGTATTTGAAAGTCTTAGCCAAAATTGGGAAGAGATAGATTCTACGGAAAGCCAGAAATCAAATTTAACCTTGCAATATGATAAGGAGGTTAAAAAAAAGCAGGATATGGGTTTTGATATCCAGCTTATACAAAGCTCATTGGCAATTTATGATGACCTTAATAATAGACAAATCAAAATAGATGAGTTGTTTAAAAAATTATCTGCCGGACTTGGTCGTGATTTGAGAATTGATGAAATCAAGGTTAAGAGAGGTGGAGGTACGGTTTCATCATTCATACGCGGTGAAAAACCCGAAATTCCAATTTTTATTCTGACAATGCAGATGACATTTCCCAGCAGTACGGATGTAAAAAAGGGGAATATGGAAGTTCAGAAATTGAGAGAAAAACTCCAGACATTATTGAATGATCACACTGTTATGATTACAAAATTACTTGAAGATTATGAATATAGCGAAGAAATTGTGGTTGAGACAGGCAGCGCCGGAGTAAAAAATGTTAAGCAGGATTATGTTGCTGAAATTAGCATTGAGGGACCACGATTATGATTAATGTCATTGGTATAAGGCGAATATTTCTTTTAGGTATTTTGATTGTCCTTAATGCCAGCATTGGTGCGCTTGTATATCTGTATCTTGTGCCTATGCAAGACGATACAGATAGATCTGTGAGACGTCTGAGATCGGATGTCCGGAATTTAAAATACGACATTGATCAAATAAAGATTGAGTTCGAACAACTGGACGAACAACAAAACAGATTTGATGCGTTGAAGGAAACCGGCTTTTTTGATGTTCAAGATCGCAGTACGGCAAAGGAAATTTTTAATGAAATACAAAATCAATCCCAGGTAATATCCGCAGTCGTGAGTGTTAAATCGGGTACAGTGGAAGAGAATAAGGAAGCACAAAAAGCCAATCATAAAATTCTCTACAGCCCTATAGAAATAGAAATTGAAGCCTTTGATGACTCAGATATTTATAGATATATAGATTTAGCTCAGAAAAATCTTCCCGGACATTTATCAGTAGATTACATAGAAATTTCAAGAACTCGCGATATTAGTCCTACAGTTTTGAGGGCTATTGCGGCAGGGGCTAGTCCGGTGCTTATAAAATCATTAATAAAATTGTCATGGAGAACAATTATTCCGGAATCTCAAGTCATAACGCCAGAAAGCAGGAATAGGTAAAGATATGTATATTAGAAAATATCTATATATAATTCTTTTATCATGTGTCTCTAGTCTCATTGGGGTTACGGGATATATTGGTTTTACTCATGCTCAGGAAAATACAGCTAATACTCAAAGTGATTCCTCAGCTGGTCAGGCCGATCCAACGCCCAAGGTTGTACGTGTTTTAAAAAACCAGAATAATGCTTCATATCCCTCATTATTTTTTACGTATTGGCAGCACGAAGCTATTAGAGACGTAAAAAAATCAAGAGGCTTTGTAAGGCCGCCGACCGAGGAAGAACTTAATAATGAGGATGAGTTTATTCCGGATCGCGGTGTTCGAGAGATCGTACTTGGAGGGATCCTTTATAAGGATAAAGATAATTGGGTTATTTATTTAAATAATGAGCGCGTCAAACCGGATTCCGTACCAAGACAGATCCTCGATTTAAAAGTTTTTGAACAACATATCGAGATTAAATGGCTGGATGAGTATACAAATACAATCTACCCTGTGCGACTAAAGCCACATCAAAGATTTAATATGGATAATCGTATATTCTTATCTGGTGAGTGAGTAAGTAATAAATAGGGTTTCTTCTTATGAATAAAATCGCACTATCGATTAAAGATGTCTCTGTTACATATACAGATAAGCCTGTAATTGATGATATTAACTTAGAGATCAAGCATGGTGAAACATTTGGCCTGATAGGACTGAACGGAGCAGGAAAAACAACGCTTATCAAGTGTATTCTAGCGTTAAGAAATCAGAATAAAGGTGAGATTCTCATTAATGGAAAATCACGCGATAAAATGGACAGTAAATTCGATCTGGCCTATTTACCGGAGAAATTCGAACCGCCATGGTTTCTAACCGGAGCTGAATTTATAAAATTTTCACTAAGCCTGTATAAAAGGAAAATTACAGATCAGGACATCATTGAGGCCGCTGAAGCCGTGGCTCTTGATAAGGCCGCTCTTAAAAGAAAGGTTAATACATATTCCAAAGGTATGCGGCAAAAGCTGGGGTTAATAGCAACAATGCTGACAAACTGTGATGTGCTTATATTTGACGAGCCAATGAGCGGACTTGACCCACAAGCTAGAGCTTTGGTGAAGAGAATGATGACCGATATTAAGCATAAGGATAAAACAATTTTCCTCAGCTCTCATATTTTGGCGGACATGGATGAGATATGTGATCGTATTGCTGTGCTCTATGACAGCCATATTTGCTATATCGGTCCACCAAAAAAATTAAAAGAAGAAACATTCACAGATAATCTGGAACATGCTTTTCTTGATTTCATTGAGAGACGGCAAGTCATGTGATACAATGTCTATGTTCCCTGATTCTAAGGGAGTAACGCCTTAACGTTTTTAAGTTCATTTTACCTGATTGGTCTCCATGGTGTTTACATCAAAATATAAAAGCTTTTTTATCGGAACATGTGCTCTTGCCCTGATTTTTTTGTTTGTATCTGGCACAAAAGCGCAGGATACGAATTCCGATGATTTTGATACTATGCCGGGGAGTGAAGGCAATACAATTTCGGGGCCAACAGCCTATGTTGATTCAGAGGAAAAAGAAACCAAGTATTACGATGCGGAAATGGCAACCCCTGGCGGAGAGATGAGTAAACAGGGCCCTATAGGGGCTAACCCTGAGAGCAGACCCGCTGCCCCGTTTGTGGTGGTAAGAAAAGACTATAATGCCGACACACAATCTGCTCAGCTTGTTGCCGCGGATCGGGCTGTTGGATTGGGGCGCTATGATTCAGCCCTCAAAATATATGAAATTATAGAAGAAAAAACACCCAATGATGGACGTGTTTTGATGGGTAAGGCCGTGTCCTTGCAAAAGCTGGGACGTTTTGACGAGGCGATGAAAACATATGAAAAGCTTGCAGAAATTGATTCGAAAAATCTGGATGTAAAGCAAAACATGCTTGGATTGCTAGCCACGCGATATCCATCAGTGGCTCTTCGTCGTCTTATGGAATTACATAATGAAAATTCCGATAATGTAGGAATAGTTGCACAACTGGCATTTGCTTTTGCACGCACCGGAGATTCTCGCTCGGCAATGGAATATTTGGGGATTGCATCGAGCATGGAGCCACATAATGCAAGCCATATTTATAATATGGCTGTCATATATGATCAGGCCGGAGAAACAGTAAATGCTGTAAAATTATATGAACAAGCGCTTGAAACTGATACTTTATATGGTGGCGGGCGCTCAATTCCACGCGATGCTGTTTTCGAACGCTTGGCGCAAATAAGATAATATTTTGAAGCATTCATGGAACTTATAGGGTTTATCATCTATGCCTGCTTAGGGCTTGTCTTCGGTAGTTTTTCAACAGCCCTGATTTATCGCGTACCACGCGGAAAAAACTGGATTTCCGAAAGGTCAAAATGCTGTTCCTGTCAAGTTGAGCTTGGTTGCATTGATCTGGTTCCCGTTTTTTCATGGCTGTTGTCCGGTGGAAAATGCAGGCATTGTAAGACAAAAATTTCTGCTTCTTATCCTGTGAGAGAGATACTTCTCCTTTTCTTATCATTGGGAGTTTATTTTTCCTATGGATTAAGTATAGAAGGATTGCTAATAGCCATTAGCCTTCCTTTTCTCTTTTCCTTGTTTTTTATCGATCTCGAGCATAAGAGGCTACCGGATCCCCTAGTCGCCATACTATTTACAATAGGGCTAGTCAGAGTTTTTTATCTGTTATCTTTAGGAGAAGACTCATTATCTCTTTTAGCGGCTGATTTTTTAGGTGGTGCTGTATTATATGCAGCTACTTTTTGGGTAACAGGTTTTGTAACCAGTGCCGTACTTAAAAAGAAGGCATTGGGTTTAGGAGATGTTAAGTTTGCGGCTAGTGCAGGAATTTGGCTGGGGATTACTAATTTAGCTTACTTTTTGGTATTATCAGGCTTAATGGGCGTAATTATTGGGTTGATATGGAAATATTTTGTAAAGGAAGTTCATTTTCCTTTCGGTCCGGCCCTTATTTTATCATTCTGTTTCATATTGTTAGGACAGGATAACTTTTTTTAAAAAATACAGAATATTTCCTTAAAAATTTACATTCCGTTTAGGAAATTAGCGTAAAACATAGGATGTAACTCTTTTCTTAGCTAAGAATCTGGGTATCTATCAAATAAAGGAATTACAGGAGAACTTTCTTGGATCTAACGCAACTTCTCGCCTTTACCTTGCAAAATAAAGCATCTGACTTGCATTTAAGTGCAGGCAGCCCGCCAATTATTCGTGCAAGCGGAAAGATGAAGCGTGTAAAGGCTGACTCTCTGGGAAGTGATGACATTCGTACAATGTTATACTCGGTTATGGCAGAGGACCAACGCTCGGAATTTGAAGAGAATATGGAGATAGACTTTGCCATAGCTCTTGGTGAAAAAGCGCGTTTTCGTGTCAATGCCTTTACCACAAGGCTTGGGACTGCTGCCGTATTTCGTACCATTCCTGGTGATATTCCTACGATGGAGGAACTTGACCTGCCGCCGGTTTTAAGACGGTTTGCCGAGTTGGAAAAGGGAATTGTCCTTGTGACAGGACCAACCGGTTCCGGTAAGTCAACAACACTGGCCGCTATGATTAATCATATAAATATTCATCACTCCAAGCATGTGTTGACGATTGAAGATCCTGTTGAATTTTTTCATACATCCAAGAAATCCCTGATTAATCACCGTGAAGTTGGTCAGGACACTAAAAGTTTTGCCAGAGCACTAAAGAGTGCACTTCGTGAAGACCCTGATGTTATTCTGGTTGGGGAGATGCGGGATCACGAAACTATATCTCTTGCTCTTACAGCGGCTGAAACAGGTCACTTGGTCTTTGGAACACTACACTCGAACTCTGCTTCTAAAACCATTGACCGTATTATTGATGTTTTTCCGACCGGGGATAAAGAAATGGTCAGAGCCATGCTTTCCAGTTCCATACAAGGAATTGTGTCTCAATCTCTTTTGCCAAAAGTCGGAGGGGGCCGTATTGGCGCTTTTGAAATTCTGGTAGGAACAAATGCCGTACGAAATCTGATTAGAGAAAACCAAGTGCCACAAATGTTCTCGATGATGCAAACAGGATCACGTTACGGCATGATCACCATGGAAGATGCTATTAAGAATTTGCTGGAAGGCGGGTTTATTGATAAAGACGAAGCCCGTAGAGCCTTGATGAAAAGCTCGGATGAAGGTGAATCCGAGCGTAATGAAGATTATGCTGCAACGGCGCTTGGCGGAGGACGTATCTCTGGTGAAAATATGTCTCCTCGTGATGAGAAGTCTCCTGACTTCAAAGGAGATGACGAGGGAGGATATTCATTTTGACAACGCCACCTAGGATTTTTGAATACTTGAACAGTATGAATGAATATCAGGCCAGCGACATGTATCTCACAGTTGGTTTTCCTCCCACACTGCGCGGAGATAGTGGATTAATTAACATCTCAGAATTTAGTTTAACACCAGAGGAAATTACGGAAATCCTAGGTTCTATGCTGACAAACCGACAGAAACGGGATTTCGAACAAAATCTAGAACTAAATACAGCACTGGATATGGGTGAGCATGGTCGATTTCGCGTCAATGTCATGCAGCAGCGACAATTTCCGGCGCTTGTTATCCGCCGTATTACATCTGAAATACCAAGTTTCGAGGATTTAAAACTCCCAAAGATTTTGGAACAACTCTCAATGGAAAAGAGGGGTCTTATACTGGTAACTGGCATGACCGGATCTGGAAAATCTACGTCGTTAGCCTCTATGATTGATTTCCGTAACCGTAATAGCGAAGGTCATATTATTACTATTGAAGATCCTATTGAATTTTTTCACGATCATAAGGGCTGTGTGGTCACACAACGTGAAGTTGGCGTTGACACGGAAAGTTTTGCTACCGCTATGAAAAATTCACTACGCCAAAGACCGGATGTCATACTTGTCGGTGAAATAAGAGACCGCGAAGTTATGGAGCAGGCTTTATCCATTGCAGAGACCGGTCATTTATGTCTGGCAACTATTCATACCAATAACTCTTATCAAGCAATTGAACGTATTGTGAATCTGTTTTCCGAGGAATTCCATAATCAGATCAGACTCAATTTATCTATGAACCTCAAGGCTATCATTTCACAAAGATTGTTACTCAATAAGGAAGGCGGTCTTTCTCCGGCTATAGAGATATTATTGAATCAAGGGTTTGTTCGGGACCTTATCCTGAAAGGTGAAATTGGAAAAATTCATGATGTAATGGAGCAAAATAATTCACTTGGGATGATGACTTTCGATCAGTCCTTATTACGGCTTTATGTTGAAAACCTGATTTCAGAAGATACAGCTGTGACTAACTCAGACAAACCGTCTGATATGAAAATTAAAATACAGCAGGCTAAGCTGGTTAAACAATCCCGTGAAAGTCACGGTGCACTTGATTCCGTTGATACCTCTCGTATTTCTTTTAGCGATTAATGAGTTATTCACAGCAAATAAAGAGCTAATTCCTGAAACCTGTCGATCTTTCCTTTCATACAGAGCAAAATAACTTTACGTTAGAATCTTGATGGGCATTCGCCTTGATTATTCTTCACTATCTTGTTGTCTCTGTCATGTCTCCTTAAGGATTTGGTGTATTATGTTGTTGATACAAAAAAAGAAAAGAACGTTTCGTAGTTTTTTTAAGTGTCTGTTCTTTGCTTTAGTATGTGTTTCACTCACGGGATGTGATCTTGCAAGGAACTACACAAAGCCGGACCGCGCCGCAAATATGGAGATACAAGATTATCGTGACGGTTTAGCCGAACGCCTGCCAGAAACAGACAAAGAAAACACTCGTAATAAAGTCGGCATTCCGGAACTCCAGCCATATGTTTCTACATCTACGGAAAATATAAGTCCCATGCCGCTTGTTTCTGTTTCTGTAAACCAGTCTATTCCCATTAAGGATGTCCTTTTTGAACTTGCTGAGCAGGCCGAATATGATCTGGAACTTGACCCTAATATAAGCGGGTCAATTATATTTACGGCCCGTAATAAGCCTTTCGATGTTGTGATAGACAGAATTTCAGATATTGCCGGTTTACGTTATGAGTTTAATAAAGATTTTCTTCGTGTCGAGCTGGATACACCTTATAACAAAGTCTACAAGGTGGATTATTTAAGTTTTATTAGAAATAATGAAGGCTCTGTAAGCACTAATGTTTCTGTTGTATCAGGGGATGGTGCTGACACTGGGTCTGCATT
>JAOUOR010000059.1 GCA_029880245.1 Alphaproteobacteria bacterium
AATCCTGAAGATGGCCGCATGATTGTCATCGAAATGAACCCGCGTGTGTCGCGTTCATCTGCACTGGCATCAAAGGCCACGGGTTTCCCGATTGCCAAAATCGCAGCTAAACTGGCGGTCGGTTACACACTGGATGAGCTGGATAACGATATTACGGGCGGAAAAACACCGGCAAGCTTCGAGCCGACTATTGATTATATCGTTACCAAAGTGCCGCGCTTTGCCTTTGAAAAATTCCGCGGATCCGACAGCATCCTGACCACCGCCATGAAATCCGTGGGAGAAGTGATGTCGATCGGGCGCAGTTTCGAGGAATCTTTACAAAAATCCATGCGATCGCTGGAAAAAGGTTTGACCGGATTATCCCCGATCTGGGTATCGGATGCCGAAGGGGATTGCGCCAATGACGAGCTTCTTGCCAAGATCGCAAAACCTACACCACAACGAATCCTCTATATTGCACAAGGTCTTCGCCAAGACATGAGCATAGAGAAAATCCACGGTATATCAAAATATGATCCATGGTTTCTTGAGCGCATTAAAAATATTGTTGATACGGAAAAAGAGATCAAAGAAAAGGGCCTGCCTGTTGATACGGCAGGCTGGGAGAATGTCAAGCGTATGGGCTTTTCCGATGCACAGCTCGCAGATCTTATGGATGTCTCTGAAAGCAGCGTCCGTAAGGCACGCCGCACCCATAACGTCCATCCGGTTTACAAACGCGTTGACACATGCGCAGCAGAAATCCCGTCCGATACGGCCTATATGTATAGCTGCTACGAGGGTAACGGCATGAACGAGCCGGAAAATGAAATAAACCCGAGTGACCGTGAAAAAGTCATTATCCTTGGCGGCGGGCCAAACAGGATCGGGCAGGGAATTGAATTTGATTATTGCTGTGTCCATGCCGCCTATGCCCTTAAAGAGGCCGGTTATGAAACCATCATGGTGAATTGCAACCCCGAAACAGTTTCTACCGATTACGACACATCGGACCGCCTGTATTTCGAGCCATTAACGGAAGAAGATGTCGTCGAGCTGATCCGCGCCGAACAAGAAAACGGTAAAGTGAAAGGCGTTATAGTGCAACTTGGAGGGCAAACGCCGCTCAAGCTAGCCAATGCCCTTCAAAATGAAGGAATTCCGATTTTGGGGACCGATCCCGATGCGATTGATCTGGCCGAAGACCGCGAGCGCTTCCAAAAACTCATTGAAGACCTGAAATTAAAGCAGCCCCCTAACGGCCTTGCCCATTCCAAGGAAGAAGCCATGGAACTTGCCGAAGGTATTGGCTTCCCGCTAGTGATACGCCCGTCTTATGTTCTCGGCGGACAGGCCATGGAAATCGTGCATAATCTTAACGAGCTTGAGCGTTATATCAACACAGCCGTTAAAGTTTCCGGCGATACGCCCGTTTTGCTGGATCGCTACCTCAAAAGCGCAATCGAGGTCGATGTGGATGCGCTTTGCGATGGTGAAGAGGTTTATGTTTCCGGCATTATGGAGCACATTGAAGAAGCCGGCATACATTCTGGCGATTCGGCTTGTGTGCTACCGCCACATTCCCTGTGTGAGAAAACAGTTAAAGGCATGACCGAGCAAGCTGTAAAGTTGGCCAAGGCCCTTAAGGTCGTCGGTTTGATGAATGTTCAGTTTGCTGTTCGTAAAAATGAAGAGACAGGTGAGGAAGATATTTATATTATCGAGGTAAACCCTAGGGCCTCAAGGACTGTACCTTTTGTCGCCAAAGCCACGGGTATTCCGATCGCCAAGATTGCGGCGCGCCTTATGGCAGGAGAGAAATTGGCAGATTTCAAGGATATGCTAACGGGCATGAGTAAAGAGCATTACGCTGTTAAGGCCCCTGTCTTCCCGTTCAACCGCTTCCCCGGCGTTGATCCTCTACTTGGCCCAGAGATGAAATCAACGGGCGAGGTGATGGGTATAGATGCCGATCTGGCCCATGCGATTGCCAAGTCCCAGCTTGGCGCGGGTACAAACCTGCCGACCAGTGGAACCGTGTTTATGTCGGTGAAAAACGAGGATAAAGAAGAGCTTGTGCCGATTGCCAAAGAATTAAGGGATTTAGGATTTGAGATTATTGCCACAGGTGGAACGTGCTCTTACCTGCAAGAACAAGGGCTTGAGGTTAAACGCGTGAACAAGGTGATGGAAGGCCAGCCCCATATCGTCGATGCGATTATCAATGGCGAGATTGATCTGGTGATCAACACAACCACAAAATCCTCGCAGGCTATCTCTGATTCCAGTTCGATTCGCCGTATGGCCCTGATGAACAAAATCCCTTATTATACACTGATGACGGCAGCCAAAGCGGCTGTTCAAGCTATTTCCGCTATTAAAGCACGCGAATTGACCGTACGCAGTTTGCAGGATTTTTTTGAAAACGAAGATAAAAGCAAGGCCGCATAATGAAAAAAGGCCTCTTACATGAAGCCTTTAATCTCATTCCGGATAAAAAAGAGCGCCACTATTCAGCAGCTTTTTCTTCTTTCATTTCCTGCATTTTTTCCATTTTGTCTTTCATGGCTTCATGCTTGGCCTTGTAATAGGCTTTGGACTCTTCCATGGTCACTTCGCCATTGCCATCAGTATCCATGCTATTGAATCGCTCTTCGGCCTTAGCTATGAATTCCTCTTTCGTGACCTTACCATCGCCATTCGCATCGTGTTTTTCAAACATCTTTTCATGCATTTTGCCTTTCATGCCAGCACCATCTCCATGGTGATCAGCAAAAGCAGGCACAGATGCCATAGCAAAGACAGCAACAGTTCCTAATAATAGTTTTTTCATGAGTAATCTCCTTTTTTAATAAAGCGTCATCTATATGATTCTACTTTTTGGAACCTGATCATAGTACATTAAGATATGCCCTGCAAATCACAAAATTTCAGCGCCAAACCTCGATCTTGTCACGCCCCAAAACATTGGCCACATAGAGCTTGTCAACCGAGAAAATATCTTCGAGTTCTTCTTTAGTCGAGGGCTGCATCGGCACATTTCCGGTATTCAGGCCAATTGGCAATTTATCAAGCAAAGATGTCAAAAGCCCCGCTTTTTGACCAGATTGAACAGAGGGGTTTCGAGCGTTTTTTAGCAGCGAGCCTTTCTCAAGGTCTAAAAACGCCTCTAATGGCGCAAGGCCCACCGCCGGATTATCAACCCATTCTTCCATGATCAGAATAAGGATTTGCTCACGCGGGAAGTAAGAAAACCACTCATCCAAATGAATCTGGTACTGGCTTTTATATATCCAGCACCTGCCCGTTGTTTCGGGCCGCCTGATCCCTTCCATTTCTTCTTCAATGGCTTCTTCAAAGGTTACGGCTACTTCCTTGCCATCACGGCGGGATTTACAATATTGGGAATAAGCCCGTGTGACTGGATCACGCAGATTAAAGATGATTTTGGCTTTGGGGTAATAACGCGCGCAGTCTTCCGCAACATCTTCCCATTCCCCATAAAGTGTCTTTTGCCCTTCTTTTTGATCTTTTTGAGCCGTCATATCGAAATAGCTCATCGGGGTTTTTCGTTTTTTACTTTTCGGATTGAATTCGGGCATGTAAATATTCGGGTGAGCGTTTAGAATTCCCGATAATACTCTCGTTGCGCTTCGCGTGGCGCCGCCTATGACAAAATCAATTCCGCTCACTTTTCGCTTCTTTTACGCAGTCTCTTGGTTAGTCCGAAAGGGCACTATAGGGCGTAAATCACGGAAAAATCAAATATTTTTAATTCCTTAAAGGTTTGCCCGTCTCAAGCATATGTTCGATGCGCTCTAATGTGCCTTCTTTGGCGACCAGTTTCATAAACTCGGAAAGCTCCAGCTTGATCAAATCATCTTCGGATAAAGTATCCATATAATCTTTATCTCCGCCAGATAATACAACCGCCAAGTGATCTGAAACCACCCCGTCATAAGGTGTGGCTTTACCTGATTTTTGAAGATCGGATACTGCCATATCCAGTGCCAGTTTTGCACCAGCTCCGCCAAGACGGATGTCTTCTACCTTTTCGGGAGCTTTATAAGCTTTGACCATAGCCAAAGCCCGTTGCTTGGCGTCATAAAGAAGGCGATCACGGTTCATGGTAATTCCGTCACTCTCACGGAAATAACCAATCTTTTTTGCTTCCTGAGCGCTTTTGGCAACTGTTGCCATGCCAATGGTCTCGAAAGCCTTCCGGACGGCACCCACAGGCGTTGTATCGGGCGAAAACCAAATATTATCCTTACCAATTGGTTTCATATTCTTTTTGAATTGTTCTTTCTCGCGTTCCTGATAACGCAGGATCATCTCCTTGCATCCACCCCAGCCCGGAATAAGACCAACGCCGACTTCAACCAGTCCGCAATAGGTTTCGGCGTGAGCCTGCACTGCATTGGAAGCCAGTAATATCTCGCACCCGCCCCCCAAGGCCATACCGCTTGGCGCGCTGATAACGGGGAAATTGGAAAATTTGAGGGCCGTAAAAGTCTTTTGCCCGCGTGCAACAAAGCTTTCGACTTGTGGCAACATGGCGATATTTATCATAAAGACAGCCAAGCCAAGATTGGCCCCTGCCGAGAAATGTGAAGCCTCGTTATAAATAACCAGCGCTTTATAGTCTTTCGAATTTTCAATCAGCTTGATTGTTTGTTCCAGAAGACCAAAAATTTCCTCGTCAAATGTGTTCATTTTAGAGGTTTTTTCAAAACATAATACGCCATCACCGACATTCCAGACACTGGCCGATTTATTGTGCAGCACAGGCTCTTGCGTTAATTTTATATCGCGCAGCAAAAGCACGCCATCCGGGCGTTTTACATCATGATACTTACCGTCTGTCCCGAAATATTGTGCTCTTCCTTTTTCTATGCGGTAGAAAGTTTGGTCACCAAGTTTTTGCAAAATTTCCGGTATATCCATACCAGCTTCTTTGAGCTTTCCGGTAAACCACTGCGCGCCCAGCGCATCAATCATCTCAAACGGGCCGAGCTTCCAGTTATAGCCCAGCTTCATGCCTTCATCTATATCATGCACGGTATCGGCAATTTCACCGACGAGCTGCGCAGCATAACACAGCGTTTGCTTGAGGACTTCCCACGCATAGTGGCCACCAATATCATCGCTCTCGACCACAGCCTTCAAACCTTTACGACCTGCATCAATGCTCGGCATGGACGGCTTATCCGCTTTGGCATACATGGATTCGTCGAATTTATCCTTGTTCAGGGCCAAAGCCTGTTTTGTCTTTTTGCCCTTGCCATCCGGATCAAGGCGGTAAAATCCGCCCTTGCCCTTGCGGCCTGTATAGCCAGAAGCAATCATGTCATGCACAAATTTGTGATCTTCAAAAATGTTGCGGTACATATCGTCCTTTGGCAGGGTAGACAGCAAACTTTCCGAGAGTTTGGGCATCAGATCAATCCCGACCAGATCGATAAGACCAAAAACGCCTGTCTTCGGGATGCCGCAAGGTTTACTCATAACCGCGTCTGCTTGCTCTACCGTAACACCTTGTTTTATGGCTTCGTTCACGCCAGCCGTCAGCCAAAACACGCCGAGACGATTTGCTATAAATCCGGGTGTGTCATGGCATTGCACAACGCCTTTTCCGAGATTACAATCGCAAAAATCGCGCACAATTTTTATCGCCTCTTTGCGGGTTTTCTTCCCAACCACCAATTCAAGAAGTCTCATATATCGTGGCGGGTTAAAGAAATGCGTTATCATAAAATCCTTGACAAAAGCATCGGGTTGTCCTTCTACCAATTTATGCAATGGAATGGTTGAAGTATTGCTGCTGACGATCGAATCTTTTTTGCGGTGTTTTTGCAGCAATTTGTAAGTCTTGTGCTTAATATCAAGATTTTCAACCACAACTTCAATAATCCAGTCTACATCCTTAAGCAAATCCAGATCATCTTCCAGATTGCCGCAAGTGATCAGCTTCGCATTGGATTTATGCATGAAAGGCGCAGGCTCGGTCTTGAGCATTTTTTCAACCGCAGTTTTAGCCAAATCCTTATCGGGTAATTTAATATCCAGCAGCACAACCGGCACACCCGCATTGGCCACCTGCGCAGCAATCCCGCTGCCCATAACACCTGCACCTATAACCGCGATTTTATTGATATTGCTCATCTTTGTAGTCCATCTATTTTATTACAAAGTACTTTTACTTCCTTTGTTTTCTTATCAATTTTTTTTATCCAAGCATTTGAAAAGTTATTAGCTACTTCTTTAGCGGGTTTTTTATATTGATTTTCTATGTGACGAATTGTTATACGACCGTTTTTTTCTTTACCTAAAAAAGAATGTACTAATTGATTGCGAAATTCGTCTATTGCCTCCACTTTTTTGTGCAAAGATACGGTGTATTCTTTTGGAATATCTAGGGTGATTGATCTCTTATTTACTTTTAGCTTTTTTTTATCTGTATAGTCATTATATTTTCTAATTAAATTCGA
Organism: Alphaproteobacteria bacterium; assembly: GCA_029880245.1. Taxonomy (GTDB): domain Bacteria; phylum Pseudomonadota; class Alphaproteobacteria; order Micavibrionales; family Micavibrionaceae; genus UBA1672. The sequence goes on from JAOUOR010000059.1 coordinate 6,474, forward strand.
TAATGTTGCATTAGAATAATCTTCGTAGATTTCCCCCAAGCTTTTCTTAGAAATTTTTTGATCACAACGCTTAATGAAGTTTAGATAAATTCGCTCTAGCTGACCGAACGCAATCACAAATTCTCCTACTGCTTGCGCGTAATCTAATCTTGGGTCTTCAATTTGAATATCCGTGATTTTTTTCTGTGCACTCATCAAATCGCCTCCAGAACCGTCGCAACGCCCTGCCCGCCGCCGATACACATGGTCGCCAGCGCATATTTCTTTTTCTCGCGAGCGAGTAATGACGCAGCTTTTCCGGTAATCCGAGCGCCGGATGTGCCCAGTGGGTGGCCCAGTGCAATCGCACCGCCATCAAGATTAACCTTGGCGATATCCATGCCCAGTTCCTTGATCACAGACAGGCCTTGCGCGGCAAAAGCTTCATTAAGCTCGATAATATCAATATCATCAAGCTTAATCCCTGCACGCTCCAGCGCCTTTTGTGTTGCAGGCACAGGGCCAATACCCATAATTTCTGCTGCGCAACCCGCCACGGCTACGGATTTAATCCGCGCCAGTTTGGGAAGTTTGTTCTTATCGGCGTAGTCTTCACTGCACACCAGCACAGCAGCCGAGCCATCGGTCAAAGGCGAAGATGTTGCGGCTGTTATGCTGCCGTCACTTAAAAAAGCGGGTTTTAGTTCTGCGAGCTTTTCTACAGAAGAATCCGCGCGGATTGTGCCATCTTCGGTAACATCACCAATTGCAACCAGCTCATCCTTGAATTTACCGGATTTTGCGGCGGCGGCGGCCTTTTTGTGCGAGTTCACCGCGAATTCTTCCTGTTCTTTACGCTCGATTTTATATTTCTTGGCAAGATTTTCAGCTGTTTCGCCCATGCCCATATAGGCCTGCGGATATTCCTTGAAAATTGCAGGATTGGGCATCGGGTTAAATCCGCCCATCGGAATGCGGCTCATACTTTCGACCCCTGCGCAGATAAAGGCATCGCCCGCCCCCATCTGGATCATGCCTGCTGCGTTATGGATGGCGCTCATGGAAGAGCCGCAAAAGCGGTTCATCGTTACACCCGCCACGCTAATAGGCAAACCTGCATGGCCAGCCACAAGGCGGGCAATGTTAAAGCCCTGCTCGGCTTCGGGAAACGCGCAGCCCATAATCAGATCTTCAATATCATCGGGTTTTACACCTGTATCTTTCACAAGGGCCTTTACCACCTGCGCCGCCATATCATCAGGCCGCACCCTTGCCAAATCCCCTTTATTCGCAAAATGCATCGGAGAGCGCTTAAAGCCACATATTACAATTGGTTTTTCCATTATTTGTCCTTGTCTTTTTTGAATTTTCCAAATGTGATTCTTGTTCCCTGAAAATAATTCTACACGTGATTTCTTAAACGATCTATAATCTTTCAAGAATCTTTATTGACAGGGGCGAAAAAATACGGCAATCAAGCCTACAAGCTGAAAAAAATAGTTAATAATTAAGGAGCATATTCGTGAGTGCAACAGCAGAAGACCCCAGAGGCCTAAAAAGAATTTGTACGAATTGTGGCGTTCGTTTTTATGATTTGAACAAACGTCCCATTAATTGTCCGTCCTGTGATACTGAATTTGATGGAGAAATCAAGATCAAAGCGCGCAGAGGCCGTCTTGCCGCCGTAGAAAAAGAAGTTCCGGAAGAGATCGAAGATGAAGAAATCAACAAAAAGGCAGTCGTTAATGATGATGATGATATCATTGAGGATGAAGATGACGGTGTAGAAGTCGTCAGCCTTGATGATGCCGAAGATGATTACGAAGATGAGGATGACGACGCTGTTCTCGGAGAGGATGATGATCTGGATGATATCCCGGATTTCGACGATGACGAGATTCCGGATGATGACGATGATACGCTACTTGATCCGGATGAGGATTAATAGCCGGATAAATTGTAATAGGGGGGCTGTATAGATCAGCCCCTTTTTGCTTGCAAGGCTGTTTATAAATGACTCAAGATAACCTCCATACTATCCGCCTGAACATTAAAACCGATTATTCGGACGAGGATATTATGCTGCTTGCCGAAGGGCTGGCGGATGAAGCCCTATCAAGCGCGGCGCAGCGTCAGGACCGCAAACATACCAAGCCATGGACGCTGGAGTGGATTTTCCCTGAAAAACCGGAAGCCAAAGAGCTGATCGCCAAGCTGGCCTTGCAGGTCGCGGTACATAATCTGCCTGACCCGAATGTAAAGCCTGAAGATTTTTTGATAGAAAAAACACCGGATATTAACTGGCTGGAAAAAAGCTATCAGGAGTTCCCGCCTTTTTCGATTGGCCCGTTTTTCATCCATGGTTCTCATTATCAAGGCAACATTCCGCCCCAACAAATTGAGCTAAAAATAGATGCGGCAACAGCTTTTGGCTCGGGCGAGCATGAAACCACCAAGGGCTGCATACAAGCCATGCTTGATCTTAAGGGGAAAGGTCTGTGTCCGTGGAATGTGCTGGATATGGGCACGGGTTCCGGAATTTTGGCTCTGGCAGCGTGGAAGCTCTGGAAAACACCGATACTGGCGGTTGATATTGAAGAGGAAAGCGTGATCGTCACCAAACGCCACGCACAGATGAATGGCGTAAAGCTTGGAGGAAGCACACTTACGGCTATATGCGGAGATGGATTCAACACGCCGGAAGTTTCCCAAAAAAAGCCATATGAGCTTATCCTTGCCAATATCCTGGCCGGCCCTGTGATTGAAATGTCCGGTGATCTTGTGGCTGTGATGGATGATAACAGCTATTGCATCCTGTCAGGCATGCTGGTCGAGCAGGCTGATCTTGTTGCATCAGCCTATGAAGGTGAAGGGCTTACCTTAAAGAAAAAATACGATATCGGGGAATGGTCTACACTGGTGATGCACAAGGCATGAGGAGCGAATAACGCTGTGCAAAAATGAATAGGAATGACTATAAAAAAGAACAGAGCTATAAAGGGTAAATCTTATGCTAGAGCAAGTCCTGTTATTTATCGCCTCTGTCGTGGCTAATGCTATGTCCGCCTTTGCAGGAGGCGGGGCGGGACTTATACAATTACCCGTAATTTTAATGCTTGGCCTGCCCTTTCCAGTCGCTCTGGCCACCCATAAATTTGTAACCGTTGCCTTGGGGCTTGGGGCCGTTGCCCGCCTTCGTAAAGAACCCAATCTGATAGAACTCAAATTCGGGCTTTACCTCTTGATTTTGGGAATGCTGGGCGCAATTATGGGGGCTTATTTTGTTGTCCAAATTCCGGATGAAATTGCTAAAACAGTATTAGGTCTGCTGATTATTGGTCTGGGGCTATATTCTCTCGTTAAAAAAGAGATGGGACAAACATATGACCCAAAAAATCGTGATATAAAAGGATACATCATTGGTGGTCTTATACTATTCCTGATTGGCGCTTTGAATGGCTCTTTTACTGCAGGAACAGGTTTGTTTCTAACGATTTTTTTAGTTCTTTGGTTCGGCATGGATTACCGTCGTTCCGTAGCCTGTACATTAATGCTCGGTGGCGTTTTCTGGAACGGTGCAGGCGGGCTTACACTTGTCGCCGTCGGCGCACCGATCTATTGGCACTGGATTCCAGTGCTTCTGGCCGGATCGTTTATCGGCGGGTATATAGGCGCTCATTACCATACATTAAAGGGTAATAAATGGATCAAAATCGCCTTTGTGAGCGTAACATTGCTTTCAGGTATTGCCCTTTTAGTGCGTTAGGATTTAATCCTCTAGCCTGTCTTCCATTTCTTCCCAGCGCTGAAAAACTTTCATGGCGTGGTCATGACCGAGCTGTATATATTCGGTTTGTTGCTGCTTGCCTGAAATTTCCTTATGCACACGTTCTTCATGGCGGCGGATCGAGTTAATTTCTTCATGGCTCAGCCCATAATAAACTTTTTTTATTCCCACTGATATAATCAAAGCCTTACCCATCATAGTTGGTGTACTGGAACAATAGAGAACACAGTCCGATAAATCAGGGCGTCCCAATTTCTCGGATGCTTTGCGAATCGCCATAATCTCCGCATGGGCGATCGGGTCAACGCGGGAAGTAATGCCATTTACTCCTTCTCCTAGGATATTACCTTCTTTATCCGCCACCACGGCGCCAAAAGGACCGCCTTTTTTATTGTGGGCATTACGCTCAGCCAATTCCACAGCGCGCTGCATAAGTTGCTCAGGCGTATATTTTGTTTCATAAATTTCTGTCACCAAAGCACTTAAGACATGGCCTTGTTTTTTAAGCGTTTGGCTAACAATATTGATTAAACGCTCCGGATCGACCGGTTTTTGTAAGACACGCCGGATATCGAGACCAGAAGCCTGTAATAATACATCGCTTGATTCATCAGCAGTAACAACGATCACAGGCACTTTAATCTTATTTAAGAGCAAATAACGGGCAAATTCGAAACCTCCTTTTGGCTCCATATTTAAATCCACCAGCGCCAAATCAATACGGTGCTCGTTAACGGCTTTTATCGCCTCGCTGCCATCGCTCACGGCCATAACGCCATAACCCTGTACTTTCAGGATACTTGCCATAAGCTCACGGCTAATGTCGTTATCTTCGGCAATCAAAATCGTAATATCATTGTTCATAATAAACTCTTTTTTCGTTCCATATGACTTCGCGGCGTGCTCATATCATGCTACGCTGTGATAAGAATAAGTCAAAGGGCGTAAAAAAAGTGCTAAAAAAACCTCATTCTCAAAAAGGCTCTGTTATAGTCTATATTCTCATTGCCATTGCTCTTTTTGCAGCATTGGGATACGCCGTTGCCGGCATGATGCGCAGCAGCGGAGAAAGTATTAGCAAAGAGACACAAAATATAAATGCCTCCGAGATTCTGAATTACGCCAAGGCTGTGCGCACATCCTTACACAATGTGCGAATTTCAAATGCGTGTAATGATAATCAAATCAGTTTTGAACGTAACCCTTTTAATGGCTCTGATCCCTTATATGTCAATGCCAGTGCGCCTGCCGATTTTTCCTGTCATGTTTTTCATCCCAATGGCGGCGGGGCTAATTATATAACGCCGTCTCCAGTGATTGGCAGCAATTCCTATTTCTTTACAGGAGAATTAGCAGTATCCGGACAAGGCAGAGATTCCAATGCAGAAATTACTATGATTTTACGTGGTATTGATCTTGCACTTTGTGAAGAACTCAATAATTTAGTTGGCCTTGCCCCTCCTGCGACTGATCCGGTCAATAACCTGAATTTTGTCACGAATGGCTTTCAGGGCAGCTTTGTCATCAGCGCCGATCTCGGTAGCACTATTGGCACTGGAAATGCCCTTTATAATAACCAACCGGCAGGGTGTTTTTTTGAAAATAACGCAACTTCCGGGGAATATTTCTTCTATCAGGTTCTAGTCGCGCGATGAGATATTACAGCACCTGACGGTGCTGACCTTCGCGGGCATGACGATAAGAAAAGCTCATTCATCCACTGCTAAAGCCGTGGTGTTGGTGTCTTCGACCGCATAGAAAAACACGGTGCCTTGTAGGGGAAGCACCGTGTTTATTCTAAAGTGAAAAAGTTTCACTTCTCCTAGGTTAAATGTTTTCAGCCCGTCAACGCACGGCGTACAACTTCTACGTCTTGTGCGATTTGTGCATCCTGATCAATTAACTCCTCAACTTTACGGATGGCGTGCATAACGGTTGTATGATCACGACCACCGAACTTGCGACCAATTTCCGGCAAAGAACGTGCTGTAAGCAATTTGGCCAAGTACATAGCCACCTGACGCGGGCGGGCCACCTGACGGGCACGACGCGCAGAATGCATATCGGTTAAGCGCAAGTTATAATGCTCGGCAACTTTGCGCTGGATCTCATCAATTGTGATGCGGCGATCATGGGCACGAAGCAAGTCCTGCAAGACATCTTGTGTTGATTCGAGTGTCACTTCTTGCTTTGTGACATCGGCATGGGCGATGATTCTATTCAAAGCACCTTCTAACTCACGAATATTGGATGTAACCTTCAAGGCCAGGAACTCAAGCACGCTGTCGGGGACAGAGGCTTCAGCCTGCTCGCGCTTTGATTGGAGAATCCCAAGACGCAATTCGTAAGTGGTGGGATGAATATCTGCTACCAATCCCCAAGACAGGCGTGATCTCAGGCGTTCATCCAAACCATTCAGATCACCCGGCGCACGATCGGCAGAAATAATGATTTGCTTATTCTGATCTACCAGAGCGTTAAATGTGTGGAAAAACTCTTCCTGTGTTGATTCCTTTCCGGCAATGAATTGAACATCATCGATCAAAAGCACATCAACCGAACGGAATTTTTCTTTGAAATTCATCGTGTCATTCGCCCGCAATGCCCTGACAAACTGGTACATAAATTTCTCGGCGGATAAATACATAATGAGCTTTTCCGGTTCCTGCTCTTTCACCATATGAGCAATCGCATGCATAAGGTGCGTTTTACCCAAGCCAACACCGCCATAGAAGAAAAGCGGATTAAACGGGATTTTGTTGCTTTCGACTACACGGCGCGCCGCAGCATGGGCCAAAGCATTGGGCTTGCCTACCACAAAATTCTCGAACCTGAACCGGACATCCAGAGGAGA
>JAOUOR010000060.1 GCA_029880245.1 Alphaproteobacteria bacterium
CAGTCTTGCCGGAGAAAGTAGAGGCTTTGCGGGAGTTTCTTATAAATCATATTCAGAGACAAATGGAAAATGCGAGCGCGAATGTGGAAACTGTCATTGACGGTGTTTTGACGACTGGCGGTGTTACGGTCAATCTGATTAAAACCCTGCAAGACTCTATTGGGCCATTCGGGCAGGAAAATCCAGAGCCTTTGTTTTTGTTACAAAATGTGCGAATTCGTAAAAGCGACATACTGGGCGGTAGCCATATTCGTGTGATGCTTTCGGATTGGGAAGGGGGCGGCACGATTAAGGCTATGGCTTTCCGTAGTGTTGGAACGCCTTTAGGGGAGGCTTTGCTCAATGATAACCGCCGGATGTTCCATATTGCCGGAACGCTCAAAATCAATGAATGGCAGGGGAAAGTTACGCCGGAGATGCATATTCAAGACGCTGCTTTGTCTAACCAAAGCAAGGAGGATCTGGATATGTTTGATGAAGCCAGTGCCTAGGTCTATTACCAGATATAAGGATAGAGCCGCCATTTTGTCTTTTCGGCGTAAGCTTTGTATTTTGGGTCTTGTAGCAGGAGTTTTTCTTCTGCAAAGATGCGCATGATTTTAAGGGAGGCAAAGCTCATGAAAATGACCAGATTTATCAGTGAGAAATTCTGGATCATAAAGCTTCCGATGGATAGGAAATAACCGGAATATAAAGGATGGCGGATATAGGCATAAAGTCCGCTTGTGCGAATGCCGCGATTGGCTGCGACAAGGCCGAAACTGCGGCTTAGGGTCAGGAGACCTGTAACTGTTATCACGCATCCTGTAAATTGCATGGCAATGAGCAGCATATGTTCGTTTGGTATATCAACAGGGCGCATCAGGATAGGCAAAACAGTGCCAATAATCGCTATGCTCCAGTCATAATAAGATGCTGAAACGCGCTTTGGTAAATTACGGATCACCACCATAAACAAGAACATCAATTCATAGATCAGAAATAGAAAAGCGCTAATGCTTTGGTCATGATAAACTTTATAGGAAAAGGCAGCCACGAAAAATCCGTAAAGGATAAAGAGGCTGAGTGTGCAAAGTAGCTCCCACCAGAAGGAGACTTTGTAGTCATTTTCATCGTGTATAGCAGTATTTTCTGACATCTTTGATCTCTTTGAAAAATTGACCTTGGAGCCATTCTAGGAGGTAAGGGCTAAGATAAGGTTAATATGTTGACGAAGAAAGTGTCATTCCTGGGTAAGCAGGAATCTCGTTACTTTAATCCATTAGATCCCTGCTTTCACAGGGATGACAGGAGAGGAAGTGACAAAAAAGCCAAAATTATGTAATGTTATAATATAACTTTTTCTTTGAGTTTCTGATTGAATATTGTATAAAGCCGCTCATACAAAAATGAAGGACTGCAATGCAAAATATTAAGAAAGCACAAGGCGCGCTATCATGGCTGGTTCTGGTCTCGGAATTCGGGCATGTGTTTTGTTGTGTTTTGCCTAGTGTGTTCAGTATTCTAAGTATTATGGTTGGAATGGGGCTGGTTGGTGCAATGCCGATCTGGATGATGTCATGGCACGAGGCTATGCACGGATTTGAACTGCCCATTATTGTGTTTGCTGGCGTGGTCGTGGCAATGGGATGGATTCTTCATGTTATTAGTGTGAAGATTGACTGTCATGATACAGGCTGCGGGCATGGTCCGTGCGGCCCGAAAAAGAAAAAGGCCAGCAAGGTTCTGATGATTGCGAGTGTGCTGTTTCTGATCAATATAGCAGTTTATCTATCCGTTCATATAGGGATGGATAAGGGGTTTTCGTTCTCTCCTTTAATAACAGAAGCAGGCATTGAAGATGGTCATGGGCATTAACCCTTCATCTCCTTATACCGTTTTTCAAAGGCGTCCCAGATTTGCACTTCCAAACACACACCATCAAGCTCATTGATTTTTATCAAGCCTGCAGGGGAGGTTACGTTGATTTCTGTCAAATAATTGCCGATCACATCAATTCCGACAAAAACAAGTCCGCGTTTTTTAAGTTCCGGTCCGATAGCTGCACAGATTTCAATTTCGCGCTCTGTTAATTCTGTTTTTGCCGCACTGCCCCCTGCATGAATATTAGCCCTAGCTTCGCGTTTATCTGGTACGCGCAAATACGCTCCAGCCGGTTCGCCATCAATCAGGATAATCCGTTTATCGCCCTGACGCACTTCTGGTATGTATTTTTGAGCGATAATAGGTTCTTTGTAAAATTTGGCAAAGAGTTCGAGAATAGTGCTAAAATTTTGGTTGTTTTCATCGATATGATAGACTTGCTCCCCGCCACAGCCGAAGAGCGGTTTTAGGATAATGTTCTTGTGTTTTTTATAGAAATTTCTAATTTGTTCTCCATCTGCCGTGATCAAGGTCTCGGGAATTAGATCGGGGAAATGTGTTACCAAAATCTTTTCCGGTGAATTACGGATACCTTCGGGATTATTTATCACCAAGGTTTTATCTGTAATGTGCTCTAACATATGGGTGTTGGTTGTATAGGCCATATCAAAGGGCGGATCTTGGCGGATCAGCACGATATCAATGTCTCTGGCCAGATCAATAAATTCGTCTTCGCCCAACGTAAAGTGGTTGCCGTGTTCACACTGAACTTCCAATTGATTGGCTCTGGCTATTAGATTGCCGTTTTCAAAAGACAGGCGTTGAGGCAAATAGTGATAAAGCTTATGACCACGTTTCTGAGCTTCTAGTGCCAGGACAAACGTACTGTCCCAATCAATGTCAATGTCTTCAATCGGGTCCATTTGAATGGCTATTTTTAAACTCATGATCTTGCCTGTATGTGCTATATAGTTGCAATTCTTTGCTATTTATAATAAGTCTTTGTGCAATAAGGAAATGAAAACATACATTTCTAAGCAAAAGAATTGAAAAGTAATAGTGACTGAAAGTTTTGAAGAACTGGGGTTGAGCCCTGAATTATTGGAATCGATTGCTGCGTGTGGGTATACAAAACCCACCCCGATTCAGGCGCAGGCTATTCCCCATATTTTAATGATGCGTGATGTTGTTGGTCTTGCGCAAACGGGAACGGGCAAGACGGCAAGTTTTACCTTGCCGATGATAGAAATATTATCTGGTGGACGGGCCAAAGCCCGCATGCCAAGGTCTTTGATTCTTTCTCCTACGAGAGAACTTGCGGCGCAGATTGCCGAGAATTTTGATCAGTTTGGACAGAATAGCAAATTGACCAAGGCTTTGCTGATTGGCGGGTCATCTATGGATAAGCAAATCAAGATTATGGAGCGCGGGGTGGATGTTCTGATTGCCACGCCCGGGCGCTTGATAGATTTGTTCGAGCGAGGAAAAATTTTGCTTAATGATATTAAAATACTCGTGATTGATGAAGCTGATCGCATGATGGATATGGGTTTTATTCCCGATATCGAGAAGATTGCAGGATTGTTGCCTATGAATCGGCAGACGTTACTATTTTCGGCCACAATGCCTCCGGAGATTAAGCGCCTGACCCAAAAGTTCCAGAGTAATCCACGAGAAGTGGCGGTATCACCTCCAGCATCAACTGCTGTAACAGTTGAGCAGTTTATGGTTAAAACTGATCGCAAAAGTAAAAATAAAGTTTTAGGGAAAATTCTTAAACAGGAAAAAGTGAAGAATGCCTTTATTTTTTGTAATCGTAAACGCGATATTGCTTCACTGACAAACTGGCTTAAAAAAGAAGGCTATAATGCTGGCTCGATGCATGGTGATATGGCGCAAAGTGTTAGAACCGAGACTCTGGAAGGATTTAAAACAGATAAGATCAGGTTTTTGGTGTGTAGTGATGTGGCGGCCAGAGGGATTGATGTTCAAGGGACGTCTCATGTGTTTAATTATGACGTGCCGGTGAACCCCGATGATTACGTTCACCGCATAGGTCGCACAGGGCGTGCCGGTGAGAAAGGCAGTGCGTGGATGCTCATGACTCATGGTGAGGAAAAGCAGCTTGAAGCTATTCAAAAGCATATTGGCAAGCCTATTGAGGTGAAATCTATCGGTGAAGATAAGACGGATGACGAAGCATCCAAAGGTGATGTTTGCAAATCGTCAAGACCAACACATTACAAAAAGAAGGATTCTCAAAAACATAATGTTTCCAAGAAGAAACCTCACAAAGAGCATGAAGACATAAAAGGGTTTGGGGATGATATTCCCGCCTTTTTGAAATGACTATAAATTTGAAGAAACAAACAGGTGTACAACTCGTGTAAAACACAGGCAGATGCTTGACTTGGGGGCGTAGCCCTTAGAAAATGAAAACGTCAAACGCCGTGTGATATTGGTTAAAGTTTATAATGATAAATCATCGTCTTCTCAGGTATTTCTATATCTCCGTATTTCCATGTTTCTTTATTTTCGGGTGGCTTGCTGCTTCTAATGCTATTGCTGCAGATAATGAAATTAAAAACGCTCCGGTTGATTTTCAGGCCGATAGGCTTGATCGTGATGAAGTCAATCAGACTATTACAGCAACGGGTGATGTCGTTCTTGTTCAGGGTGGAAGAACGGTTAAGGCTGATAAAATTGTCTATTATATGAAGAAAGATACGGTTTTTGCCGAAGGTAATGTAGAGTTTACTGATTATACTGGTGATGTGCACAAGGCCCAGAGAATTGAATTTAATAATGCCCTGAAAGATGGTTTCGTACAAGGTTTGCAGACCTATTTGACAGATGGGTCAAGGTTTCAATCCAAAACAGGAAAATATAAAAGCGGTAATAAGACAGTGATGTCTAATGCGTCTTATACACCATGTGAAGTGTGCAAGGATAATCCTGATAAGGCTCCAGTGTGGCAAATAAGAGCATCTGACGTTATTCATGATAAGGCAGAAAAACGAGTGAGTTACAAGCATGCAAGGTTCGAGGTGTACGGTGTTCCTGTGGCATATTTGCCGTATTTTTCTCATCCGGATGGAAGTGTAGAGAGAAAAAGCGGTTTTTTGCCGCCATCTGCAGGGTTTGACAGTCAAAATGGCGCTTTTGTAGAAAACAGATATTATTGGGATATAGCTCAGGACAAAGATTTAACTGCAGGGCTTCGTGTTATGACGGATGAAACGCCTTTAGGATTGCTGGAATATCGTCAAAGATGGGAAGATATTTATCTTCGTACTCAGGGCAGTTTTACTTATTCTGACCGAGCGGATTTTGAAAATAACCGTACAACCTATGAAGACGATGAACTTCGCGGAAATATAGAAGTTGATGGATTATGGGATATTAATCGGAAATGGCGGAGCGGAATTGAGCTTAATTTGGCTTCGGATGATCAGTTTTTACGTCAATATGACATGGATGAAGAAGATGTTCTTGAGAACGAAGCCTATGTCGAGCGTTTCTCTGGGCGCGATTATGCTGTTGGACGTATCCTGGCATTTCAGGATACTCGCGTTGAAGAGAATAGAGAAGATCAACCTAATATTTTACCTGAAATTCATGCAAATTTCCTGGGTGATCCTAATAGTGTGCCGATTGTTGGTGGAAGATGGGAGGCTGAAAGTTCCGTCTTAGGGTTGCTTCGTAACGGAAATGACCCTGATATGAACAGGTTGGGGGCGGCGCTGGGATGGCAACGTCGTCTGGTTTCTGATTTTGGTTTTATAACCGAGCTGAATACAAAGTTACGAGGGGAATTTTTTGATGTGAGTGATCAAAATACGCAGGCAAACAGATCTTATTCGAAAACCAGAGGGTTTGGATATATTCATGCCATATCCAGCTATCCTTTTGTAAGGCCTAATAAAAATTCGCAAATTGTTATAGAGCCTTTGGCTTCAATAACGGTTTCGCCGAATGTGACGGATGATGACGAGATTCCTAATGAAGATAGTCTGGATGTTCAGATTGATACGGGAAATCTTTTTAAGGCTAACAGATTTCCAGGGCTTGATCGTGTAGAGGATCAAACGCATGTAACTTATGGCTTAAAGACTGGAATATACGGTCATGACGGGAGTTTTGGTGATATTTTTGTTGGTCAAAGTTACCGTTTTGATGATGATGAAATTCCATTTTCTACAGGCTCAGGTCTAGATGGACAGGAATCAGATTTTGTAGGTAAGCTTACTGCTAATTATCATGATGAATATCAGCTTGATTATAAAATTCAACTTGATAATCAGGACCTATCTTCGGAAAGGCACGAGATTGATGCGATTGCTACTATAAATAAATTCACGTTAACTTCACAATATCTGTATGCTAAGGGTTTAAGTGATACGGATGTTAGTGAAACACGTGAACAGGTTAGAAACGCAGCGTCTTACTATATTAATGATAGATGGCGGGTTTTTGGCTCGGCCCGTCACGATTTGGGGGATGATCCGGGGCTGCGGGAAGCCGGATTTGGGCTGAACTATTTGGGACAATGTATTTCTTGGTCGGTGGTTGGGAATAGAACTCTGACGGAAGAAGGATCGGGAGATAATGGTACCGAAATTCTGTTCAGTATAGGGCTTAAGAATCTTGGAGAATTTCAGACTTCGAGCTTTTCTTTAAGTGGAAGAGAAGAATAATCCATCCCTATGACATCTTAAAATGAAATTTCCTCTCTTGGTTTTGACAGAAATCTTGTATAGTTTTTATATTATCATGATTTCGTGTGAGATAAATAACGACCCCGAGGGAAGCTATTGAACTTCGTCATTCATCCAGATTTTCATATGTGGTTTATGCTTGCTGTTACGGCTGTGGCAGTGTTTGCTTTTGTGCGTGAAAAAATTCCGCTGGAAATAACAAGTATAGCCTTGATGACGGTTTTACTTGTTTACGGTCAGGTTTTCTATATTGAAGATGCGTCCTCACCGGAAGGAGGGCTAACACCTGATACTGTTCTTTCCGGTTTTGCCAATCCGTCTCTAATAGCTGTTCTAGCTTTGCTGGTTATGGGGCAGGGGATGATTCATACCGAATCTTTGAGGTTTATAACCAATAAGTTTGTATCTTCTGACAAAAGATTTGCGTGGTTTTCACTCGTGAGTATTCTGGTTTTTGTCTGCGTCATGAGTAGCATGATGAATAATACACCTTTGGTTATTATCGCGATTCCACTTTTGCAGGCTTTGGCGCGTTCAGTGGGAATGTCTTCTTCTCGTTTTATGATGCCTTTGAGTTTTGTTGCGATTTTGGGAGGGATGACGACTTTGGTGGGGTCTTCTACAAATCTCCTAGTCTCAAGTACTATGGTAGAACTTGGTTATAAGCCATTGGGGTTCTTTGATTTTATTATTCCAGGTTCTGTTCTTGCCTTTGTTGGATTTATCTACGTTCTTGTCGTTGTGCCTTATATTTTACCAAAACGTAAAACGATTGCCGAAGAGCTTGTTGGTGATGAAAAGGAATTCGTTGCCGAGCTGGATATTTCAGAAGATAGCAAGTTGGTGGGTGTTGAGTGCGTTGAAGGTACATTTCACGGATTGGAGGATATGAATGTCAAGCTGATCCAGCGTTCGGGTCATCTGATTTTACCGCCATTTGAAGGGTATAAAATTCATAAGGGGGATATTCTTATTGTTGCTACGACCCGACAAACGCTTGGGAATTGGCTCTCGAAATATCCGGGTTTCTTGCTTTCTGAGGAAGAGGCCGAAATCATTGAAGGTGGAAATGAGGAAAAGGGCGCAGAAGGGGATAGTGAGCATGGAACCGTTAAAATAGAAGGTGCAGAAACCCGTGTTCTGGCACAGATTATGATTACACCGGCATCGCGTATGATTGATATGTCATTGGAGCATGTTAATTTCCACAAACAATTCGGAGCGATCATTTTGGGTATTCAACGCCGCGCCCGTGTCGTCCGGCGCCGTCTGGGACGGATCAGGCTTGAGGCGGGGGATGTTTTGTTGATTGCCGGGAAAAACAGTGTTGTGAATGCGCTGCGAAATAATCCTGATTTCATAGTTTTATCAGGATCTAAAAAAGATTTGCCTGTGCCCGGTAAGGCACCGATGGCTATTGGTATTTTCCTTTTAACAATCGGTAGCGCAGCGAGCGGTCTGGTGAGTATTCCAGCGGCGGCTTTTGCAGGGGCAGCAGCTATGATTGCTAGTGGGTGTCTCAATATTCGTCAAGCCACGCGTGCGATTGACCGCAAAATATTCTTATTGGTTGGCTCTATGCTGGCATTGGGACAAGCCCTTCAGGTAACAGGAGGCGCAGAATATATTTCGAGTTTAATCATGGGCGCCTCTTTTGCGCAAACACCATTAGCAATGGTGGCAATGCTATTTATTATCGTAGCCTTTACTACAAACATAATGACGAATAATGCCTGCGCGATTCTTTTTACGCCGATTGCTCTTGCTATTGCCGATAATATTTCGCAGCCGCCTGATCTGGAATATAGTTTGTCTTTTATATTTGCTATTACGGTGGTGTTCGCAGCAAATTGTTCCTTTGCCTCGCCGATAGGGTATCAGACAAATCTTCTGGTCATGGGACCCGGACAATATCGGTTTAGAGATTTTATAAAAGCAGGAGTTCCTCTTGTCCTGCTTCTCTGGTGCACGTATATTATTCTTGCCTGGAGTTATTTCGGTCTTTAATCAACAGCAATCAATAAAAGAATTTAAAAAATCATGAGTGTATATTCATACGATCCCGGACATAGATACAGAAAACGTGCAGCGAAGCGCATGATGAGCATGATTATGTTTATTCTGGTTTTCTTTACGATTTTTGCAGCCGGATACTGGTTTGGAGGATTGGCTTCTCAAAGAGATATTATTGTTCTGAAACAGGAAAAGGATGCTGCGGAAAAACAATATATGCAAACGCAATCGGAGATGACAAAGATGCGCTCTGATGTTCAAACAGCCAATATGCGCCTTGAACAAATGCAGAAAAATTATAAGGAAGTCCTTGGGGATGGGACTATGCAGGAATTGGTGGAGATGGTTAAAAGGCAGCTTGATGAAGGAATTGATTCCGATCGTTTGCGTTCGGTTATTCTTTCTGCCCGCCCGCCACAGAATTGTTCCAAGCCCGAGAGCCGACGTTTTATTATTTCAACGCCGGTTTATAACGGGCCAGAAAGTAATGTCACAGTGAAATCTGGTGATATAACAATTTCTGGAAGCGGAGAATCTGTTATAAACAGTAAGGACCAAAGTGAAGCATGGTATGACCCGGGGAAAAAAGTTCTGATTAAATTTGCAACGAATGATGGGCGCGAAGAGATTAAAGAAGGGGTCTTACCTTTACATCATTCGGTTGTTATTGGTTCAAAAGAATATCGTTTTACCATTGCTAAGGGAGCACAATCTTTTGTTAAAGTAACCTATGACAATTGTGACTATCCTTAAAACGCGTGCTAATTGCCAAGATTAGAGAATAAGTCCGAAAGATCGGTTTCAATTTGTAAGGAAAGATCAACAGGTGTCTTATCCTGTAAATCGGGGTTTGTGCCTCTGGCATTCAAGGTCATCATTATTGTGCCTGAAAGATTGCCATCTAGTCTGATCTCAAAAAATTCATAGAAGTAATTATCAAGAGATTCCCGAATAAGCTGCATTTGTCTTGACCTTCCAGGAAATAATCCATCGCGTAAATCCTTAGAAATCGATATAAATCCGCTATTTTGACTTTGTAAAAGCCCTTTTTTAACTATGACTTTATTGCCAGAGAATTCGATCGGAAGTTTACCGCCGATACGTCCTGCGATATCTATACCCTTGATGTTTGTATCTGATATAAAATCATCGAGATTTACATCCGAAATATGGAGCGTTAACGTATCAGGCAAAGCATTGTCTTGAAGTTTAAGCTTGCTGGTCTTTAAAGTGCCGCCGTAAATATTGAGGATAAACCTTTCTAGCGCATGCTCCGTCTTTTCTCCAAAGTTTACCGAAATATAGCCGCTATGTTTTATGTCGTTGCGTAATGATAAGTTGTATTTCAAATATTGCTTGTCATGTTTTTTTTTACTTGAATCAAATTTAAGGCTTCCTCTGACTTTTTTCAAAGTAATGGGGCCATAATCGATTTCACCATTTTTAGTTTGAAGATCAAATGACCATGAGAAATTGCTATTTTGTGTTTTCCATTGTTCCAGTTTGAATGCTCCGACGCTTGAAAGAGTCATTTGAGCTGAAATATTTTTGTTTTTCAGTGATTTAATGTTTTTTTTTGACTCGGGCTGGGCAAAGGTGCCTGTTATTGTTCCTTCATTTGGATCAAGTTCAAAACGTCCGTCAACTGCGAATTCAGGATCTTTTGTGATGAAAGTAAAAGATCCATTATAAATATTTTCATTCAGGAGTGATTCCATCTTGAAAGAAATATTGGCTTGCTTCGAGGTTAAAACGACATCTGGCAGATTATGATCTTCGGGGATAATGTCGTTATCAATCAAAAAGCTAACCATATCGATCGATTTTTCTGCATCAAAATTACCTGAAAAGGTGTCTTCTCCCTTTTTATGGTTTAGGCTAGATGTAAAATTAAGTTCTTGTTTTCCAATTGTTTTACCTGATGTGTCAATTGTGAAGTCTTTGCCTGATTTGCTGTATTTTATTGTCAGATTTTTAGTGGGGATATCATAAAATCTGGCGGCACCTGCCTTGATTTCAGCAGAAATATAAGTTGCAGAACTTGGAATTATAGTTAAATCACCTTTGGCGTTGGCGCGTGAAATTGTATAATTATCTCGCTCGATCTGTAGTTCCTGTATATCGAGTTTTATATCGGCTTTTCCCTTGGGGAATAAGGTTCCATTAACTTTGCCTTTGGCTACAAGATGTTTTTGTGCACTGATAATGGCCGCGTTTAAATCAATTTTATCATTTTGTTTGCGGAGCAGGGCATTATAGTCAAGTTTAATGCCTCCGTACTGCGTTGTTAGAACATCGATAGAGCTGTTTTTCAATTCAATGGTTTGTACCGGTATTTGATAAATGGCAGCAATAAAATGCTCGCCGTTTTTCTGGCCTGATATGTCGAAATTCCAATCCTGATCCATACTTCCTGTAAGGCGAAGGCCTTCGAGGACTATTTTTAAGGCCTGTCCTTTGGTAATGTAACTTAAGAGAGAATAATGCAGCTCTGCTTTTTGCATTTTGCTGAAAGAATTTTTATCAAGCGTAATATTGCTAAAAACAATTTTACCGTTTTGGAGAGAAGCATTTTCATATTCGACATTTTCAAAGCCTGTATTTCTTAGGGCTGCGATGAATGTTTTTTCTACTTTTTCCGGCACAACCCAGTAAGTGTAATATACCCCGAGGATAATAACACTGATTAACGCAGCTATGACAAGAAGGCGCAAAACCTGATTCATACGCTTAACATACTTGTTTTAGGTATTGTTTTAAATAGAAAATATTTGTTTATATTGAGTCTTAGACGTCAATATTTTCAACGAATTGGGCATTATCTTGTATAAAGCGGAAACGGCTTTCGGCATTTTTTCCCATAAGACGATCAACCAGATCATCAACTTCGTTTTTGCCGGAGGGCAGTTCAAGCGCTTCATCCATAGCCGGATCAATACCAAGCGAGGCTGCAATATCGGGTAAAGTTACTCGCAATAATGTGCGGGAGTTAGGTTTCATTGTGGTTTCTTTAAGCTGCGCCGCGGGCATTTCACCAAGTCCCTTGAAGCGGCTAATATCTACTTTTTTGTTTTTAAACATTGTATTTATAAGTTTTTCTTTATGCGCATCATCATGGGCATAGGCGCTAAGAGTGCCGCTTACAATTCTGTAGAGTGGTGGTTGCGCCAAATAAAGATGGCCGTTTTCGATTAAGGGTTTCATTTGGGTGTAGAAAAATGTCACGAGAAGCGAGGCTATATGTGCGCCGTCAACATCGGCATCCGTCATTATGATAATACGTTCATAGCGCAGATTATCCAGATTGAAGTCCTTACCAGAGCCGCAGCCCAGAGCAAGGATCAAATCCTGTATCTCCTGATTAGCACGGATTTTGTCTTTTGACGCGCTGACCACATTCAAGATTTTACCGCGCAGGGGAAGAATAGCCTGCGTTTCACGGTCTCTGGCTTGCTTGGCTGATCCACCGGCGCTATCACCTTCAACGATGAATAGTTCCGTATCTGTGGAATCTGTGCGGCTGCAATCAGAGAGCTTGCCGGGAAGACGGAGTTTTTGTGTTGCCGATTTTCGAGAATGGGCGCGGTCATTTTTTTTGCGCTGGCGCTCCTCGGCTTTTTCAATAATGGAGGCAAGAAGTTTTGCGCCTGAGGCCGGATCGCTGGAAAGCCAATGATCAAAATGGTCTTTAACGGCGACTTCAACCCAGCGTGCAACCTCGTTATTTGCCAGTTTTTCCTTTGTCTGGCCCTGAAATTGTGGTTCTTTTATAAAGACGGAAAGTAAAATGGTTGCGCCGGAGACTATATCATCAGCTGTAATAATAGAGGTTTTCTTTTGACCGACCATATCGCCATAGGATCTAAGTCCTTTGGATAAGGCCATGCGCAGGCCTGTCTCATGGGTGCCTCCCATAGGCGTTGGGACTGTATTACAATAAGAATGGCAAAATCCATCATCATCAAGTGGCCAGCTTATTGCGAATTCTACGCGGCCGGAATTTTCCGGCAGCTTGATTTGTCCATGAAAAGCAGAAGGGGTGATTGTCGGTTTATCCCTTAATACCGAAGAAAGATAATCCATCAGGCCGTTTGGGAATTTAAATGTTGTTTCAGGAACAACGCTACTATCGGGTTTAATAAGACTTTCTGCGCATTTCCAGCGAATTTCTACGCCTGAAAATAAAAAGGCTTTGGATCGTAGCATCTGATAAAGCCATGAGGGTTTGAAATTTAGTTTATCTCCGAAAATTTCCGGATCAGGGTGAAAACAGACT
>JAOUOR010000061.1 GCA_029880245.1 Alphaproteobacteria bacterium
AAATGTTCCGCTGGCGGGACGATGAAGCCGCAAATGCCGAAGCACGCCCTTATTTGCCGCGACTTGAGATGGAAATTGATGCGGCCATACAGAAATACAATATTCACCTGCCTACAGATCCTTTTTGGTGGGACATCGTTGACAAGCTCTTTGAACTGGGAGAATCACATCTTGCCAATCTGGCCCAAAGACATGCTGTTCCTACGTTAAATGACTCTATCACAGCATCGCGCCGTCCCCAGATCCGCTCTCTCTTGGAAGAGACCTCTGTGGGATTCAGTGCAGAAAGCGTCGTGGGCGCTTTTGAACGTATGGTAACTTCCGCTATTCGGGAATATCCTATCTTATCCTCTGTTACACAATTCGATATCGCCGATACCAGACTTTGTTCCTTGGATTTGATGGATGTTGCCCCGCAAGGAGATGAAGCCGCCGACCGTCAGACCTCCATCATGTACATGTTGGCGCGTCACGCGCTTGTACGATCATGGTGGATGAGCGCTGATACGCTGCAAAATGTGCCCGAGAAATTCCGAGAATATCATTCCTTGAAACTTCAGGATATTGGTGAAACACCTAAACGTCTGAACTTTGACGAATTTCACAGAACCAGCAAATCTAACTCTGTCCGTGCGCAGGTCATCAGAGACGTTCGCGAAGGCCGGAAACGAGGCGTGCAGATTGTTCTTACATCACAACTTATTGATGATTTTGATAAGGACATGGTTGATCTGGCCACAGGTGTGTGGGTTTTGGGAACAGCTATATCCGATAAGGCCGTGCAGGCTGTTGTCGATCGTTTTGGCCTATCTAATACGGCTAAACACGTCATGCGCTATCGCCTGACAGGACCCAAAGCAATTGGAGCTCCGGCTTTGCTTGTTCTGGGAACCACCTCCGGACGCTATGAGCAGCATATTTATAATACGCTTGGCCCTATTGAGTTATGGGCATTTTCTACCTCGGCAGAAGATGTCGCAATTAGAAACCGTCTTTATGCTAAACTGGGAGCCTCCAGAGCGCGACAAATGCTAGCCTTGAAATTCCCTGGCGGAAGTGCGCGAAACGAGATCAGGCGCCGCGTTTTAACAGAAAGCGAGAGCGGAGATTCAAGACAGGCCATGATTAGTGCTGTTGTCGAAAAGATTGTTGAAGAGCTTGTTGAAGAAAGCAGAAAAACACAGGAAGCAGAAGATAGCAAACGCATCTCTCTAGAGCTAAAATGACAACCAAAAAAGAAGAAGTTTTAGAAGAAACTGGCCTTGAAGAAGTGCAAACCCAAGAGGAGGAAGTTACAGGAACCTCTTTAGGATCTCTTGCTGAAAAAATTAAGGAAGAAAAAAAATTAAGGAAGAAAAAAAAGGTCAAAAGAATGCTCTTGATAGGGTTTTTTCTTCTATTCGCTTATTTACTATATTTCCTGTTTAAACCCTTTGAGGAAAGCATCAATTACGGAATTTGCAAAACCTTTCTGGAACTTCAGGTATTCTACCCGCATACAATCTATATCAGCGAGGTACAACGCCTGAGAAGCGGAACAATGCGGATTTGGTTCAGTCGGATCGATCCTTTTGGTGAATATCGCATGACACCTTTTGAGTGTACTTTCTCACCGCAACCGAACCCTGCTACGGGGATGCCCGTTATAACCAAAATGCGCATGGGAAAAATTGAAATTAGTCCGGAAATCGTGAAACAGTATAACCACGCCATACCTTGGATTGTCCAGAATCCACCAAGTTTGGTTTTGCCAGGAAAACTGCCTGACGATATTAAACTTCTGCAAGAAGACGTAAACGTATTCAGAAAAATTATTGTCAAATGACACGAGAACTTGTCCTTGATACAGAAACAACCG
This sequence comes from Alphaproteobacteria bacterium, assembly GCA_029880245.1. Classification (GTDB taxonomy): domain Bacteria; phylum Pseudomonadota; class Alphaproteobacteria; order Micavibrionales; family Micavibrionaceae; genus UBA1672. The sequence continues at coordinate 1,859 of JAOUOR010000061.1, forward strand.
GTATGGACCCCTTTGAAGGGGATCGTATCATTGAAATTGGCGCAGTAGAGCTGATCAATCATCTTCCTTCCGGGCGCACCTTACAGCTTTATATCAACCCGGAGCGCGATATACCAGCTGAGGCCACTGCCGTTCACGGTATTACCAATGATTTTATTAAAAATAAGCCGATCTTCTCCCAGGTTTATAGCGATTTTCTTGATTTTATTGGCGAAGATGGTATTCTCGTCATTCATAATGCAGAATTTGATATGAAGTTTCTGAATTGGGAGCTTAAAAATGTCGGTCATAAAGGAATTGGGTGGAATCGTGTTGTTGATACGCTGGGCATGGCCCGCAAGAAATTTCCGGGCTCTCCGGTTAATCTGGACGCATTATGTCGCCGCTTCGAGATCGATAATACTGCCCGTAATTTTCACGGCGCGCTTTTGGATTCAGAACTTTTGGCCGAAGTCTATTTGGAGCTGCTCGGTGGAAGACAGCACGATCTTGCCTTAAACAGCAATCAATCCTTACAAGACGACAAAACGCAAATTACCGCAAACAGGAAAGCACGTACACCCCGAAAAGCCAGAGTATTTAAGCCTTCTGAAGAAGAAGTTACGGCACACAAATCACTACTAAAGGAGTTAAATGAACCAATATGGAACAAACTGACACAAACAACATGAAAAAATCAGCCCTAATATTAAGACAGCTAAGTCCCTTCCGCATTGGTTCCTTCGAAAGAACATTGCTGAGTAAAAATTTTGATCTTCGTTATATAGATACTTACAAAGAAGATCTAAGCGCAATCGACCCGTTACAGCATGATGTTGTTATTACCTTGGGCTGCACTTTAGGCGTAAATGATAGCAATAAATTCCCTTTTATAAATGATATAATACGCTTTTTGGAAAAACGCATTACGAAAGATAAGCCAACTCTGGGAATATGTTTTGGCGCACAGATTATGGCAAAAATTCTTGGCGCAAATGTATATAAAGGGCAAAACGGGTTTGAAAAGGGCTGGTCGCCTCTTATTATAACCGAGGAAGGAAAGAAGTCGGCAATCAAACATTTCAATCCAGAGATCACAAGCATGTTTCACAGTCACAACGATACTTTTGACCTGCCCAAGAACGCAACTCTTCTGGCTTCTTCAAAAAAATACCCCCATCAAGCTTATAAATACGGGGAAAATATCATAGCCATGCAATGTCATCCGGAAGTAACCTTAAATATGATTGAAGAATGGCTAATCATGTTTGTCGATCAAATTTCTGCAGATTTAGATTTAGATATAAATATCATCCGCGAAGAAACAAAGAAAAATATCTCCTCTCTACAAACACAATCTATAAAGTTTCTGGAAGACTGGCTGAAAGATATTAAAGTGATTTGATGCAAAATCCTTCCATTTTTTGGAAAACCCTGCTATAGATGCCGCTAATGGGTCGCAGCCTACCCCATATATAGTCATTTGAGATAGTTTCCGGACAAGGCGCGAGCGCCGCAGTGTATAAAAATTCGTAAGAAGCGAAGCAACGAAGTCCGAAACTAAAATCAAATGACTATAAGACGAAAACAAGGACAACCAAACTATGAAAACCTATGTCATATGCTCTGGCGGGCTGGATTCAACTATTCTTGCCTATAAATGTGCTAAAGAGTTCAAACTTGAGGGCCTGATCTCCTATAATTACGGGCAAAGACACGTTAAGGAACTTGATTACGCCGCCCTGACCGCCACAGATTTAAACGTCCCCCATCACATCATTGATATCTCCCATATCGGCAAGCTGCTCAGCGGGTCTGCCCTGACCGATGATAATATTGACGTGCCGGACGGGCATTATGCGGAAGACACCATGAAAATCACCGTCGTGCCTAACCGCAATGCAATCATGCTTACTATTGCTTACGGTATAGCCTCGGCCAAGGGCGCAGATGCAGTTGCTACAGCTGTCCATGGGGGAGATCATTTTATTTATCCTGATTGTAGGCCGGAATTCATTCATACGTTCGAGAAAATGCAGGACTATGCCTTGGAAGGACAAGGCACGATTAAGCTTTATACGCCTTACCTAGACAGAACCAAGGCTGATATAGCCGCCGAAGGAGAAAAATACGGCGTACCGTTCGTAAAAACATGGTCCTGCTATAAGGGCAGGGAAAACCATTGCGGGCGATGCGGCACATGCGTGGAACGCCAAGAAGCCTTTCATCTGGCAGGTATTAATGATCCTACTGTGTATGACGATAATGTTTTTTGGAAATTAAAGACGGGAACTTAGAGCCATGTATACGATCTATAAAGAGTTTCATTTCTCTGCGTCACACCAGTTACTCGACTTGCCGGAAGATCACCCTTGCGCACGAATGCACGGCCATAATTACGTTGTAGAAGTTGAATTACAGGGAGAAACCCTTAACGAGGTAGGCTTTATCCGTGACTACCGCGAACTTGATAAATTCAAGCATTATGTTGATGACACGCTGGATCACAGGCATTTGAATGATATCTTGGGAGATGACGGTGTCACTGCCGAGCGCATCGCAAAGCATTTCTTTGACTGGTGTAAAGCCAAATGGCCTGAAGTTTCGGCTGTACGTGTCCGCGAAACCCCCAGATCCTGCGCAGAATACAGACCATGAGCATTAAAATCTCCGAAATCTTTGGACCCACGATACAAGGTGAGGGCACTCTTATAGGCCAGCCAACTGTCTTTGTGCGCACAGGCGGGTGTGATTACCGCTGCACATGGTGCGATACGCTTCATGCCGTAGATTCCGGCTACAGAGATACATGGAAATCCATGAGCCCTAATCAAATCATGGATAAAATCCGCGAGCTTTCAGATGGCAAGCCTATACTAGTCTCACTATCTGGCGGGAATCCTGCAATCCAGCCTCTTGGCGAGTTAATTGATCTGGGCCGGAAAGAAAGCTATAGCTTTGCCATGGAGACACAAGGCAGCATCGCCAAAGAATGGTTTTCCAAGCTGGACCACCTGATCCTTAGCCCAAAGCCACCATCCAGTGCCATGAAAACTGATTGGGATGCATTAGAAGGCTGTATCAAGGCCGCAGGCGATAAAAACAAAATAACCCTTAAAATCGTCATTAAGGATGAAGAGGACTACACGTACGCCCGTCAGGCGGGTGAAAAATATCCGGATTTGCCGCTGTACTTGCAGCCCTGCAATATGAGCCCTGCCGGAATGGATCAAAACGGGGTTGATATGGACGATATTCATAGACGTACAGACTGGCTGATTGAAAAAATAACCAATGATGGCTGGTTTAATGTTAAGGTTTTGCCCCAACTTCATGTCATGCTCTGGGGCAATAAACGAGGCGTTTAGCAAAAAAGAGGAAATTATGGCTGATAAAGATATTTACGCAAATCTGACCCAATTAGGAACCGGGTCCAAATTGCCGGAAAGCCCCGAAAAAGCAATTATAGAGCGTGTTGCCAACCCCAAGAAAAAGATGAACTATCTCGTGCGCTTCACAGCGCCGGAATTTACCTCTATTTGCCCGATTACAGGCGCACCGGACTTCGCGCATTTAATGATCGATTACGTGCCGAAAGACTGGCTTGTGGAAAGTAAATCATTGAAGCTCTTTTTAGGCTCATTTCGAAATCACGGCGCATTTCACGAGGACTGTACGTGTTCCATCGCAGCGCGTCTTATTGAAGAAATCAAGCCCCTTTGGCTGCGTATTGGTGGATATTGGTACCCCAGAGGCGGCATCCCCATTGATATATTCTACCAAACCGGAAAACCACCCGAAGACGTCTGGATCCCCGATCAAGGCGTCCCGCCATATAGAGGGCGTGGTTAAAGCTAAATAATGTCATTTCGAGCGCAGTCGAGAAATCTTTAGATCCCTCGACTCTGCTCGGGATGACAAAACTAAACTTACCCCTCCGGAAATATCTTACGTGCCAGTTCGGCGCTGCGGAACGGCACATCTTCTACGACATGAGCTTCGGTGTCATACATAATGTGGAAAAGATGGGTTTGATTGATCTCATCATCCATAGACAGATATAAAGGCTCGCTCAAGATCTCGGCGCCCTTGCCCTGCAAATACGCTGTTTTATCCGGCAAACAAGAGAGAACTTCTATATTCATCTTTGAGGGTTTCTTCCGGCCAAACGGATCTTGCTCTCCCGAATCCATCAGCACATCATCCAAGTAATCCAGCGTATCACGGTCACAATTGCGAATGCGGATCGGATTTTCAAACCATTGGCGGAAAGCCCGCATCAAAGCTTCATTCATTTCTTTGAGCCCATAATATTTGTGATCCAGATCCGCCGAAAACGCCAGCGCCATATCGGTAATTTCCGAGCCGATCAGATGCCGCCATATAAAAGGATAACCTTCACTGCGAAGATCCCAGGCCACCATAAGGCTGACCACATCACAATCAGCGGCCCGTACGCGCTCCAGAATTAAAACATGTTCAGGCGAATATTTCTGCGCAAAGCCGCCATGACGGTTTTCCTGCCAGATATCACGAAGCGCCTTTATCAAACTCACAGCAATCATATGCCGGAAATATTTTGACGCACAAAGGGCAGAAGGAAACATAGAATGATTATCCAGCACCAAAAGCTTTTCAGTGACATCAATCAGATATTCTCCGCCTTTTAAATCCTCAAATGTAATTCTCCAGTCTTTTTGCATGGCCTCACGAACCATCAAATAACCGGCATCACTATGGGTCAGCAAATTCAGCGCCCATCTTAAAACATCATTTTCAGTGTAAAGATCAATATTCAGATCATCGCGTGAAAGATCAAGCCTGCCTTCTTGCTCGATCAGATCAATCATATAGTTTTCATCGGCTTGAATATCAAGCGCAGAAAACTCTTCACCTGTTTCCTGAGCATCTACAGAAAACACAGTCATACCCGAGATATTTTTACTCTTACGCGATTCCAACTCTAGTACTCCACCCGCATTTTCCGGCAAAAGTAAGCCGGATTCGGGGCTTGGTTTAACGTCTTGTGGCAACCCAGTGAGAGAGTTGTATGACCTCTCCACCGGTGAAATTTTGTTTTCCAGCCGGGTTTTTCCGGCCTTTAAGCTTTGAAGAAATTTCGATGATTCTGGCGCTGCGTTCTTGCTCATAATTTAAGTCCTGACCTTGCGTTCCGTATAATGCATGACGATCGTCATGTGTGGATAAGTCAGACTCAGTTTGCAAGCTTCGTTCCGTTTCCTTATAGGAGCGTTCGAATTTTATAAACCACAGGAAATTAGCGTTCGAGCGATCACGAACTTCAGTAAAAATCGGATCATCCATAATGATTACGGCATGCATAGCAAGGTAATTTTTGCCGAAAGGCATTGTACCCAATGCGGCAATCAATTCCGCCGTAACGGATTTCGAGGATTCAATATTTTCAAAAACATAGCCATTATAATCAGCCAGCATATTTTGAATGATCTCGCGGTCTTTCATACGGCAGCGCTCGGATAAAAACCAGCTTTCAAACACAGCCGCCATCGCAACACCATTATTGATAGTTCTGAAATCATTCGAAGCTTCTCTAGCAAATGACCTACAAAGATCACTCGAAAGATGACACAAATTTTTCCATACACTTTCAATACCAGCAATTTTTAATTCCCAAGCCATTCTAACAATAGAGGAAACTAAATCTGCTTGCTGAACTCTAGCTATAAAAATTTGATCATCGGGCTCATATAACATAGAATTGATGATCCAGCCGTTTAGAATTTGATAATATCGGCGTAATTCTCTCATCAAAACTTTAACAATATTAACTATATTATCATTAGTATTAATGGATATTGTATTTGTACGAACGTCATAAAAACCCGCTTCCACCTGTTCTGTTTGTACAAATTTTATACCATTTTTCTTAGCTGTTTCTAAGTGGGAACGTGCGAATCTACTTTTATTTATGATGTCAAATACATCATTCAAATTTTCTTCAAAATCAACTGTAAGACTTTCCGCGTTTTCATCTATTAATAGTAATGCATCGATACGATCTATCTCAATCATATTATTTACTAGTGAAGGTTTTTCCAGTTCTTCAAGTAAACAATCCATTTCATAAGCATTTAAGAAATCTTCATGATGATCTATTTCTTCATCATTCTGATCTATATAAAACAGAGGTTCTGAAGAAATAAACGAACATATAATTGGTTGTGTATTTTTATAAGTATAAAAAGTTAGATATGTTTTTATATTGGACGAAGTTGTCATGATCTAATCCTTGATAATATTTATTCTTTAAAAGTATAAACTATCTTTTATACATTGTCAATATCGTTGTATTGATATTTGTACCGCTTTCTGTAAATGAGCCGACGGGAAGATCATTCCATTGACCTGTTAATAAACCATGATCATATCTAGCAGTAATTGGAAGAATAGCAACTAGTGTACCTCCTTGTTTTAAAAATTTAAAAGCGTGTTCCACGTGTTTAGCATAATGTTTTCCATAAAAAGGCGGATTCATAACAACTTTATCATATTTTTCTTCTGGTAATGTCTCCAAGAAATTTGCATGAAGAATATTATGGCCTTTTAGTCTACACACTTCGACTCTTCCTTTATCATACTCTATTCCCAAAACATTTCCATTTCTTGCGCGAATACCATCTAAAAATCGTCCGTCTCCACACGACGGTTCCAACACAAAATCACCGGGTTTTATATAACAGTAGTTATTCAATATAATATCGACGATTTTAAAAGGTGTTGGATAGTATTGTAAATCTTTAGAAACTGCCGTTGATTTCGATTCATCAAATTCTTCAGTATAACAATCAGCTATAACATCGCCATAATATTCTGCTAATGCCATATTAATATCTTTTAATGTGGTTTCATCAAAAAATAAATGTCCATTACCATTAGCAAATCTTTTTAACCATATACCACGCGCTGGATAATTTTTAGGTTCTGTCTGAAAAGTTGTTGTATTATATGTGCCGATTATAGAATCATATCTAAGAATATTGCCGTCTTTTAAAATAGCATTTAATTCCGTGTGTGATATTAAAGGCAATCCCTGATAAGATGCTAATGCGTTTAACACGGATTCCAATTTATTTTTACCATAATACGAAAAATCATTAAAGCCAGTTATGATAACACGTTTCGGTAATCCTTTTACACCAATTTTAACTTTATCATGTGATTTATAATGTGGATCAAGCTCGGAAAAAACTTCTGCCAATCCTCTAAGAATATTGGATCTGGGATCTTCAATATAATTACCGAATGTTGCTCTGATATTATCGATAGTAAATTCGGGCGGATTTTCCATCGATTGTTCGAATAATTTTTTATCTTTTGCAGTAGCTAATCGTTTTATATTCAATCCATCATAAACATGACGCCACGCAGATTTTAAAAGAGAACTTTTTAATGTATTAATCCACGGTTTGCCAATATTTATTATAGTATTGCCATAAGTTCCTGATATGGTCGCCGCCTTTTCCAGATCATCCCCCGCTTTTTTGTATTTTTCAAGTTCTTGAGGAATATTTTCCAATTTAGTATTATATTCCTCAAGAATATCCGATAAACGTTTTCCAAATGATAGGTCTGTTGAAGTCATACTGTATTCCTTTTTACAATTTAAAAGAATTATAATTCCGAATGGGCGATAATTTACTTGTATATTTGGGTTCCAGTATATATTCGATTTTCATTTTATCTAATGCATCTAAAAAATCGGGCGCGTCCATGTCTTCTTCAAGATAAACAGTATTTCCTTTTTGATATGAATATGAGGAAACTTTAGTGGCTAAATTTTCACCATGAACTTTTTTAAGTAAATCTAATTTTACGGCAATCCAACCATGACCGGAATCTTGATAATATTTAAATGATAATACTTTCATAATTTAATCTCCTTTTTTCTTAACTTACGTATATATTATAATAAAAAAGAGGGTTATTGTCAACCCTCTTTTTTATTATTTTGTTATCACATATGGTTTATTCCATTTACCTATTTGTATGTTCTGATAATAATTAGGAACACTTCCGTAATCACTATCATAAACAAGTTCTTTTTGTTTACACCGTTCATTCATAACTTGCATTATAGTATCAAACACTTTGATTGCCGCTGGATTATCTGCATAATCTCTTTTATAATAAAATCGATTAACACCATCATTATTACATCCAAAATCCACAGGACCGGCCATCAAGGCCACATCAACAGAACTATGATGTCGTCTCGTCACGCTTAATTTAAAATCGGGCAAGGCTTTCTTTAAAGCGTCACGTATTTTCTTTACATTTTCAGAAGATATATAGGGCATGTTTATTTCCTTTCTCTTTTTAACTTACAATTATATGTTATCAGGAGAATTGGGTAATGTCAACACTAAAAGAAAAGATTTTTCAAGAAATTATTAATTATTTTTTTATCAGATAATCTCATATCTATGACATCATTAATCTTTTGAATCCATTTTAACTTATGATGTTTCTCTTTTGTCATATCTGATATAATAACTCGTTCTTCATATGTTAATCTATTGAATTTGTAAATAATATCTTTAAGTCTTTCGGACTTCTCGTTTTTATCTATTAATTCATAATGATTTTCGGATGCCGCAATTTCAGTTGAAGCGTGACTATCATATTTGTTTTTGACTAATAATAATGGAACACCTCTTGCAAGTGCTTCCATAGCAGTAATGCCCCATGATTCTAACGGACATGTTGACATATAACTTCCAGATTTGGAAAGTATTTCCATTGTATTATCATATGCAATATCTCTAAATGTTATTTGGGATGGATTCCAGTGTTCGTTCTTTTTTAAATAATCTCTGTATCTGTCAATGTCTTTGTGAAGTGTTGTTATTACCACACTTGATACTCCAATAGGTTTACATAACTTATGGCATAAGAATGGATTCTTTTGAGGATCAGTTCTTCCTATTGTTGTGCAATGTGATATTATATCTTCTGCCGCCGCTTCGTTTCCTTCACAATAAGAAGAATCGATAAATCCTTTTATGCCGCGAAGTTCTTCGCCTGTCAATCTTTGACATGTTTCATTATGAAAACGCAATTGTTCATTAGAAACAAAATAAATATGAAGACCAACTGATATTCTTTGATTTAATGATTTAATAAATTCAGTCAATGCAATATATCGTTCGTCCCCGACATGAAATATCAGAATAGTTGGAATATCATGACCTATTATTGAATTGTCAAAATCATTAGCAATCAAACAATCTGGATTATATTCAAGAATAGCCCGTTCAATTTTTTGTCTTGTCCTTCGTTGTTTTCTATCCTCTTCGGTAATTTCTAACGGAATAATACCATCAATATTCTCTATTAATTGTTTTGCAAATTTTTCTATGCCGCCAGATATATGATTACTAGTAAGAGAAAATCCATTATTCGTCTTGATTGGCAAAAGTATTTTTCGTTGGATCATAGTTTGTAATTAGTTTCATTCCATAGTTATTAATGCCGCGTGGTATTTTTATATCGTCTTTTAATTTCAGTTTATTTTTCTTAAATGACGAATAATCAACATGATGATGCCATCTTCCATATCGCCACACAACTTTAGCAACATCCGGATGCATTTCTTCTAACATTTTAGATTTATTAATAGTACCTTTTTCATGATATCGTTTTTTGCCTTCCTCTATGGCTTTTTTATCTTCTTCGGTGAGAAATTCTTTATGATAAAATTCCTCGGTATTGCCACCACCAACAGTCTGTGTTGCACATTTTCCTTGAAGAAAAGCGTTAAATTGGATAGTACAGTCACCATCTTTCAGAACTCTTAAACAAATATCTGTATCTTCGTTATATCTACCTCTCCAACGGTGTTTACATTTATTATCTATTAGGAGTGTTGAATATATTCGAGTATTTAAAAAGTATGGTGGATATTTTGAGTTTGGTGCTATGAAGAATCTATACTGGAAACCAGAAATTGGAACATTTTCATATCGATCAACAAAATCTTCGGCTGCACGAAATATGCATCCAGATTCAACTCTTATCCTATAATTTTTATGAAGTCTATAAAAATCTTGTATATTATCATCTAGAACCCAATGTTTTTCATAATCATTATCGATTGAATGGTCCCAACATGCGTTCCTTGCGCGGCCCGGCCCATCGCCATGATTTGAAAACGGTAATATAATTAGTGAAGCGTATTCTTTCAATTCAAATTTAGTCAACGCTTTTACATAATCATCATGATCTTGTGGTTCAATTGCTATATAATGTTTCACTTTCATTCGAGACAATGATCTTGATGTGAACATAGAATCCGATCTACCTTTTGATACGATGTAGATGGGATATTTGGGATTATAATCACTCTTCTTCATTATTTTCTACTATCCATCTCATTGCTGCTATGTTTGTTATTTTTAGACGGGGATGCCAGATAGATTTTGTTTTAGTCGTAAGGGGTTGGCCTATAAGTTTTGCAAATTCTTCATAGTCTTCTTTTGTTTTAAAACTCACGACAATCTTTTTATATGGTGCGTTTTCTTCTTGTTCAAATTCCGGCATTCCTTGCCATTGTTTTTCCCATTCCTCACGCTGATCTATACCAAATAAATCGCCCAATCCAGTATCTTGATTATCTGAATCACTCATTTGATCTAAAAAATTATCATATTCTGTTTTCTCTTCGACTGAAGGTTCCGGTGTTTTGTCTGTCATATATCACTCAATATAATTTATTTTAATAATGTGGAGATGGCGGGATTCGAACCCGCGTCCTGAATATTTCTACCAGTCGATCCCAGTATTAACTCATCCCCAATTTCTTTTTCTAATAATCGTATTATAGCACATCTTTCTTCATTTGTCAACGTTATTAAAAATGTATCTGGAAGTTTCCAATCAACATCCATTAGTTGAACTGCTTCGCCATTATTTCGTC
>JAOUOR010000062.1 GCA_029880245.1 Alphaproteobacteria bacterium
TAAAAGCCAACTCAGCCCCGTTATGGGCTGCAGCTTCTGCTATACCCCACGCGATTGAACGGTCATTTGCTACACCCATGATAAGCCCGCGCTTACCTTTCAAAAAATCACTTTTCATGTTCACTTACTTCATATTTCCGTTTAGAAGATTAGATTGATAACAGATTACTATCCTACACATTTCAAGCAATTCGTCCAGTCTCTAGCCACGGCCTTATTCATAAAATACGGCAAAACTTTTCTACCCCTTTCAGAAAATGATTTTTTTTTGTACACTCCAAAACACTATCTAATAAAGCGTGTGTATTAACATTTCCGGCTAACCTATGGCTATTGATTATAAAATTGCAAATCATAACTGCAACATAGTGCGCAGAATTCTAAATCCTGTCATGCCGGATTTGACTTTGTTTTTTATTATTCATGGAGAAGATGAAAGATCAAAACAATTCTCTAAAAATATTCATTATATCCGTGAACACCCCTGTGGTGAGTTGGTTGTTGAATACATCAAAAACAATCCTGAGATCTTAACGTACAACAGAACCAGCTTTTGCGGACTGTCCAGAGCAAATTCTTCCGGTTTTCTAGGGTTTTTAAAATCCGAATCTTCCATAGCTCTATGTTTTATGAATCAGGATCGTTTTGAGACCGAAGAATATTTTAAAAATCATGCATTCCATATAGCGTGGCATGCTTATGCCCTGCTCAGAGATGTAAAAAAAGAGGACGTTTCCTTGTATAAATTTTCTGAGCCCAATAATAAAAAAAGCTTTATTTTGCCTTCTTTGGAAATTGAGGAACTCCGGCACCGTAATCTTGTGGCAGATATCTTTTCCGCAAGTATCCAGTATCTGATGGGGAAAGAAAACGCATTAGATGTTATGGCACAACAAAGGTTAGATGGAACAGTGAAGAAGGACATCGGATTTATCTCTGAAAATTTCCCTTTTATTATTGCATTGGATACGCTGGATCATGCCTTAAAATCAGACAAAGTTGAGAAAGAAAAGAAAAAAGGTAACTCTGCCAAAAATGCCATTGATATAGCCCTTAGCACAGCCAAAACATACACAGCCCAATCGACAACACAATGGTCGGGCTTTAGTTATCCGGCTCAACATATGGCATGGTGTGGCTTTGAGCCGGAGAAAATTTTAGGTGCCGCAATATATACGAATGAAAACACATATATACATTCTATTGCCGACACTGTGGCTGAGCGCCTTAATATTAAACCCGAAATGATCTCTAAGTTTCAGGATTTTAATCCCTTTACGGAATATGAAGCCAATAACAGACTGCATTCAAAATTTACCGAGACTGTTTTTGACAAAATAATAAATAAAATTAGAACTCCCAAGGAATATATGGTTTTATTGGCCGAGGCCCGTACCCAGAATAATAAGCTACTGGAAGGCAACCCCATAGGCTGGTGCGCACATTCAATTATTGTGGTTTCTCAAACCTTTGAAGCCAGTCAGGCTGAAACTTTCGATGAAGCCATATTAAGTCGTTCCAAAGAGCTTTTTAATGAGGAACAACTTACAATCGATTTTCAAATTCTCTGGAATTTTTCACAGACCATATTTGAATTCTTACGCACAGGAAATAAGATAGACGCTGCGTGTATTGAAAAAATAAATGAGTCTTACCCTGAATTTGGAAGTATTTGCAGAGCTATTAGCTATATTAACAATATGAGCGATCAGATTGATGAAGCCAAAAAAAAGCAAAAAACGGGCATATATTCTTTTATCAGCAGCAATACTCTTAAAAAATAAACGGCCGGATAAATTATCCGACCGTTAGATTTCTTCTTTATTAGAAAATTATCAGCTATTGACGATTTTCCAACTGCCATCTTCCTGCTTACAGGCTGTACCGTAACCGACTTCTTCCTTACCATCGATATAGATCGTCTGTTGGTACTCACGACAATATTTTCCGCTTGCAGAATAGCCATCTTTTGTTGCCGTTACTGTACCGTGATGACCCGAATCAGGATTGTTCCAGGATACAGGCTCACCGATTGGCGCAGTTTGCGCCTGATATGTAGCATTCCCTATGGCTGCTTGATCCGCTCTATCCAGTGATTTACCGATTTCGCTACCGACCAAAGCGCCGATGAGAACACCAGCCCCCGTCGCCCAAAGCTGACCAGATCCATCGCCGATTTTTGATCCCAGAATACCGCCTAGTACAGCACCTCCACCGGCACCAAGCAATTCTTTATTTCCACGTCCTTCAGTTAATGTCTGACACGCTGTCAAACCAAGTGTCGAAACCATCATTAAGATTAATGCAATTTTTTTCATGTTTTATACCTTTCACTTTGTAAAGTGATAAAAAAATATATATCAGACCGTTGCTATATTTTCTTTTGCCAACGGTTTTCATTGTGGTATTCGACACTAAAGCCGTTATAATTACAAGCACAGAATTTAAAAAATCGCGAGACATAATTATGGATAGACTTCCTGAGAATCCACTAATTCTTTTTAATAACTGGATGGAACAAGCCAAAGAACAAGAACTCAATGATCCGGAAGCTATGGCGCTTGCCACCTGTACAAAAAGTGGACACCCCAGTGTACGCATCGTTTTGCTTAAAAGTTTTGATGAAAAGGGTTTTAAATTTCATTCAAATGCCGAGAGCCAAAAAGGTCAGGAAATAGCAGAAAATGTCCTTGCTGCATTATGTTTTCATTGGAAATCACTACGTAAACAAGTGCGCATTGAAGGACATATCGAAATGGCCTCGCAGAAGGAAGCTGATGAATATTTCGTAGGTCGACCCTATATGCGAAAGATCGGGGCGCATGCTTCGGCGCAATCCCGGCCTTTAGATAGCAGAGAATTTTTGGAACAAAAACTGGAGGAACTGAAAAAGCTATATCCTGAAGGATCAGATGTTCCTCGTCCGGATTACTGGGTAGGCTATCTTGTTGTTCCCGAAAAAATTGAATTTTGGTGGGACAATCCTGATCGCTTGCATGACCGGATCGTCTATACAAAGGACAATCAAGCTAATTGGAACCAACAACGCCTCTATCCTTGATTTATTTATACGACTTAATTTATAAAGCCTCCTATGAAAATTGACCATATTAATATTGTAGTAAGCGATCTAAAACAATCTTCTGATTTTTTTCAGATTCTTGGATTTACTATAGAAGATGAAGCATTATTAAAAGGTGAATGGATATCAAAGGTTGTAGGATTCCCCGATACTGAGGCACGCTATATTAAAATGAAATTGCCTGATGATACGATATTTCTCGAATTAATAGAATATTACAATCCAGTTGGCGCAAAAGATCCTGATATCGGTAAACCAAACCAAGTTGGATTTAGGCATATTGCTTTTAACGTCCGAAACATTGAGTCACTTACAGAGAAACTGGAAGAAGCTAATATTGAGCTTTTTAGTGATATTCAGGTTTTTCCTAAAACGGGAAAGAAAATAATATATTTTAAGGGCCCCGATGACATTATTCTGGAGCTAGCCGAGTATAAAACATAGGAGAATTTTATGAGTGCAAAAGAAAAAGAAAAAGAACAGGACCAAGTGCCTAATTATGATAAGGGTTTTAGCGCTGATGTTTCTCGTCTTTTGGATATTGTAGCTAATGCGCTTTATACAAACCACGATATTTTCCTGCGTGAGCTTATTTCCAATTCTGCCGATGCCTGTGACCGTCTGCGCTATGATGCAATCAGTAATCCAGAACTAACTAAAGACAATCCGAATTTCCGCATCTGTACATATAAGGACACAACAAACCGTACTGTTACAGTCGTTGATAACGGAGTTGGCATGACCGACGAAGAACTGGCTGAAAATCTCGGGACGATTGCCAAATCAGGTACAGCGGCCTTGATGGAACAAATGAAAAAATCTTCGGGTGATACAGGCGATAAACTCAAACTTATAGGACAGTTTGGTGTTGGATTCTATGCAGGGTTTATGGTTGCCCATAAAATCGAAGTTGTCAGCCGCAAAGCCGGCAGCGATAAAATCTTCACATGGGAATCAGATGGGGCAAGCGGGTTTGTCGTTCGTAAAGCCAACGATATTGAAGCTGCGCGTCTGGATGGAGAGCGCGGGACAGCCGTAACACTTTATATCAAAGACGAGGCTTGTGAGTTCCTGATTGATAAGAAAATTGAAGATACTGTGAAGCAATATTCAGATCATATTGCCGTGCCTATTTATCTGGGTGCGCCTGCGATGGTCTCACAGGACACTGAAGCCGAGCCGTTAAATAACACAGCGGCACTTTGGATGCGCACACCATCTGACATCACGGAAGAAGACTATACTAATTTCTACACTTATATCGGGCAAACAATTGATGAACCTATTATGACGTCGCATTGGCATGCAGAGGGAAAAATAGACTTTACCGCCCTGCTCTTTATTCCAACGCTACGTCCTTGGGATTTATTTGACCCGTCCAGAAGGCGTTTTGTGAAACTTTATATAAGACGTGTCTTTATAACAGACGAACTTGATGAGCTTATGTATCCGTGGCTTCGCTTTGTTCGTGGAATCATTGATAGTGAAGATTTACCGCTTAATATAAGCCGTGAAACCTTGCAATATAATCCGGTAGTCGAGAAAATTCGTAGTGCCGTAGCGAGAAAAATTCTGAGCGATCTGGACAAGCTATCGCGCAATGATGAACCGGCATTCGTTACGTTTTGGGGGCAATTTGGTTCTGCTATTAAGGAAGGGCTTTATGATGCACCTGAACATCAAGCCGGACTTCTGAAAATTTGCCGCTTTTACTCGACCCATGATAATGGTGAAAAACTAATCTCTCTGGAAGACTATGTCGAGCGAATGAAAGACGGGCAGGACAAAATTTATTATCTGTGCGGTGAGACTCTGGAAAGCGTTAAAAACAGTCCGCAGCTTGAAGGTTTCCGCTCTCGCGGTATAGAAGTTTTATATTTTACAGATACAATTGACGATTTCTGGCTGCAAAGCGTATTGGACTATAAAGGGCATCAATTTCAGTCCATCACCAGAGGCGATGTTGATTTTGATAAATTTGATGATGAAAAATCTAAAAAGACTATAGAAAACGAAGAAACCAAAGAAGAATCCAAGCAAGATATTTCAGCCCTGATAACAGCCATGCAGGAAGCTCTTGGAAAACGGGTGCACAATGTCCGAAAATCAAAAAGATTAAAAGATTCTCCTGTGTGTCTTGTTGCTCCGGATGAAGCCGTTGATATGCATATGGAACGTGTCTTGAAGATAAACCAGAAATATAATGCCAATACAAAGCCTGTGTTGGAGATCAATCCGGATCATGCGCTCATACTGAAATTAGCAGAGAAAGCGGAGAAAAAAGAAGATATAAAGGATTTTGCACTGCTCTTACTTGATCAGGCTCATATTATTCAAGGTGATGAGCTTGAAAACCCGACTGATTTTGCACGTCGCATGTCAGATATTATGAATAAAACCCTATGAAATATTACGGTTCACAAGTACCTGTGGCCGCCAGTGATGAAGGTGGATCATACCAGCACCCTGGAGCAGGACATACCGCATCGTGATACTGCACACCTGAATCCAACTGGACAATAAGTCCGGTGCGCACTGGCGTGATGGCATTACAATTAGCATTATCCAGCAAAGCTAAATAATTATCATATGGGTCCAATGCTCCGGCAGATCCAGGCACACGATACGTTCTCGCGTATAATTGCTGCCAAATCGTCGGCAAGCTAGATCTTATATTCCAAGGTGGATTTGGATCAGGCGCGGTAAGATCAGGTGGAGGTGAACTCCAACCTGCGCTACTCATTAACATAGATGCTGTTGATCCAGGACCAGTCCCATGATTAGTCTGCGAACAAAACAAATCCGTAGCAATAGTACCAAGGAAGCGTGTATCACGCCTACACATTTGCTTAAACACCCTGAAATCGCGATCAGCAATTTCTTCATCAAGATATTCTCCCCTGAAAGTTTGATATGACGCATTTGCTGTGGACTCTGTTACAATATTAATGGGATGAAACAAATCACCGCGGTGCATTGCAGAAAACTCATTCCCAGCGGAAATCGTATCGTCATGTTGGAAATTATCGCAGCGTACTTGCTCCCATATCCGGTTCATTTGCTGGCAATTATAATTACCGAAGAGAATTTGACTATTCCAACTCCCCTGTGTCTGGGGATTAAAACTATTTGTTCCTGAATTATATGTAAGAGAACGCCCACCAATCAGGGTGCCATCAAAGTCATTAGCGGTTATGTAATAACCTTTACTACAGGCCGAAAGGTTAGTAGCATCAATAACCGCTCCTATACTTGTTATAGTTCGGACAAGCGAATCGAGGACAAGAATTTCTAAAATATGATGAAGCTCTCCACCCTTTAATCCCCCACGACCTGCTAACCACGGATCTGAGCTACCGACAGCATTTCTAATGGCCACAATCAAAGTGTCTGTAAAGAAACCACGTGGGGGAACTGGAAGACCAAAAGTTCGCCCATCTGAATAGAACGGATCGCCAGGGAAGTTTTGATCAGCATATCTTGCCAAATGCCGCATATGATCTTCAAAACAGCTCAATTCTAATACACTGTCCGGCCTTGCCGTTAAATTCGAATTTTGTGTGATTTCACGTTGTCCTGCCATCTGCGCCTTATAACGAACCACATTCCAAAAATCACTATCGCATGTATTAGGTATACCAGTCCCAGGAGGAGTCACAGGTGTACTTGCCGCAGAGGCCGCAAAGGAAAGCCCCCAGACAAAACATAAGGAACAAATAAAAAAACAAAAACGCAACAAAACCGGATTTGCCTCTTTTCATCAGTTAAAGCCAATACTTTTGATACTGTAACACAAGAAAAAACGTTCTGCATAGTTTTCGGTACAGTTTTTTACAATGCCCCTTGATAATGCCGCCTGACCATCTCATCAATTTCGCCATCAGAAAAATCAAAACACCGGCCTAGTTCTTCTATCATTATCTGTCTAATAATAGAGGTGAGGTCTTCATAGCTTTCGCACCACATATCCAAAATTGGTCGCCTGAAAAGCATCAAACAATCATCGTCCTTGGCATTTTTACGCTCAACCCCCGGTGATATCTCCTTACCGCTTTTATAAAGGGCCAATAAATCGAAGGGATCATCCAGATCAAGCTCGCTCTCTATAACTTCATCAGCCATTTCTTCGACAAGCAAAACCATTTCTTCACAATATTCAGCAATTTCCTCAGGCAAAGTCTCAAACACAGATTGAGCTATGATCTCCAAATCCTCAAGATTTGGCGCTGTCGTATAATTCATGATGATCTGATTATAGTTCATATATAACCACCTTTCTGCTATTCACAATAACAGTCAAGCCCTGTGCATTATTTTCCGATAAACGCGAGTTTATAGTGAGTCGCTCTTTTGAACAATAAATGAAAATATGTTAATAAATACGCCCCCAGAAATGTTAGATTCTTCATGTAAATTTAACAAAAAACGTGATAAAATGATTCGATAGAGTAAGATTTTCTTGTTTTGGGGAGAATTTGATGGAATTACCAGCAGCCATGGCGGCAGAAACAGCGTTAACAAGGCAAAACATTGCCTTATCGGTGATAAAATCAAGTTCCGAGCAGCAGCAGGCTCTTGCAGAAATTATTGATGACGCATCCAGATCAGCTGCACCAAGCAAAACCCACGGTACGAATTTTAACGAATCCGTTTAAAAACTTCCAATTTTTATGAATTATGAAGAAAGCTACTGAGTGTTTTTCTCAAAGATCTATGCCACTGCTCGGAATAAATGGTTGCACTCCCACAATTCAAGCAAAGCCTTCGCCAGATATTCAATATCTTCCGCTGTATGGACAGCCGTTGCTGTCAGGCGCAAACGTTCTGTACCTTTTGGTACTGTTGGGTAATTGATCGGCTGGACATAGATATTATACTTTTCTAGTAAAATATCCGTCACCTCTTTACAGCATGTTGGTTCGCCAACGATCAAGGGAACGATATGACTTTCCCCTTTTAAAAACGGCATTCCCTCTTTTTCCAGAAGGCCTTTGAGCAAAGACACGTTTTCACTTATTTTTTGGCGCTCTACGTTTGATTCTTTCAAATGCTCAACCGACGCACGTGCCGCGGCCAATGTTGCCGGTGTGTGGCCGGTAGTAAAAATAAACCCTGATGCATAACATCGCACCGCATCTACAATAGATGCCTTTCCTGCTATATAACCACCCATAACACCATAAGCCTTGCCAAAAGTGCCTTCAATGACATCAATCCGATCCATAAGGCCCCGCATCTCGGCAACGCCGCCGCCACGTGGACCATAAAGCCCTACAGCATGCACCTCATCCAGATAGGTCATGGCATTATACTTATCCGCCAAATCGCAAATTTCTTTGATCGGGGCAATATCGCCTTCCATAGAATAGACAGATTCAAAAGCGATAATTTTAGGTCTTTTTATATCTACAGATTTTAAGAGCTCTTCCAGATGCTCCAAATCATTATGACGAAAAATAAATTTTTCCTGCTTGCTTCCTTTAATCCCGTGAATCATTGATGCATGATTCATAGAATCCGAAAATAATGCAGCATCAGGCAGTAGCTTGCCCAAAGTGCTGAGCGCGCCTTCATTGGCAACATAACCCGAAGAGAAAACAAGTGCTGCTTCCTTATTGTGAAGATCAGAAAGCGACCCCTCAAGATCGACGTGGTATTTCATAGTGCCCGAAATATTGCGTGTACCGCCTGCCCCTGCCCCGCATCTTTCTGTAGCTTTCCTCGCAGCCTCAATTACTTTTTGATGTTGTCCCATACCAAGGTAATCATTACTGCACCAAATTGTGACTTCTTTGATCGAACCATCTGGCTGATAATAATTAGCTCTCGGAAAATTTCCAACAATACGCTCTAATGTAGCAAACACCCTGTATCTGCCCTCTTCTCTGACTTTATCGACACAAGATTGGTAATGCTGGGCGTAATTAATACTCATAGCCTTGTTTGTCCTTTTCTTTTAATAATATTGGCTTATTTATTACTCTATGACAATGAACGCAAGACTTTTGCTAAGATTCTTTTATACTATAACCCAACTTAAGGAATAATAAAATGATCATAATTTTTGGTTATGTTTGTATGGAGAGTCATTTGCACCTTGTAAATGATTTTAGTCAAGAACCTCAAATTGCTGATAAAGGTGCATACAGTCCTGGCGGCGCGGCCGCCAACAAAGCCATAGCAGCAGCGCGCAATGGGGGGCGAGTAAATTTTATAGGAACCACCGGGGTTGATATATTTGGTCAAGCCATAGAGACATTCTTTCACCGCGAGGGGATCCAGATTACGGGCCTTGCTAAAAGCGAAAAAGAAACCGGCTTTCAAGTCTTTATGCATTATGACAAGCAACCTACAAAATCCATCCTTTTTCTAGGCGCTAATGAAGATAGCCGCCTTTCCCAAATACCGCACTCGAAACTTGATGCCAGAACCCTGCTCTTGCTGGAATACAGTAATGATCCTGATTTTTCTGAATTATTGGCACTAGCCAAAAACAGACAAACCATCACCATGATTTACTCTTCAGATAAGATCGAGAAAATTGATAATGCTGATTATATAATTTTTGAAGGTTCAGAGCTGCAACCTAATTCGGCTTCAAATATTATTACCCTTTCAGCATGCAGATGCTTTGCCCATGCTCAGGACAAAAATGGCGAGGTTTTTTCTTCTGAAATAAATAAAGAGACAATGGGTGGATTACTTGATGATTCAGGTACATTTGACTCATTTTGCGGAAGTTTTTCTTCGTGCATTCAAGCCGGTCTCCCTCTTGCGAACTCGCTCCGGTATGCCCATATTACATCATGGCTGACAGGCCAGAAATTCGGTACGAATACCGCTATCCCATACATTGATAGCGTTGAAACAGCCCTTATGAAAGCTGCATGATCTTTAAAGCAAAATACGGCACAACGTTTAGTATTATAATCGCAATTTTATACTGAGCGATGTAACCGAAATACATGGCCGGAATATCTTCCGGATTTACACCGAATATGCTGCTGTGAATCTTAATGGCAAAGCCGCGCATGACCATTAGTGATATTGCCGTTAAAAACAGTAATCCGATATTTATCACACTACACCATCCGAAAAACGTAGTCATAGATTCAATGCTCATAGCCTTTCTCCTTCAATTTTTAAAATCCAAGCGTATTGGCAACCTGCTCGGCGCTGTTCAGGGATTTATCCAGCGCCGCCATGGTTTTTGTTAAATCCGGGCTATTATCGCTCATCCATACGCGTAGCGTCTTGATATAAATCAAACTCAGTCCTGTCACGCGAAGAGCGCCCTTAAGCCCTGATGTCTGGACTTCGGCGGCTTCAAGCATCCAGTTCATCGAGCGGCAAAGATGCGGCATGGAGATAATCAGCTCTTTTGGCTCGCACTTGAAATACTCCAAAATAGCCACAATCCCGTCGCGGTGATCGTTCAGCGCCTCAAAACGGTCCATCAGAATATCGAACAGGCGGTCACGTACAGATTCATCCCCATGACCTTCCCCAAGGTTATCCAGAACCTTGCGATCAATCATCCGCCCAATCAGAACGAGAATATCGTCCTTATCCTCAATCATGCTATGAAGCTGTGCCATAGAGATTTTGCACGCTAGCGCAATATCACGCAAAGAAACATAAGCCCATCCGCGCTGCGCCGCCAAATCCAGCGCCGCAATTACAATATCCTGCTTAAGATCATTAGTTTTCGACTTTTTTGTCGCCATGGCCTTGCCTTTTTGCATGATTTCGTTAAACAGATAAAACACGAATTTGTACTATAACTCAAGGAATGGATTTAAATATGTCTGAACCAAAATATGGCGTCGTAGCCGTAGGAAATGCCCTCGTCGATGTGATCTCTCAAGTCTCCGAAGAATTTATTACCGAGCAAAACGAAAAGCACGGTATGGAAAAAGGCGCTATGACTTTGGTCGAGGAAAGCAGAGCCATTGAATTATACAGCCTGATGCCTCAAGGCATGGAAACCTCCGGCGGATCAGCCGCCAATACGATGGCAGGGTTTGGCTCATTTGGCGGCAAGGGCGCGTTTATCGGGAAAACATCAGATGACGCGCTTGGCACGGTTTTCCGTGATGATATTCAGTCTCTGGGTATTACTTTCGATACATTGCCGCTTGTGATCGGCCCGAAAACGGGGCGCTGCATGATCGCAGTGACACCTGACGCCCAGCGCACCATGAATACTTTTTTGGGAGCAAGCGTAGAATTACATGGTGATGATGTCGACCGTGATCTGATTTTTAATGCAAAAGTGACCTATCTGGAAGGGTATCTCTTTGACCGTGACCAAGCCAAACAAGCCTTTATCCGTGCCGCCGAATATGCTCATGAAGCGGGCCACCGAGTAGCACTAACTCTTTCAGATCCATTTTGCGTTGATCGTCACCGTCATGACTTCCTGCAACTTGTGGAGCACCATGTGGATATATTATTTGCCAATGAGGAAGAACTTAAATCTCTGTTCATGCAAAATGACTTTGAAGATGCCATTAGCGCAATAAGTAAACATGTAGAGATTGCAGCGATTACACGCAGTGAAAAAGGCGCTGTTGTTATCTCTAAAGATGGTCGTATTGATATCCCTGCCGTACCTGTGGATAAAGTTATCGACACTACGGGCGCAGGAGATCAATTTGCCGCCGGATTTCTCTATGGGTTTACGGAAGATAAGCCACTAGAGGAATGTGCCAAACTTGGTGCAATAGCCGCCGCAGAAGTGATCAGCCACATAGGACCACGACCTCTGGTTAAGCTTGCGGATTTGGCAAAAGCGGCCTGATATTTTACTCCGCTGCCGCGCCAGCCTGCAAATTCTCGATAAAGGTCATGGCAAGCTTGTCATAAGCTATGCTTAAACCTTCAAGTAGGGATTTGTTTGTGATTTCGCTGAATTTTTGCCCCGTTGGGCTATGTAAAAATTCCAGATAAAGCTGTTTATCCTCGTTTCTTATATTCCTGTATGTATAAGAAAAGGTCAGCGCCATAGTCTGATCAATCTGATCGAGCGATTGCGAGAGCTGCGCTGCAACGATTTTGTCAATCTCCGCATCGCTTAGTCTTTCATTTTCCGGACGTAGTGCTTCCAGAGCTTTCATCGAGGATTTCATTGACTTTTCCTGCAATGACATCATCAAATACGTACCATTAACAGCCTTATTAATCTCCGCCGCGATCTCTAGTCCTTTCTGATCCCTCAATAAATCTTGCGCAGCATTTTGAATTTCCTGTGCAGACGTGACCTGAGAGGCTTTAATTTCTGCCTCAAGAATTTCCTGCCCCAGATCGGAAGAGACCCAGTCCATAAATTCCTGAGCCTGTTCCTCGGATAAATCACTTTTTAAATTCTTCTTTAGTACCTCGATTAGATCCGAGGGTTTGATTTCCCGGTCCACAGCGTCATCAAAAGCGCCCAATATGATTTGTGCATTTTTCGCCTGCCCTATGGCGGAATCCTTAAAGCCTTGTTTTGTAATCTCGGGATAGAGTTCGAGTTGATCCTCTACGCGAGAAAGCAAAATCAGGCTCTCAAGCGTTTCATCAGAAATCGGCTCGGCCTGAGCAATTATAGGAGCAAATGTAAGAATAAAAAGAAAAGAG
>JAOUOR010000009.1 GCA_029880245.1 Alphaproteobacteria bacterium
AATTCGGAGCGCATATGCATAAATTTTCGGAGATACTCAATAAGGATTTCGAGGGCGATGTGTATATGAGCTTTGTAACTCAGTGGCACAAACCAAAGACGATGGTTCTCGATGGTCATGAGCGCATTATTCCGCTGGTCGATCCGGATATGCAAATCGATGGCTTAAGCTTTGCCGAAAATATGATGTATTGGGATGCCTTGACCTATTTGAACGGGGATATTCTGACTAAAGTTGATCGGGCTTCGATGGCGGTGAGTTTAGAGGCCAGAGCGCCTTTGCTGGATAAACGGATTTATGATTATGTCTGGCGTTTGCCGCTGGAAGCTAAGATCAGGAACGGTAAAGGCAAATGGCTGCTGCGTGAGGTTTTGAAAAAGCATATCCCCGAAGAGTTGATTGAGAGGCCAAAACAGGGCTTTTCTGTTCCTATTGGTGAATGGTTGCGCGGGGATTTGAAAGACTGGGCCGAGGATTTGCTGGATGAAAATATCTTGCGTGATCAGGGGTTTTTCAATTATCCGGAAATTTTGAAAATTTGGAAGGAACATCAAAAGGGCCGCGGCAATCATGCCCAAAAGCTTTGGACCATTTTAATGTTTCAGGATTGGTACAGGCAATGGGTGGTGTTATGACGGGCCAAAAAATCCTTTATATCTTTGATGCTGTGGATTGGGATAGCCGGATTCCAGTGGCTTTGGAAGCGCGGGAGCAAGGGCATGATGTCATTATCGGCCTGATCGGGAATGCCGATAAAATAACAGATACTCTGGCTTTTGATATAAGGCCCCTTTCCAAGCCCAGCTTTAAACCGCATTCATTATCACCTCTAAAATCTGTGAGAGAAAAACGGGCGCTGATTAAAGATATAAAGCCGGACATCATGCATGTTGTGCCGCTCAAATACGGGTTTCTGGCGGGGCTAGCTGCTTATAAGCTGGGTGATTTCAAAAAGATTTATACGCTGGCGGGATTGGGTTTCCTCTTTCGCAGCAATACAAAATCCTCTCTGGCCTTAAGGGGGGCTGTCAAACCAATGCTTTCTTATGTTCTGACCAAGCCCTGTACCCATCTGATCTTTCAAAATTCTGATGATCTTAAGCTTATGGTCAGAAAAAAATATGCGCATGAGCAGCGCTGTCATCTGATTCTAGGATCGGGCGTGCATATTGACAGGTTCACGCAAGAATCAGAAGAAGGGGATGTCCCGATTGTCCTGATGCCCACGCGCCTTGTCCGTGAGAAGGGTGTAAGCGTTTTTGTTGAAGCAGCGCGCATATTAAAGGCTAAGGGCGTAAATGCCCGTTTCCAGATTGCCGGCGGAGAAACGGACAACCCCAAGGCAATCTCCCGCGCCGAGATGCTGGAGATGACTAAAGATGGGGCCGTGGAATGGCTGGGACGTGTGGAAGATATGCCGGAACTGCTTAGCCGGACATCACTGGTTGTTTATCCATCTTATTACGGGGAAGGCATCCCGCGTGTATTGCTCGAATCCTGCGCTGCCGGAAAAGCCATCGTGACCACTGATCATCCTGGATGTCGGGAAGCTGTGAGACACGGGGAAAATGGCTTGCTTGTCCCGATCAAAGATGCGCAGGCAACAGCATCAGCAATCGGGGAACTCCTCTCAAAACCGGAAAAACGCAGGCAAATGGGTGTTTATAGTCGTGAACGCGCCGAAAAAGAATTCGATATTAATATTATTGCAGCTCAGACAGCCGCATTATATAAGCTTTAAAAACACTTTTCTTGGCAAGTGCGCATTTTTTATGTTAGCCTGATCCTACACATAATTAGCAAAAAGAAAGAGCGATATCATGGCGGAGCGCTGGAGAAGAAAAATAGATTTCCTTAAAGGTAAACTCCTTATCGCCATGCCCAATATGGGTGATACACGCTTTGAACGCGCCGTTATTTTTATGTGTGACCATGATGAAAATGGTGCGATGGGATTGATCGTTAACCAAACAATTCCCCAGATTGAGTTTTCCGAGCTGGTGAGCCAGCTTAAAATAGAATCCGATATCACACTCAACATGCCGGAAGTGGATATGATTGTGATGAATGGAGGCCCCGTGGAAGCAGCGCGAGGCTTTTTGCTTCATAGCAGCGAGTTTTCCAAAAAAGATACGGTAAAATTCGAGCCTGACTACGGCGTTACTGGAACTGTCGAAGCTCTTAAAGACGTGGTAACGGGGCAGGGGCCAGAGAAAAAACTGTTTATGCTTGGCTATGCAGGATGGGGCGCCGGACAGCTGGAAGCTGAATTACAACATAATTCATGGCTTGTTGTTGAGCCTGACCCCGCCATTATTTTTCATAACGATAACAATGAAAAATGGACGATGGCCATTGGCAAACTGGGCTTTGAGCCGGGGATGCTCTCTACGCTTACAGGCTGTGCCTAAAAATTTTCAATATAAAATAGTGACTATTCAGTCCTTTTAAACAAGCGTATATATAGCTTGTGTAGATAATTTTTAAGGACAACCATATTGGGTAGTGACTTTGTTCTGCCTGTAATACAAATAAAAACGAGAGACGGAAATTTTATTCCAACTCTCTGTGTTTTGCATGATGGACTGATCATTCAAAACGTGGATGAAGGTGATGTCGAAGAGTTAGCCTGTTTAGAAAAACGCAATTTTTCATTTCAGCAATATGGCAGCGACGTGCTGAGCGCAAAAAAATTCCTTTATTTTTTAACGCGTGCAAATGCAGTGACTTTGGTGGCGAGAAGCGGTTCTGCAATACTTGGCTACGTTATTATAATATTTCGCAAAAATAGTAATATAGCAAGACTTTATACAATGGCTGTCGACCGACCGGCACGCGGTAAGGGGCTTGCAAAGAAATTACTTCAGGTGGCTGAAAAGCTGGCTGCTGGTTTTGGCTGTGCTTATATGAGTCTTGAAACGCGTATTGATAACAAGGCTATGCAAAACTTGTGTGAAAATAGCGGGTATCAGAAAAAAAACTTTCTTAAAAATTATTATGCAGATCATGGCGATGCTTATAAATATGTAAAGAGGTTAGGGGTACAGTAGATGCACAATAACCAGATCAAACATGTCATTATAACGGAAAATCCTGAAAACATCAGCTATAAATCTGAAAATTCCATTGTGATAACACCGGAAAAATACATTGCCGATGAAAGTGCAAATTCGATTGTTCGCAAGGATACAAGTTTACGCATTATCAATTTGTGTCAGGATTACAGCTATCTAAGTAAAGGGTATTATTGTTCGTTGATGGCAGAGGCAAGAGGGCAACGCTGTATCCCTTCCGTTGATAACATTATTACGATGAACTGGACACGTCTTTCTAAGGATTTGAAGGAAGAGTTAAATGCACTTTTAGCAAGACATTATAAGGAAAAGCTGGATGCTGAAATAGCCAAGACTTTTTTATTCATTTTTGGTCGCAGTGAGGAACCAAAGCTGGAATTTCTTTCTCGCAGGATATTTGATGCATTACGTTTTCCTCTGCTTTCAGTCGAGATCAAATATAATGGCAATAGCTGGGTTGTGGGGAAAATAGAGGCTGTGTCACTGAAAAATCTTCCTATCCAGAAATTACCTATTTTCGAACAGGCACTAGAGGCTTATACGGGTAAGGCCTGGAATGCTGCAAAGAAGAAAGTATCGGAGAAATTCTGGCTGGGTATATTGCATAATCCTAAAGAAATCATGCCTCCATCCAATAAAGGAGCACTGAATAATTTTCTATGTATCGCCAAAAAGAAAAACGTTTTTGCCGAGCTTATAACCAAAGAAGATATATCCAGTCTTCTGGAGTATGATGCATTGTTAATTCGCGAAACCACGGCCATTGACCATCACACATATCGTTTTGCTCATAAGGCTGAAAACGAAGGTATTCCGGTTATTGACGACACAGCTTCGATTGTTCGTTGCTCTAACAAGGTTTTCCTTTATGAAACGATGGTGGCAAAAAATATTAATGTGCCGAAAACGTGGCTGGTGGACAGTAAAGCCATGAAGAAGATGATACAGGATAATCCAGAAGAGACTTTTATACTTAAAGTACCGGACGGGTCCTTTTCCAAAGGTGTTGTCAAAATTTGCAGTAGTGCCGAGGATAGACATGCCGCTCAAAACTTATTTAAGCGCAGTAATCTACTTCTGATGCAGGAATTCATGCCCTCGGATTATGATTGGCGGATTGGTGTTCTGGGCGGAGAGCCGCTTTTTGCCTGTCGATACTTTATGGCTGATGGGCATTGGCAGATTTATAACCACAATGCCAAAACCAAAAGTAAAAAATCTGGAAATCATGAGACAGTCGCTCTACCCGAAGTTCCAAACGCTGTAATCCAAACAGCTATAAAAGCAACCAAACCTATGGGTAACGGGTTATATGGTGTTGATTTGAAAGAGAACGATCAAGGCGTTTTCGTAATCGAGGTCAATGATAACCCGAATATTGATAAAGGTATTGAGGATCAGATTGAAGGCAATGAAATTTATGCGCGCATTATTGATCATTTGGGCGCTCTGGTTGAAGCTTAAAGTAGAAGATTCTGAAGATTACTCACATGTGCTAATATTGTATTAGGTTTATGAGACACGATTTCTTCTTCAGTTCCATACCCCCAGAGCACACCAGCAGAAGGAAGACCGTTTTCTTTGGCGGCAATGACATCGTGCTTGCGATCACCGATCATGATTGAATTCTGGCAGATATAATTTTCTGTTAGCAGCCTTTTCAGTTGTGAAGATTTTTCAATACCTACATCTCCGCCGCTTAAGAATTCAAAACATTCCATAAGGCCAAACATTTCAAGAATAGGGCGTGCAAATCGTTCGGGCTTTGAAGTACAAACGCCCATTCGTATATTTTTGTCCTTAAACTCGAAGAGAATATCTTTGATTCCATCATAAAGTACATTTTCTTTATAACCCTTTGAGGCGTATCTCTCACGATATGCGCTAACCAATGAATCTATATGGTTAGAATCTTCTCTTTTTGTCAGGGTTTTAAAGCTGAAATCTAGTGGAGGGCCTATGCAAAACTCCAGATCATCGGGAGAAATTTCATCATAATTATGAGATTTCAGGGCGTAATTTATGGATTTTGTAATACCGGATTTAGGGTCGCTGAGTGTGCCGTCCAGATCAAATATCAGGCAGGCATAGTTCATGCTGCCAGCCTTTTGCGGATACTTTCCAGAGATTCTAATTGTTTAAGTGGTCCGTTTGCGGCCAGCGTTACAGGCCCGTTAAAGATGGCATCGCAGACATCCTTGGTGGTGCCCATATCTACGTTATTGATGCTCTCTATAATCTCGGCGCTCTCGCGGATTTTTCCACGAAAGATCAGGCTTTTTGCGTTTTGATCAACGCGGCGCATCATGGATTCACGAGCCATCAGGGTTGTTGCCCGCAGCTGCGCTTTGGCGCGATCCAGCTCTTCTTCTGTCAATGTATCAGCCAGTTTCACGATTTCATCACAAACCACAGGCACAAGCTCGGGCAGCTTATCCGGACCCGTTCCGGCGTAAACGCCGAATTGCCCGCAATCCAGAAAGGCCGAATGAAAGCTATAGATCGAATAGACAAGCCCGCGCTTTTCGCGGATTTCCTGAAACAGACGCGAAGCCATACCCCCGCCCAGTAAATTGGACAGGACTTGCGCGGCGTAGTATTGATCACTCAGGCGCGAAATGCCTTTAAAGCCCAGAATAATATGGCTTTGTTCAAGATCTTTTTCGGCTCTATTCTCTCCGCCTTTATAAGCCGCTACGGCTTTGTCGAAATCTTTATCTGCAGGCAGGTCGCAAAATTGCTCGGCCACTTGTGCCACGAATGTTTCATGGTCCAGATTTCCAGCCGCGCAGACGACCATATTTTGAGGCGTATAGAATTTCTCCACATAGTCCATCAAAGTCTTGCGCTGCATAGCGCTAATGATCTCGGTCGTGCCAAGAATAGGCGCGCCCAAAGTCTGATCCGGATAGGCTGTCTCGAAATAATGATCGAAGATAATATCATCGGGCGTATCGGCGCACATGCCTATTTCCTGCAGGATAACGCCGCGTTCACGCTCGACCTCGTCTTCGGGCATGGTGGAATGCTGGACGATATCGCTTAAGACATCCAGAGCCAATGGCAGGTCTTCTTTGAGCAGGTGAATGTGATAGCTGGTAATCTCGCGGCCTGTATAGGCATTCATATGCCCGCCGACATTCTCTATTACCTCGGCAATCTCGCGCGCATCCCGCTTTTTTGTGCCTTTGAAGAGCATATGCTCGACCATATGCGCCGTGCCGTTATAGGCTAAATCTTCATGCCGCGCACCCACGCCAATCCACACACCCACAGCAACACTATCCACCGAAGGGACGCTATCTGTGGCCACGCGCAGGCCGTTTGGGAGGGTTGTGATTTGGATTGAGGTCATTAATACACCCTAGCCTGAAATATGGTCTTTGACAAATGCTTGGACGAGTGCCAGATCATCAGGCAATTCTTCCATGCGCTCTTCGCGGTCAAAGAGATCGGAAAGATGTTCCGGCAATTCGGGACGAATACCAATCGCTTTTTCTACCGCATCGGGGAATTTCGCCGGATGGGCAGTAGCAAGCAACACAACGGCTCCCTCTGTTTGATCGACAAGGTCCTTCGCCCCTGCTAGACCGACTGCACTATGCGGATCAAGGATATAATCGGCGATTTCATAGCATTCCTTGATCAAGGTCAGCGTTAGTTCATCATTGGCGCGTGACGCCATAAATTCTGCTCTGGCTGCGGTCATCTTATCATCATCCAGAGCCATAGAACCTGTTTCCTTAAAGGTTGTCATGAGTTCGGCCAGTTTGGCGCTATCTTGATCCAGCAGGAAATAGAGATAACGCTCGAAATTACTGGAGATTTGTATGTCCATAGAGGGGCTGAGCGTGGCATAGGCCTGTGAAATTTTCATCTCTCCGGTTTCAAAAAAGCGCGTCAGGATATCATTTTTATTGGTCGAAATGCCAAGGAATTCAATCGGCAGGCCCATTTGACGGGCGCAGAAGGCCGCAAAAACATTGCCGAAATTGCCTGTTGGTACGACAAAAGAAACAGGCTTGTTTTCTGCATCCAATTGAAGCCCGCAATAAACGTAATACACGATTTGCGCCATAATCCGCGCCCAGTTGATGGAATTGACGGCTGATAGATTAACGCTTGTCCGGAAATCCTCATCGGCGAACATGGCTTTGACCATATTCTGGCAATCATCAAAGGTCCCTTCCAGCGCGATATTATGGACGTTATCTGCCAGAATAGTTGTCATTTGCTTGCGCTGAACATCCGATACGCGACCCTTCGGATGTAAGATAAATATATCAATATGTTTGCTTTTATAGCAGCCCTCAATTGCCGCCGAGCCGGTATCGCCGGAGGTGGCCCCGACGATGGTGATGTGCTCGTTATTTTTGGTCAGGACATAATCGAATAGCTGCCCCAGAAGTTGCAGGGCTACATCCTTAAAGGCAATAGTCGGCCCGTGAAATTGCTCCATCACATAGATTTTGTCCTGCTCGTAATCAACCAGATGATGAAGCGGTACGACATGTTCTGATCGGAAATTTTCCGGCCCGTAAACACGGGCAAGCATCGTGCGGAACTCTTCACGCGGAATGCAGCCTTCAACGAAGGGGTACATAACCGCTTCGGCTGTTTCGATATAGGATTTCCCTTTAAGACTTTCCAGATCAAGGCGCGGCCAGTGATCGGGGACATAAAGCCCGCCATCGGGTGCAAGCCCCGCCAGCAAAACCTCTTCAAAACTTTTCGGCTCACCGCCTCCGCGAGTGGAGATGTATTTAATCATAGGGCTAGTCTTAAAAACTTTGTGATCCGAAGTCAATTCCGGATCACATAATCTTCAAGTTTTAAGCGGCCGCATCATCATTCACAGCGGGACCAAGATTAATCCCGAATTTACGAAGGAGCGCCTGTCCGTTTTCAGTCTGGGATAATCCTTCCAGCATTGCCGCAAGATCGGTTCCGCCTTTGGACGAAAACAAATCCATGACGTTGGTCATGCCCGAAACCGGATCACCTGTATTGGCGATGATCTTGACATCAGAAACTTTGAGCGCTTCGGCTTGTTGCAGGCCCACTGCTTTATTGGCATCAATGCCCTCAATACCCAGAAGATAAGTCTGATAGCCCTGATTTTCACCGATTTCTCTGGCCAGCGCAATTTGCGCCTCGACAGGGGCAAGCTGCATGGCTTTCTCGGCATCAGCCCTTGCGATACCTTCAACTTTGATCCCTTCGGCCTCTTTCTTCTTGGCTTCCAAATTCCCTTCCGCGCGCAGGATTGTAGAGATTTTATCTTCATCAGCCTTAACAATGTTCATTTCCTTGGTAATCTCGGCACGTTTCACATCATTAACCTGAATAACAGCCATTTCTTTTTCTTTTGTGATGCGCTGTTGCTCCTTGATTTCCTGCTGCGCGTTTTCATTGGCAATACCAACCACCTTGATCTTTTCGGCTTCTCGCTCGCCCACAGCTTGCTGGGCTTGCTCGTCACGGATATCGCGCTCTCTTTTTGCGTCAATTTCTGCGATTTCAGCATTCTTTATGTTTTCGGCAACTTCTCTCCGGCTTTCCATCTCGATCAGGGATTTTTTCTTTTCCATGATGTTATGGACAACATAGTTACCTTCTGCATCACGAATATCCATCAATTCGATGTTTTTAACAGGAACAACGCCCCAGCTTACAAGCTGGTCTTTTACAGCCTCTGTGAATTGCTCGCCGTAGATGCTTCGCTCAAGCATGATCCGGTCAATATCATGGGAAGCCAGAATAGTTCTGACCGCGCCTTGTACGATGGCCAGAAGCTGCCCTTCAAGCTCCCGAAAGCTTTCAACGCGCTGGGCGGCCATGTTACTATCATTGATCCGGAAGAAAGCGACAATATCAACGACAAAGGGAACGCGGCCTACATCATAAGCTTCATAAGCATTCAGGTGTAAATCAAAGACGGAAACCGGCATGATAATCCGCTTCGTACCAGATCAATAAAATGCCTGTGCATCGGGGAGGGATAATCTTCGGTAAGCTCGGGGTGGAAGGTACTGGCGATTTTATTACCCTTTTGAACCCAGACAGGCGAGCCCTCGTGCTCGGCCAGAATCTCTACATCTTTTCCAATGTCTGTGATAATAGGGGCGCGAATAAAGGAAACCTTATAGCCGTTAATATCCGAGTGGTGGCTTTCCAGCTGCCGCCCGTAACCGTTGCGCTCTACAGTGAAGGGAAGAATACCAAAAGAGTCTTGCGCGGGGTTTGTAACTTTTTCAGCCATAAGAATCGAGCCTGCGCATATCCCCCAAACGGGCTTTGTCTTGAAGTTTTCAGCCAGAGCATCCCATAAGCCAAAATTCCTGATTAAACGCAGCATTGTCGTGCTTTCTCCGCCGGGCAGGATAAAGGCATCAATGTCTTCGAATTGTTTTTGCGTCTTTACGGCTTTAAAGTCCGCGCCACAAGCTTCGATATGCGGGCGATGTAACTCTACTGCGCCTTGCAGGGCCAAAACGCCGATAGTAGCATCCTTCTTGCTCATAGAAAGTTTTTACCAACCGCGATTAGCCATGCGCATAGGCTCATCAATCTCGCTGATTTCCGTGCCGCGCATAGCAACGCCTTCAAGCTCTTTGGAGGCTTCAAGAACAATTGCGGGATCATCGAAATGAGCTGCGGCTTTGACAATGGCTTTGGCAAATTTCTCGGGATTATCGGATTTGAATATACCAGAGCCGACAAACACGCTTTCGGCGCCAAGCTGCATACAAAGAGCCGCATCCGCAGGTGTAGCAATGCCGCCCGCTGCGAAATTCGGTACAGGAAGCTTGCCTTCCTCGCGAACAATTTTCAGTAATTCGAAAGGAGCGCCTAAATCACGCGCCGCAGTCATAAGCTCGCTTTCATCCATATTGCTGACCCATTTGATTTGCGCGTTTATCTGGCGCATATGGCGCACAGCCTCAACAATATTACCTGTCCCCGGCTCGCCTTTGGTGCGCATCAGCGCGGCTCCTTCACCTATGCGGCGTAAGGCCTCGCCCAGATTTTTCGCACCGCAGACAAAGGGCACTTTAAAATCCTGTTTATTGATATGAAACTCTTCATCGGCAGGCGTTAAAACCTCGGATTCATCAATATAGTCAACGCCAATTTGCTGTAGTAATTGTGCCTCTGCAAAGTGACCAATACGGCATTTCGCCATAACAGGGATCGAAGAGACTTTCATAATTTCTTCGATAAGCTCCGGCGGGCTCATACGGGCAACGCCGCCGGCCTTGCGGATATCGGACGGTACGCGCTCCAGCGCCATCACGGCAACTGCGCCGGCTTCTTCTGCAACTTTGGCTTGATCAGCAGTTACAACGTCCATAATAACGCCGCCTTTAAGCATTTCTGCCAGACCGGTTTTAATATTAATGACATTGCTTGTAGATGAAGTTTTGCCCATCGCTGTATCTCTTCTTTTCTTAAAGTTAATGCTTTAGCGGTCATTTATACACTGAAATCCAAGGAATGCAATCATTCTCGTATTCGGGTATATCCGTAAAACAGCATTTTTCTTGAAACTCTATGGAAATTGCCCTAGTGTGGTTTTTTTGACAAGATAAACAATTAACACGTTTTAGGGTGATCATGAGTTTAAACAATGAATTTGGTAGTTTAGAAATTAAGATTGGTGAAGAGAAACCAAAAGCTGTGGAATGTGAATTGTTTACCGTGGCCAGTGATCTGTCAAAGATCCTTGAATTACCTTTGCGTGACGTGCTAAATGCCGCTCATGATCAAGCACTTAATATCGCTTATGAAATGGCGAGTGATGGAATGTTGGATATTGAAACGGCACTGGAGGACGCTTATGAAATGGTGCTGGATAAATTTAAAGAATTTAAAGAGGAAAGCCAAGAGAGCGAGGATGTTAGATTTTGGGCAAAAGGTATTACGGGCGCTACTTTAATTGTATCACTGGGTTTGAGTGGCGCTAAATTTTTAGGCTCGGAAATTGAAGGAGCATTTGCTTTAGCTGTTTCGGCAATATTCCCCGCTTATTTTAGCTATTCGGCGGGCAAGGATTGTAACAAAATAAAGGACCGTATTCTGGAGGCTTCCCAGAGATTCCGGGATAAGAAAGGAAAATTACTTGATTTTTTTGAACTCCAATTAAACGCCCCTGAAAATCAGAAACCGGAATCCCCTAATCCACAGTACTCGTAATTTTTTCAGTGATCCGGTGCAGCAGTTTCTGGAATTTTCCCTTGGATCTCTATGGAAATTGACTTGGCGACATCTTTTTTGCATAATATATATCACCAACAAGTTTTAAGGTGATTATGACTTTAGCAAGTGAATTTGATAAACCGAAACCAAAACCAACAGACGAAGAGGATAAGCTGTGGAACTATGCTGCATGTGTTTCAGACGTCCTTGATTTAGATTTGCGTGAAGTGCTTAATGCTCTTCATACAACACAGTCAAATAAATTTAAAGAAGTGGGAGAGAAAAGTGAGCAGAACCACAACCCAGAATTTTGGAAAATAATAATTATATACATTTTTGCACTTATATCATTGGGTCTTTTTACTGCTAAACTTTCAGGCTCGGATGTTGGTGCGCCACTTGCTTTCACAACTTTGGTAACAGCCCTATGCGGATACTCCCTTTTTAGTGGCAATGAAAATTATGATGAATTGAGGAATTCTGTTCAGGAAGCTTCTTGGCAATTCGAAGAAAGCGGCAAAACATTATCACCATATTTTGAGGATATGATTGCGGAATCAATGAAACCGGAACCCTCTCAACCACAATTCTAATTTACTTCTTCCGGCGCAACAAAACATAAAATGCGCCTTCGCCCCCGTCTTTGGGTTTGGCGTGTTGCCATGAAAGAACATAAGGGGACAGCGCCGGATCAGAAAGCCATTCCGGCAGGGTTTGCCTTAAGATTCCCGGTTTTTTATCAATCAGCAATTCATCGGCGCTTTGCCAGCCCCCTTTGCCAGTAATAACAAGGACACATTTTTTTCTGCCCTCAAATGAGGCAAGTATGAAGTCATGAAGGGCATCATAGGCTTGCTCTCGCGTCTTACCGTGTAAATCAAGGCGGGCTTCGATTTTGAATTGGCCGCGCCGTAATTTTTCCTGTGTGCGCCGATCCGTATTTTGCCGGACAGGGCTATTTTCGGTCTTTGGTCTTTGAGGCCGCGGGGCAGGGTCGGATTTCCTCTTGTGAGGGGTTTGTGATTGGGGCGCAGGGTCTTGAAAATTTATTTCTTTCTTATTTTGCAAAGGTTTGATATTTTGCGTATATGTTTCCCAAAGCGTCTGGTCAGGGTTTTTATTATGGATTTTATCGTCTTTGTCAGCCATGATTGGGAAATTGGTTTGCTGTTATAAAAATATGAATCTTATGTCTATGATCCGTCCTAGAAATATAAAGAGCAAGTTTTTTGTCTTTTTGACTGTTATTTTAATCTTCACAGGGGTGAATTCTGCTTCGGTTCCGGCTGCTAATGATGTCATGCTTTTGAAAGAGCCGGAGCCTCCGGGCTTGTTTGAACTTGCGGTTTTCGGGTTTTTTAGATTGGGCGGTATGGCGCCGGATTATGATCATTGGATTAAAAGCAGAAAATATTATGCAAGCGTACCCGATGAGTTGAAAGAAGAATATTTTCTGCAGAAATCCATAGAATTAGGTGCTCAGTTTAGCAATTATAACCTTGATGAGGATTTACTTGTAATAGAAACGGAAGTCATCGCCGAATTAAAGGCAGCAACAGAAGAGGGAAAGGCAGTTTTCTCTTTTCGATTCCCGGATGATGATAAAAGCAAGCCTTTTAATCCGGTTTTTGCTTTTTCCTATGGTCCGGATGTTATTGCTTTGAAGGTGATTGATCTTAAGTTTTTCTCTCATATGGAATTATCGGAAAGTCAGTTCAAAAGAATGGAAAGTAAGTTGGATTATTCAAGTGACCAAGAATTTCCGGCAATCTTGCATTTAAGGGTAAAACCGCATTTTGCCGATCATAAAAAGCCTGTTCTCAGTCCTGATAAAACAAAGCAATATATTATGGAAGGCAAAGTCGGATATGTTAATTGTGTTCAGGAAGATTATTTTACCCATAAGAAAGTTGAGTTATGGGACTATGTTGCGCCGTGGTATAAAGAAATTTACGAGCGCCTGATAAGGGAAGCCGAAAACCCCGAAGGACAGTATCCGCATCCTTACGACCTTTTCAAGGATTGATGCAGGTTTGAGTTTTTGCAGATTTTTTGCTATTATGCCGCTAAGCAGCTTTGAGGGCATAGAAAATGTTACCCGTAATCAAAGATATAAAATTTTCAAAATTTGATGAAACGCAGCAGACAGATGCGCGCCTCGGTCTTAACCATGACAAGCCATCTTCAAGTCACAAAGAAGAAAAAAGGGAGGAAGATAATCAAAATGATGTTTTCGAATCCGTTAAAGAAAATTTTTCCGTTCAGTCTTTGATTATATATCTTGAAAATTATATTGAAGATCATTTGCTGGAAGAAGGGGAAGAAAAAGTTCAGGAACCTTCAGAATTCACTCAAAAGCAGGAAAAATTGAGTGGCTGGTATAATCCCGATCATAATAATTCCAGTTCTGCCGAGCGAAAGAAAGCTGTTCTTGCTTATGCCCGTACTGCTCGCGCAGCTCAGAAGGACCGTTATTTTTCTGGGACCCAGACCGATAAAAATTTCGATAGAAGCCGTAATACATATAGTTTGAATGAGATTTATCGTTTGTTATGGGATCTTCGGGGACTTAATGAAAAAGGGGTTAAGCGCCTTAAGATCAATACGAATGAGACATTGATTGTGGCTATTGAAAACGCAATCAAAACGGCAGGTGATTTTCTATAGATATCTGTTTATGGCGTATAATACCCATCGGCATCAGTCATTAAGATTTCAGGCTTTGACGAATCAGTCTCTATTTTTTGGCGCAGTCGATAAATATGGGTCTCGATTGTGTGGGTCTCGGTATCTTTCGCATAATTCCATACAGCTTTGAGTAAATCTTCCCGTGAAACTCTTTCTCCGTTTTTGCTTGAGAGATATTTAAGAATAGCCACTTCTTTCTCGGTCAGATTAATTTCCGAGTGATCGGCCTTGGTAAAAATATGATGTGCTAAATCGAGTGAGCATAAACCAAAGTGAATGTAACGCACCGTACTTTCCTCATCCAAGAGATCAAGAAGTCGCCCAAGACGAAGGGGGAAATCCAGTTTTACCTCTTCCTTATGCTCACGCTTGATAATAATCAGAGAGTTATCTAATGAATTATCAATTTCAAACTGACAAATTGCATCTCTTTTGTGGGTTTTTACATAGGAAGAAACTATCTCTATGATCGGCTCTTTTGCCTTGATAACCAGGGTTTCACTCATGTTTTTGATCCATATATCCTTAAAATTCTGGCACAGATATTGCTTTTCTATAATTCTAGGACAGTAAAATGCAAGATATTAGTGTAAATACTATACTGGATACACAGCACAGTACACAAGGTTATGGTTTGCGCTGGGTGCGTAATGAGCGCATGGCGGGGACTGTGCCGTCTTATGGCGGAGTTTCTTCCGCG
Organism: Alphaproteobacteria bacterium; assembly: GCA_029880245.1. Lineage (GTDB taxonomy): Bacteria > Pseudomonadota > Alphaproteobacteria > Micavibrionales > Micavibrionaceae > UBA1672. The sequence continues at coordinate 14,662 of JAOUOR010000009.1, forward strand.
TCAAAACCTTCTGATATGACGAGTTTCGGCCAACAAGAGAAATTCACGTTCAAGGATTTTCTCGACATGATTAACCCGTTTCACCATATTCCGGTAATCAATATGATTTACCGTGAAATCACAGGCGACCAGATCAAACCTGCCTCTAAAATCATGGGAGGAGCCTTGTTTGGCGGGCCGATTGGCGCGGCGGGATCATTGGTGGATGCTATCATTGAAAGAGAAACCGGATATGATCTTGCCAATAATACTCTGAACGCCATAGGCGTTAAGGAAAAAGCGCAAAGACAAAATATGCTTATTACACAGCAAAAAGCCTACGAGGATTTACCGGTAGCCTTGTTAGCCTTTACTGAAATTCCATTGCGCAATACAGAAGGCGCGAAAACGCAGCTTGGGAATGACTATATATCCCGCTCTCCGAAAAGGGCTGTACCTATACGAATATAGGTTGCGCCCAGAGCTATGGCTTTCGGGTAATCACTGCTCATGCCCATACTCAGCTGCGCCAGATCGTGTTCACTTGCGAGTTTTTTCAAAAAAGCAAAATGCACGGCTGCTGGGTCATCGATGGGCGGAATGCACATGAGCCCCCTTATATCAAGCAAGCATTCCACGCGGCAAAAATGCAAAAAATCAGGCAAATCTTTCGGAGGAATCCCCGCTTTTTGTGGTTCTTCCCCTGTATTGACCTGAATAAGGCACGGCATGGATTTATTCTGGATTTTAAGCTCTTCCCCTAGTTTTCGGGCCAGTTTCTCGCGGTCAATCGTATGAATGACATCGAAAAGGGCAATCGCGTCCTTAATTTTATTAGTCTGCAAGGGGCCGATTAAATGAAGCTCCAGATCAGGATAATCGGCCTTGAGCTCTGCCCAATGTTCCTGTGCTTCCTGTACGCGGTTTTCGCCAAAGATCCGGTGGCCATAATCAAGAGCAGCGCGAAGCTTGTCTTGAGTTTGGCGTTTGCTCACAGCTATCAGATTCACATCCTCCGGATTGCGCCCATTATTTCTAGCTATTTCCGTGATTTCCAAGTCAAGCGATTTGAAATTTTCTGCGATGGTCATCTAGTTTCTCATACCGTCATTCCCTGAATCCACGTTAAGTGGATTTTAAGGGAATCTATAATTGCTTTTAGTCATTATATGGATCCCCCTAGAATTTTCTATAGCCATTTAAAATATTGATTGGACAAACCAAATCTCGTCATTCCCCGAATTTTACGCAGTAAAATTCTAGGGGAATCCAGCTAATCATGGATTGCCTTAGAATTTTTTAAAAAATTCAGGCAATGACAGGCTTGGAAACTGTCCAATTCTTATCTTAAATGGCTATAATAAAAATTCGGGGGATGACGCTCTTGAAGCGGGCAAAAAAGAAAGGCGCTAAAAAAGCGCCTTTCAAAAATTCTTAAGAAAACTTCAAATTAGAAGTTAACTTGTGTACCAAGGATAACAGCTGTACCATCGGCATCTGTTGTTGAGTTGTCAACATCAGTAAACTGAAGAGAACCACGGAAGGACATGCCCGGGCCGTATTCATAGACAACACCACCTGTGTAGCGGTCATATTCAGAAGACGCAGCAGCATCGCTGTCTTGATTCAAGTAAGAAACACCGATTTTGAATGGGCCAGTTGTGTAGTCACCACCAACAACCAATGTCTCTACATCAGCATTATCAACAAAAGTTGAGTCTTCCATGTAGGCAGCACCGATACCGAAAGCAGAAACGTCAAGGTCAAGACCTACGTTCCAAGCATCGCGGTCGTCCTGAGTGGCAGTTGCTGAGTTGTTTTCAACGTGCGCAAAACCGGCACCGGCAATAACACCAACTTGGTCAAACTGACCTTCATAACGAACAGCAAGTTCATATGCTTCATCACCAACGCCGTCAGTTGTCGTTTCTGTACCAGCACCTTCAAGGTCATCAGCGGCACCACCAGTGGTAGCATTAGAATCTGGCGTATAAGTTACACCAGCCTGGAAGCCGTTCACGATTGGTGACAAATATGTCAATTTGTCATCTTTACCTGTTGGGTCCATATCATAGTCAAGACCTTGAACGCCTGTTCCGATATTACCTGTTGCGTTGAAAGGCTGAACATATTGACGAATACCATCAACGTTTGAGTCAGCTGAAGGAGCAGCAACCTGCAGAAGGTAACCGGCACCATCTTCCGCACCAACATTCACACGACCCCAGTTACCTGAGAAATATGCGTATGATTCGTCAGTCGCAGTATTATCAGCACCATCAACATCAAGTTCGAAATGAGCACCGACTGTCAGACCGTTATCCAGAGTTGTTTCTCCACTGATGTGAAGTTCTGTATCACGGATAATGTCGAAGTCATTTACGCTTGTGCCGGCTGTTTCGTCTTGATCAACGAATACGCCATAGCCTTTGAAATAACCACCGACGTCAAGGTCGATGTCAGCATATGCAGGAGCAGAGGCAAGAGCCAAACCGCTTACTGCAACGCTTGCAAGTAATAGTTTTTTCATTTTAGTTTCCTCCTAATCAATTCCTTGCGGAAAAGATTAATAGTTAAAGTTAAATCCAATAAAGGATAGTTTAAGACAGAAAGTACCCGCCAAGAGCAGGTGAACACATTACGCCATGAACAAGAGTCGGGGTCAATTTAGATTTGTGGGGTTTTTGCAACATTTTTTGCGGCTGTGATATTTTTGCAACAAATACGATTTCTGCCTTTTTTAAAAACCCCTGTTGAAAGGCATTAAAACATTGCCACAGTGTCTTGTACCATAAGCAAAGCCGTGCTAAATGAAAACTATAATAATCAGGAAAAGAAAATATGTTTAAGAGCAAGAGCGGAATTCTTATTTTAGGCGCAGCTTTACTATCTTTGGGGGCTTGCGAATCTATTAAAACCGAAGCGAAATACCCGACAGGTCTGGATCGCAACCAAACCGGAGGCGATATTTACGGCAAAAAAGAAAGTGTTTTCGGTAAGGACGGGCTAAAAGTGCTCGGCGGCAAGGATAAAAAAGAAGAAGATAACGGCATAGGTGTGAACTCTTATCTTTGGCGTGCCTCGCTGGATACGGTGTCTTTTATGCCTCTGGCCAGCGCCGATCCGTTTGGCGGGGCGATTCTGACCGATTGGTATACTGATCCGGCAACGCCTAATGAACGTATGAAATTGAACGTATTTATTCTCGGCAAAGAGCTGAAAACACAGAACTTGCGCGTTCGTGCTTTCCGTCAGGTTAAAAAATCCGGCTCATGGGTAGATGCCGAAGTTGCCGAAAACACGGCCCGCAAATTAGAGGACGCTATTTTAACCCGCGCCCGCGAAATGCGCATTTCAAAATTAGGCGAGTAAGTTTCGATAGATATAAAAGAGAAGATGTTCTGCATAATGCGTGTGGTATAGTCCTTTGAAATAGTTTCCGGATAAGGCGCGAGCGCCGCAACGTATCAAACATACGTAAGAAGCGAAGCAACGATGTCCGAAACTAAAATCAAATGACTATATCTTGCGCTGCGCGAGAAATTCCGCTAAGCCTTTTCCCTTGGATTAAAACACTTTGGATTAAAATAAACACACATGACAGAGCGCTATAATATCAGGCAATCCGAAGCCAAATGGCAGAAAAAATGGGCGGAAGCTAAAAGCTTTGAGGTCGCCGAGGATGAATCTAAGGAAAAATATTACGTCCTTGAAATGTTTCCTTATCCTTCGGGGCGCATTCACGTAGGCCATGTGCGCAATTATACGCTGGGTGATGTGGTGGCGCGCTATAAGCGGGCCAAGGGGTATAATGTTATTCATCCGATGGGCTGGGATGCGTTTGGCCTGCCGGCAGAAAACGCGGCGATCGAGCGAGGCGCGCACCCCGCGAAATGGACGCATGAAAATATCGCCGCCATGCGTGAGCAACTGCAATCTATGGGGCTTGCGATTGACTGGTCCCGTGAATTTGCCACTTGTGATCCGGAATATTACCGCCATGAGCAGGCCATGTTCCTGAAATTTCTGGAACGTGGCATAGCGTATCGCAAGGAATCTATTGTGAACTGGGACCCTGTGGATAACACGGTGCTGGCGAATGAACAGGTGATTGACGGTAAAGGCTGGCGGACGGGCGCCCCCGTGGAGCGCAAGAAACTTAATCAATGGTTCCTGAAAATCACCGATTATGCGGAAGAACTCCTGAGCGAGGTCAAAAAGCTGGAACGCTGGCCGGAAAAGGTCCGCATCATGCAGGAAAACTGGATCGGCAAATCTGTCGGTCTTCAGTTCAAATGGGATGTTATCCCCCCCTGTCATTCCCGCGATCCGAGAGAAAGCGAGGATTTAAACGGCGGGAATCCAGAAAAAGACAGCAGCAAAGCTGCTGACGTTATGGATCCCGTTTGTGCCGGTTCTGCTCTGCAGAACGCCAACGGGATGACAATAGAAGTCTACACAACTCGTCCTGATACGCTGTTCGGTGCGAGTTTTCTGGCTTTGGCGCCAGATCATCCTATGACAAAGGATCTGTGTGAGGGCAAAGACGGCTTTAAGGCGTTTATCAAGGAATGCCAAGCCCATGGCACGTCCGAGGCCGCCATTGAAAAGGCCGAGAAGATCGGTTTCGATACAGGGTATAAAGCTACGCATCCGCTTTTGGGCCGCGAGGTTCCAATTTATATTGCGAATTTTATCCTGATGGATTATGGAACTGGCGCGATTTTCGGTGTGCCTGCCCATGACCAGCGCGACTTGGATTTTTCCACGAAATACGGCTTGCAAATCACCCAAGTTGTCGCCGAGCGCGAGTTTTCTTCTTCGCCGTGTTCATTGCCCAAGGAGGAATTCGAGGTTTATACAGGCGAGGGCCGCATGATCAATTCGGATTTCCTGAACGGGATGGAAAATGAAAAGGCCAAGGCGGAGGTTATCAAGAAATGTGAAGAGGACGGTAGCGGCTTTGGTAAAACCAATTTCCGTTTGCGCGATTGGGGTGTGAGCCGCCAGAGATATTGGGGCTGCCCTATTCCTATTATTTATTGCGGAGATTGCGGTGCGGTTCCTGTGCCGGAAAAAGACCTGCCCGTGACTTTGCCCGAAGATGTCTCTTTCGATAAGCCGGGTAATCCGCTGGTCCATCATCCTTCATGGAAAAATGTCGATTGCCCGTCTTGCGGCAAGGCAGCGCAAAGGGAAACCGATACATTCGATACATTTTTTGAAAGTAGCTGGTATCAATTCCGTTATTGCGACCCGAAGAATGAAAGCTTGCCCGTGGGTAAGGATAAGGCAAAATACTGGATGCCGGTCGAGCAATATATTGGCGGGGTCGAGCATGCGGTTCTTCACCTTCTCTATGCGAGGTTCTTCACCAAGATCATGCGCGATTGCGGCTTTGTCGAATGTGACGAGCCTTTTTCCGGTTTGTTTACGCAAGGCATGGTCACGCATGAAACCTATCAGGATGAAAATGGCAAGTGGGTTTTTCCAACGGATGCCATCAAGAAAGAAGGGAAATGGGTGCATGCGGAAAGCGGCAAGCCTGTGAAAGTCGGCCCGTCGATTAAAATGTCGAAATCCAAAAAGAACGTCATCGACCCCGAAGCTATATTTGAAACTTACGGCGCGGATGCGGCGAGGCTCTTTATTCTCTCCGACTCCCCGCCCGAGCGTGATCTGGAGTGGACAGAAAGCGGCATTGAAGGGGCTTGGCGTTTTGTAAATAAGGTTTATGCAACTCTTAAGGCAATCGAGCGTACAGAATCTTCCGGCGACCTTTCCGAAAAAGGCGAAGACCTCCGGCGTTTAATGCACAAAACTATCAAGGCAACAGGTGAGGCGATTGAGGCTTTTGCCATGAATAAGGCTGTGGCGGTTTTACGTGAGTTCTATAATGGCTTGAGCAGCTTTAAGCCACAGAATGATGGTGATAAGGTAATGCTTGGCGAAGCGGCGGAAACCTTTATTATTTTAGTAAATCCCATTATGCCGCATCTTGCCGAGGAGCTTTGGGAAATCCTTGGTCATAAGGAGATATTGGCCGATACGCCTTGGCCATCTTTCGATGAAAGTCTGCTCAAGGCCGATACGGTAACAATCGGCGTGCAGGTCAATGGCAAGGTGCGTGCAACCATTACATTGGCGGCCGATGCAGGAAAAGACGAGGCCGAAAAGATTGCTCTCGCTGATGAAAAAGTCCAGCGCGCTATCGGTGATAAAACTGTGCGTAAAGTCATTGTCGTACCGGGCAGAATCGTCAATGTTGTGGTAGGGTAGAAATATGAAATCAAAACTCTCACTCATCGCCTTTCTTTTTCTTTCTGCCTGTGGTTTCACGCCGATGTATGGTAATCTGAGCGGAGATTCCCAAAAAACAGAGCAAGTGCGTGAGGTTCTGTCCAATATCGAGATTGGCAATATCCCCGATGCGGAAGGTCAGTATTTACGGAATTTATTGATTGATCGTTTCTATAAGGAAGGCTATCCGGATGATGCAAGGTATATCCTATCGGTAAGCCCCGTACAGGAAAGTGTTATTGATCTGGATATTACCAAGACTTCCGATGCGACGCGCGGTCAGATGAAAGTTACCACAACAATGAAACTGACCGATAAAACTACCGGTAAAGTCGTGTTGACGAGAGGCTTGCGCTCCCTAAACAGCTTTAACATATTGAACAGCGAGTTTACCAATAGGGTTTCCAAGGAAAATACCCGCAAAAACGCGCTTGAGGATATAGCCCGGCAAGTCGAGCAACAAATTGCGTTGTATTTAAATCGGCAAAAATAATATTCAATGTAACGCTCTTTTATTTGTCATCGAAAAAGATGATAGTTATTTTGGAAGGACACTAATTTCTATTATAAGGTTCATTTTATGTCCGATGTTAAAGCCTCTGATTTTTCGGAAATAGATTCGCCCGGGGATGTTTGGGGCCTGTATCAAGGCGTTGGTGTAAACAGTAAATCCGGCATAGAAACTGAATTTCCGTTTTTTAGTGCTGATGAGCCGGATATGCCGGCAATGAATTTGTCCCAGAACAAGGCTTTAAAACAAGCTGCTATGAATGCCCTTCAAGGTGACTGGCTTCGTAACGAGCCAACCAGTGATTTGCTGGAAGTAACCTCGATCGCCATGCCGTTTAAAGAATGGAAAACGGTTCTGGATGATACACAAAAGAAAATCAATATCTTAAGTCAAAAGGCTGGAGAGCTAGGTCTCAAGCGATCATATTTTCAGGAATTTCCGGATAAAACAGCAGATGAGCTGCTTTCGCGTATTGTGGATATTGAACGCTATAAGATCATGTATGCGCCCTATCGCGCGGATATGTATGAATGTGTGCGGTATTTCGCCGTATGTAAATCCATGCAGGTTTCTGTAAGCCCCGGAAATGAAGATCATATGCTGGAAAATATCCGTAGGCTCTATACGCTTGCCCCGTTTTTATTCCTGCTAACGGGGAATAGCTCTGGCTTTATGGAAGGCAAATTTTTTAGCGGGCATCAGGGAATGTTCCTGCGCCGTAACGGGCTTCGGGAAAATCGAGGGGGTATACCGCCCTATGTGTATACAGCTCAAAGCGGTGAGGAGTTTATTGCCAATCATATTCATCATGTAATGAATAATCCGCTTTTCATGTTTTATGATCGCAAAGGCGTTCTTACGCGTGTGCCGTCTGGCGATTGGAGCGTCACTTTTGAATCGCTGAAGAAAAAAGGTCTGAATACGGGCAGTAATTACTTTTTGGCCCAGAGCATTATGTGGCCTGATGTCAAAATCGCAGCGCTGACAGATGAATCGGGAGATGTTTATGCGCACCGTTATGAAGCGCGTATGTTCGGCGTTGGAAATCATCAGCATCAAACAGCGTATCTGATAACGACAGCCTTGGCTTTTGATCCTGATTTTGCGCATTCCGTTGATGGACTACTTAAGGCTTACGGCTTTGATCAAAAAACAGATTTGCCCTATACCTATAAATTGGTGAAAGATGCTTATAGCGCCGCTGAGAATCATAATGGTGCGTTTTTCGATATCGCCTATGGTAATGGGCGTATGAGCGACTTTGCCAAAATTTTTGCCGATTTGCTCGAAAACATGGCTGAGCGTCATGATATGCGAGGCGAACTATTGCCTGCGATCACAATTTGCCGTACAGGGTGCACGGATTCAAAAGTGAACTGCCTTATGTTCCCGACATATGAAGAAGTCTTAAATTTTCAGAAATCCTATGATCCGGCGATTTTTGATAATCCGAATCTCTCGGCCTCCATGATTTTCGAAGATCGGATGAGTACAAAAACAGGCAACTTAAACTGTGCGGCGTGATGCGGGTGAAATTTCTTGCGCTCCTATACCGACTCACTTAACCTTGTCTTATGAAGCTGCAATTCCGTGATATAGAGCCGTTTGTTAAAAATCCAAATAGGCAAGCGCGTGTTATCCTTATTTACGGGCCGGATCATGGCCTGATAAAAGAGCGAGCCGCAATTATAGGCAAGACAATCGTTCAGGATTTGAATGATCCTTTTAATGCGGCGGTCATAGATGCCGGCGCCTTGCTCGAAGACCCTGCCAAGCTCTCGGACGAAGCCAATGCCATGTCCATGATGGGCGGCAATCGTCTTGTGCGCGTAGAAGGGGCGAGCGATAAAATAACCAAAATCCTGCAAGATTATCTGGCTGATCCCTCACCGGATAATCTGGTTCTGGTCCTGGCTGGTGAGCTAGGCCCGCGCTCACCTTTGCGTGCATTATGTGAGAAAGACAAGGCTGCTGTGGCTCTGCCGTGCTATGTGGAGGATGCGCGGGATCTGACCCGCTTTATCCGCGAAACACTGGCGGCGGAGAAACTCAACGCCGATCCTGACACAGTTCTATGGCTGAGTGAAAATATCTCCGGTGATCGCCTGAAAGTACGCAGCGAGCTTGATAAGCTGATGACCTATATCGGGCCGGATCAAAAATCAGTATCACTGGAAGATGCCGTTACTGCGTGCGCCTCGGCGGGGGCACAGAATTTCGATGATCTGGTTTACGGCGTGGCGGGCGGCAATAGTGACGCGGCGCTAAAAACCTATGCGAGTATGATGGAAGAAGGGGTTCCTTTTATTACGGTGCTGCGGGTGCTTCAAAACCATTTCCGCAGGCTCCATATGACCAAAGCCCATATGGCGGATGGGGCGGATATGGATATGGCGATGAAAAAACTCAGCCCCCCTGTATTTTTCAAGCAAGCCCCCGCTTTCAAAAAACAGCTTAATAACTGGTCGCTGCAAGGTCTTGATAAGGTGATGGAACGCCTTACCGATCTCGAAGCGCAGTGCAAACGCACCGGCATGCCAAGCGAAACGCTATGCGCTCAGGCGATTTTATCCATGAGCCGGATGCGCGCAGCGTAAGAGTTTATTTGTCTTCCCTTGCAGCGATCGTCATTGCCTGAATTTTTTTTAAAAAAAATTCTAAGGCAATCCATAATTATCTGGATTCCCCTAGAATTTTACTGCGTAAAATTCGGGGAATGACGAGAATTGATTTGTCCAATTCTTATCTTAAATGACTATAGTCCGTTCCCGATACCCCGCCGATCAGCCCGGTCCATGACCGGGTGATGACGGCGGGTGTTGAGTAGGTGAGTACATAAGCTTTTCTAATGTGATTATTTCCAACTGGGCGTTTGCTCTATCCTCTACACCACTCCATCCTTTCCTTTTGGCCAGTTCTAATACCTCATTGATTTCTGAGGAGGCTTTATCATACATTTTTTTTGATAGCAGGTAGTCTGCTTTAACAAAATAAGTCGAAGTATATGATGGTTTCTGACTTTTGGCCTTGTCCCAAGCCTTAAAGGCTTCTTTTTCTTTTCCCTGTTCTGCTAAAGACATTCCTAGATAACAGTAAGCATTTGCTGTATTAAGTTGTTGGCTACCGGCCAATTCAATGGATTTTTTGTAATATTTTTCCGCTTCCTCATACTGTTCTAGCCAAAAAAGTGCCGATGCTGCCAGTTCACGTGATTCAAATTCATCAGGATGCTTTTTTATATACTGCTCCAAAACATCAAAGGCTTCTTGATATTGACCTGCCATTCCCAAACATCTGGCATAATATTTTGCAGCTCTTGAATTCGGAGCGAGGCCATATGCCTTTTCTGCCAATGATTTGATATGCTTGTCCCCAAAATCCACGGTATCCGCTTTTCTAACGGTATCCGCTTTTCTATATGTATCTATCTCTCTAAGGAACTCTTCTGCCCTAAGTTCTTTATAGTAGTCATCTGCCATTTACTCTTTTCCTTATTCTTTAAACAACCCTGTTTGGTTTTTGGGTTTTTACACGGTTTTTTTGAAATCGTCAAAGAAACTTGCCATAAGGCGATCAGCCCGGCCCATCATTGGGTGATGACGGTGGAGGTTCAAGGAGACGCTTTTTCTGGTTATCTGTTATTTCTTTAATATGATTTCTTGCTATACCCTCTATAACTTTCATTTTTAATTTTTTTGCATTTTCAAATGCCACAGTAAATTCGAATTCAGCTTCTTCTTTCTTGCCTCTTGCTAGGAAGTGGCGTCCTACAAAAAGATAAGGTACAGGATATGATTGGTCATGCCTCTTGGCCGTACGCAAAGCGTCAATAGCTTTACCAACTTTTCTTTGTGCTTGTAAAGACAATCCCAGATAACTGTAAGCAATCGCATTGGATCTTGCGTCAAAACCCACTTCAATACCCACGTCAATAGCTTGTCTGCAATATTGTTCTACCTGTTTATAGCGCTCTAATTCAGCAAGGGATATCAGCGCGTGGTGATACGGTTCGAATTCATATGGATGATTGTTTATATAAGGCTCTAAAATATTAAGGGCTTCTTGATGTTGACCTGTCGCTGCTAAACTTTTGGCATAGTATTTTGCGGCTCTTGAATCCGGAGCGAGTTCATAAGCCTCTTCTGCCATTGATATGATCTGTTTGTCCCCAAAACCCAATATGTGTTCTTTTGTATATGTATCTATATCATCAAGAATCTCTTCTGCTTTAAGTTCGTCAAAGTTTTCTGCCATTTACTCTATTTCCTTACTCTTTAAACGACCCTGTTTGATTTTTGGGTTTTTACACGGTTTTTTTGAAATCGTCAAAGAAACTTGCCATAAGGCGATCACTTCGCTATAAAGCACTCGGAAAGTCGGCGCGGGCGGATGCTCGCTTGTAATCGGTCAGGTCCGAAAGGAAGCAGCCACCAACGATTTCTCCGGGTCGTGTCCGGCTTTCCACTCTAGCCCTTTTCCTTTCCTGTTTTTTCCTGACATAGATGCTCTAAGGCTTGCACGGGCTTTGGAATCGCAGTAATACTTAATTATGGCAGAAAAACAAGAAGCGTACCGCGTCCTAGCGCGCAAATACCGTCCCCAGAATTTTGACGAGCTTGTCGGGCAGGATGCACTGGTCCGCACCCTAAAAAACGCCATTGAGATGGGACGCATTGCCCATGCTTTTATGCTTACCGGTGTGCGCGGTGTCGGGAAAACAACAACGGCGCGTATTATCGCCAAGTCCTTGAACTATACCGGCCCTGACGGGAAAAGCGGGCCGACCACCGGCAGCACAGATGACTGCACGCTGTGTCAGGCCATATCCGAGGATCGCCATCCTGATGTGATAGAAATGGATGCGGCAAGCCGTACAGGCGTAGATGATATCCGCGAAATCCTTGACGGTGTGCGTTATGCCCCGACCGAGGCCCGCTATAAGATCTATGTGATTGACGAGGTGCATATGCTCTCGAAAAATGCATTTAACGCATTGCTCAAGACACTGGAAGAGCCGCCCGAACATGTGAAGTTTATCTTCGCCACCACCGAGATCCGCAAAGTGCCGGTTACCGTGCTTTCACGCTGTCAGCGCTTTGACCTCAAGCGTGTGGGCGTTGATCTTTTACAGGATCATTTTCAGAGCATTTGTAAATCCGAAAAAGTTAAGGCGGAAGACGAAGCCATCTCTATGATTGCGCGGGCCGCAGACGGCTCGGTGCGTGATGGGCTTAGTCTGCTGGATCAGGCTATGGCGCTGGCGGGTAAGAAAATCACAGGCGAGCTTGTGCGCGATATGCTGGGCCTGTCTGACCGTGCGCAGAACATAGATTTGCTGGAAAATGCACTTAGTGGCGATATGCCGGGCGCTCTGCAGATTATGGATGGCATTTACCAAAATGGCGGTATGCCGCTGGCTTTATTACAGGATTTGCTGGAGCTGACGCATTTGCTGATCCGTATGCGCGCCGCGCCAAAAGCCACAGGTTTTAGCACCTCTCTTTCCCCTGACCAGCTTGACCGCCTTGGCGTATTGGCAACTAAGATTTCAATGCCCTCACTGGGTAAGGCATGGCAATTACTGTTAAAAGGTATAGGCGAGGTGAATGAAGCCCCTAACCCGCAGGCAGCTGCCGAGATAGTGATTATCTCTCTGGCTTATGCGGCGAATTTGCCTGATCCTGCCGATCTGGTGAAAAAACTAAAAGACTCCAAGCCCTTAACAGGCGGCAATAGCGCCCCGCCGCAAGGAGGAAGCATTCCTGTCGGGGGTGGGGGAATGGTCACGGCATCCGGTCAGGTTACAAAACCGCAGGAAATGGCTTATGTGGAAAGCCAGCCGCAAATGGTTCTAAATCCTGAAAATGTGCCAACACTTAAAACCCTTGAAGATATGATTGCTCTGCTCAAAGCCCATCAGGAGTTTTTACTGGCCGAGCAGCTTCGCTATGTAAGACCTGCCAAGCTGGAGCATATCAATCACGGTGAGAAAATTCATGGCCGCTTTGAGTTCTGCCCCGAAGAGGGTGCAATGCCGAAATTGGCACAGGATTTAGGCACTACTTTGAAAAAAATCACCAACCAGCGCTGGATGGTTTCGATTGTGCCGGAAAACGGTACGACGCCCACATTATTTGCATTAAGTGAAGCAAAACGTTTACAAGAGCTTGAAGACGTGGCAAAAATGCCTTTGGTTCATAATATTTTGCAGATGTTTCCCGACTCAACATTGGTGAAGGTACATCATAAAAAAGAAACTCAGGAACAAGAAGACAAGGATTAAACACCATGATGAATTTTCAAAAAATGATGAAGCAAGCTCAGGAAATGCAGTTTAAACTTCAGGAAGTTCAGGAAAAACTGAAAGATATTGAAGTCCAAGGTGAAGCAGGCGGCGGTCTTGTGAAGATTACCATGACCTGTGACGGCAAAGTTAGAAAAGTGGAAATTGATGAGTCTTTAATGAACTCAGACAAAGAAACATTGGAAGATTTAATCGCTGCGGCCATTAATAATGTCAGCGAAGCAAAAGATGGAAAAGTCGAAGAAGAAACCAAAACTATGATGACAGAACTTGGTTTGCCTGCCGAGGCGGTCAGTGACTGGCCGTTATAGGGTTGGAGATTGTTGAAATATGATTCCGGCAAATTATTTCGTATTTGGAACAGCTGCTTTATATGTGTTGCATTCTGTTTTTGTGAAATTGGCATCAGGAAAAATAGACCCTTATTCTGGAATCTTTGCATGGTGCTGCGGTAGTCTCCTTGCCGGTATTGTGTTTTTTCTCTATGGAAAAATAAATACAGAAACATCTTTCTCTGTGTCCTGCGGGGCGTTTGTATTTTTCGCCGGAATTTTTATCACCACAGGAACATTATTTTACTTGCTGGCCTTTCACAGAAATGTTGATTTTAGTTTTGCGACGCCTGTCGTTAATGTCAGTGTTGTTATGGGCGGATTGTTATTTGGAATGGCCCTATTCGGGGAGCCTGTTTCGATGAATCGGATTATCGGGGTTGTATTGGGCATAGTCTCGATCATATTTTTGGTAAGAAGTTAATTTGATGCGTATTATCACATGGAATATTAATTCGGTGCGTTTGCGCCTTCCTCTGCTTCAAAGGCTTATTACCCAGACATCACCTGATATTATATGTCTTCAGGAAACTAAAACCCCTGATGAGCATTTTCCTGCTGATTCGTTGAAAGAGTCCGGGTACGAGTATCAGCATTTTCACGGGATGAAAGGATATAACGGCGTTGCCGTGATTTCCCGCATACCTTTTGAAGCTGGAAAAGTTCATAACAGGGTTGGAAAAGAAGACTGCCGCCATATCTCGGTCAAGTTTCCGAAATTCGAGCTTCATAACCTCTATATTCCCGCTGGTGGAGATGAGCCGGATATTACAATCAATGAAAAATTTCGGCATAAACTTGATTTCATAGATGAGATGGCCGAATGGTTTGCCGATCATTATACATCCGACCAGCCTATGATTACGGTCGGAGATTTAAATACGGCGCCCTTGGAACATGATGTCTGGTCGCATAAACAGCTTTTGAACGTTATTTCTCACACACCGATAGAGGTTGAAAAACACACGAGAATGCAAAACTCTCTGGATTGGGTGGATGCAAGCCGCCATTTTGTGCCGCATGATCAGAAATGCTATACGTGGTGGTCTTATCGCAACCGTGACTGGAAGAAATCAAATCGTGGACGCAGGCTGGATCATATCTGGGTAACGCCCCCTCTTAAACCCTATCTATCAGGGCATGATATACTTTCTCATGTACGGGACTGGGAGAAGCCGAGCGATCATGTCCCGCTTCTTGTCGATCTTGATTTATAAACTTTCTCTTTGTTTTTCCGAAGCAGGGGGCGTTGCCTGACTGGGCGGATAGGATTTTTGCTCGATAGGCTTTTGATTCGGAACGGACATTATAGTCTCGGACGCAGGCTTGACTTCCCCCGCAGCCATAACAGGACCGTAATCATCCCCCGCATGAAGAGAGACAACATATCCAAGATCTTCAAGCTTATGCCCGTAGAATGCAAAGCGCTCTAATGGAACAGTGATATTAAGCATACCTTTTTTCCAGGGACCGATATGTTGCTGGGCTATAACTTCACGAAGTTTTGCAGGTTTTATTCTTGTTTCCGTTACAAAAGGGACGCTTATATTATCTTTGAGTTTATCCTGAATTTCTTTCGTTAGTTCCACATCCGGATCAACAATCAAACTGGTATTGTCCTGATCGGGTGCATAGACATGCAAATAAAGCTCGCCCTTTACTTGGTCATCAGGAAGATCGGGAATGGAAATATGTAGAACCTTCCCTTCTTTTTCCAAATTAAGGCGACTAATTTCGTAGAGCGATCGGCTGGCTTTGATAGCTGTTTCGACATTATCAATACTGGCTTCCAGTTTTCCATTTACAAGAGCTTTCGTTGTCAAATTGCCATTAAAAAGTCCAAAAATATCTACGTAATGGAAACGCCTGTCAATGCAGGCTTTTTCAAATGGGTTAATGCCGGTTTTTTCACTGGATGTTTGCAGGTTACAATTCATCACTATGACATCCTGATCTTTTTTCAGTATGCGTCCGATATCATCTATAAATTTTTGATTACCTTTACAGGAAGGCGCCATATAAATTTCCAGAAAGACAAGCTTATTGGCAAAAGCCTGCGCAGGCAGGAAAAAGCCGGTTAAAAGGGCTACGGCAACAAAAGATTTTAAAAATCCGAGCATCGTCCATTGACCTCCCAATCGCCAAAGCGTGTTGGCTCAGGGCGTTTTTCAAACCCGCCAATCTCTTTTTCCGTATCGGATATTACATCCTTTTCTAAAGGCTTGCCTTTGTTTTCGATTGGTTTTTGTGTGTCCATACTTCATATTAGAATAAAATTAACAAAGGTATCAAATGAATTCGCCACAACACGACGCACCGCCCGAAGCGGATAATCTGCATCCCCGTAAAATAGCGCTGCAAATCTTTACCAATATTATTGATAAGCAGCAGGCACTGGACGGTGTTTTTGATAGCAGCGCGGAATTTGCAGCCTTATCAGTGCTTGATCGCTCTTTTGTACGGATGTTGGTGACAACCGCGATAAGACGGCTTGGGCAGATTGATGATCTGATTGCTTTTGCTCAAGATCGTCCGGATTCCCTAAAAAGCAATATAATCAGAAATATCCTGCGTCTAGGTGTTACCCAGATGTTTTTCATGGATGTGCCCGATCACGCCAGCGTTGATACGTCTGTCAGGCTGGCTGAGCAAGAGAATTTGGAAAGACAAAAAGGGTTTATCAACGCGATACTTAGAAAACTTGGTCGCGAGGGCAAAGCCCGATTGGATAAGCAAGACGCGGGAAGGTTAAACACGCCGGAATGGTTGATGAAACTCTGGATAGAGGATTATGGCCTGACAACCACAGCTGAAATTATGAATGCGCATCTCACCGAGGCGCCTCTTGATATTACTTTGAAAAGTGATGCTGATCATGGTTGGTGGGGAAATGTTTTAAAGGCTTTCACATTATCGACGGGAACATTGCGACGGATCACCGGAGGGAATATCCGCGATCTGGAAGGTTTTGAAAAAGGACAATGGTGGGTACAAGATGCAGCGGCTGCAATACCTGCCCAATTGTTTGGTGATGTGTATGATAAGCCCGTGGTTGATATGTGCGCAGCCCCCGGTGGGAAGACCATGCAACTGGCCGCGATGGGAGCGCATGTTACAGCAATTGATCGCTCGGCCAAAAGATTAAAAAGACTGGAAGAAAATCTGCAACGTATCGGATTGGAGTCTAGAGTAAAGATTGAAGTTGCCGATGCATGCGCTTGGCGCCCAAAGAAGGCTGTGCCTTATATTTTGCTCGATGCGCCGTGTTCAGCCACAGGAACAATCCGTCGTCATCCTGATACACCTTACTTAAAGAGTGAAAATGATATTACGCGTCTCGTATCTCTGCAAAAGCGCCTTTTGGAGCACGCGGCAGGGCTCTTGGAAGTTGGTGGAATTGTTATTTATTGCACATGTTCATTACAGAAAATAGAGGGCGAAAAACAGATCGAGGAATTCCTGCATAATCATACAAACTTTGAGCGTATGAAAATCACCGCAAAAGAGATTGGTGACTATGAAGAGTTGATTAATGAAAATGGTGATTTACGAATATTGCCGACACATCTGAAATCCCAAGGTGGCTTAGACGGATTTTTTATCTCGCGCTTGCGTAAAATCTCGTAGAAAATTTTCTTGATAATCCTGACAAAGAGTTTTATAAGACTAGCACTCACTTATTGAGAGTGCTAAAACATCTTTCGTTTTGTGAGTATTTGGAGGGGTCTTTCTAACAATGGCTTTTAAGAAAAGCAAGGAGAAAGGCCTGCTTGTTTAACATATAGAAAAGGAGAAAAGCGAAATGAAATTTCGTCCTTTACATGATCGCGTTCTAGTGCGCCGCGCAGAACCCGAAACAAAAACAGCCGGCGGCATTATTATCCCTGAATCAGCAGAAGAAAAACCATCGGAAGGTGTAATTGTTGCTGTGGGCTCTGGCTATGTGAATGATAATGGTGAAGTACGTGCCCTTGATGTGAAAAAAGGAGACAAAGTGATTTTTTCCAAATGGGCCGGAACGGAAATCAAGATTGACGGCGAAGAGCTGATGGTAATGAAAGAATCAGACATTATCGGTGTTGTAGACGCCGCTTAAGGAACGCTTGAAAAGTTTAATTTAAAGGAGACATTATTATGTCAGCAAAAGAAGTATTATTTGAAGAAAACGCACGTGATGAACTGCTCAAAGGTGTAGACATCATAGCAAACGCAGTCAAAGTAACATTGGGGCCAAAAGGTCGTAATGTTGTGATTGAAAAATCATTTGGCGCACCGCGCACAACAAAAGACGGTGTTTCCGTTGCCAAGGAAATCGAACTGAAAAACAGACAGCAAAACATCGGCGCACAATTGATCCGTGAAGTGGCTTCCAAAGCAAATGACCACTCAGGTGATGGCACAACGACTGCAACGGTTCTGGCTCAGGCTATTATCCGCGAAGGTGTGAAGGCTGTATCTGCAGGTCGTAATCCTATGGACCTTAAGCGCGGTATCGACAAGGCAGTAATTGCTGTTGTCGAAGATATCCAAAAGCGCGGCAAAAACGTTAAAACCAATGAAGAGATCAGACAAATCGGTACAATCTCTGCTAATGGCGAAACTGAAATCGGTGAAATGCTTGCCGAAGCTATGGACAAGGTTGGTAATGAAGGCGTAATCACAGTTGAAGAAGCAAAATCTCTGGCAAACGAACTTGAAGTTGTCGAAGGTATGCAATTTGACCGTGGATACCTGTCTCCTTACTTCATCACAGATGCAGATAAAATGGTTTGCGAACTGGAAAATCCATATATTCTATTGCACGAAAGCAAGCTTTCAAATCTGCAGGCTATGCTTCCTGTGCTTGAAGCTGTTGTGCAATCAGGACGTCCATTATTGATCGTAGCCGAAGATGTTGAAGGCGAAGCCTTGGCAACTCTGGTTGTTAACAAATTGCGCGGTGGCTTGAAAGTGGCTGCCGTGAAAGCCCCTGGTTTCGGTGATCGCCGTAAAGCAATGCTTGAGGACATGGCCATTCTGACAGGTGGTCAGGTTGTTTCCGAAGATCTGGGCATTAAGCTTGAAAACGTAACAGTCGATATGCTTGGTTCTGCTAAGAAAATTGCTATCACAAAAGACGACACAACAGTCGTTGACGGTGCCGGAAAGAAAAAAGACATCGAAACACGTTGCTCACAAATCCGTCGTCAGATCGAGGAAACAACATCTGATTACGATAAGGAAAAACTGCAAGAGCGTCTTGCCAAACTTTCAGGCGGCGTTGCGGTTCTTCGTGTTGGCGGCGTAACAGAAGTCGAAGTGAAAGAGCGCAAAGACCGTGTTGACGATGCTCTGCATGCCACGCGCGCTGCTGTGGAAGAAGGCATTATCGCAGGTGGCGGTGTTGCCCTTCTTTATGCGACAAAAGCTCTTGATGGCCTTAAAGGTGATAATGACGACCAGACAGTCGGTGTCGACATTATCCGCCGCGCCATTCAGGCTCCGATTCGCCAAATTGCCAAAAATGCAGGCGATGAGGGCAGTGTAATTGTCGGTAAGTTGCTGGAAGGCAAGGACACAAATAAAGGCTGGGATGCGCAAAACGGCGAATACACCGATATGGTGAAAGCCGGTATTATCGACCCTGTTAAAGTTGTCCGTACAGCGCTTCAGGATGCTGCCAGTGTAGCCTCTCTGTTGATTACAACCGAAGCAATCATCACAGAAGTCGCGAATGACGATGCTGCTGCCGCAGGTGCAGCCGCTATGGGCGGTATGGGCGGCATGGGTGGTATGGGCGGATTTTAATTCCCCGCTACCTGAAGCACTCAAAAGCTTGTAAATATATTCGAAGCCCTGCGTAATGCGGGGCTTCTTATGTTTTGGTTGATTTTATTATGCATAATAGAGTATAAAAACATTATTAGATAACCGGAAGGTGTCAGGCTCATGACCGTTACAATGTTAAAAGCAAAAATCCACAGAGCCACCGTAACGCAGTGTGATTTGCATTATGAAGGCTCGATCACGGTTGCCGAGGATTTGCTGGAGGCTAGCGGCATTATGCCCTATGAGCAGGTTGATGTGCTTAATATTAATAATGGAGAGCGCTTCACGACCTACGCAATTACCGGTAAGGCAGGCTCCGGGATTATCGGAATTAACGGCGCCGCCGCAAGGCTGGCGCAAAAAGGTGATCTGGTTATTATTTGTGCCTATGAGGCAATGAGCAAGGAATCCGCGCAAGAACACGCGCCGACCGTGCTGTTGATGGATGAACAAAACAGAATTGAAAAATATCCGGTTTTGAAGGAAGCGGTGTAAAATGACGGGAATTAAAGACGCTTTACAGGAAATTTTTTCTCTGAATAGACCTAATATGTTGCTTTTAAAAAAGACATTGGCAGACGGAGGAGTAAAGCAAAGTACAATTGATACAATTATCAGTGAAATCGGAGAACGTTGTAAGGATCAGAAATTTGATTATCAAATGATTAGCGACATTCTAGCGCAAACTAATCTGTCAGGGGGCTTGGCGGATATTGTTATTCATCAGCAAGAAAAATTTCCTGATTTTGGATTGATTTGCTGCCCTTAGATTATGGTTACAAAATTTCCAATTTTTCAGTTGGGTGACTGTTCCTGCTCGGATATTTATATTTTGTAGTATAATCATCTAGTTGAAGGCATAGTTATAATTTATTGTTCCTGATTATTGCGTATGCCTAAGTTCAGAAGTAAAGATGGGAGGATCTTCAGTTCCATTTTTGTGTTCTTTATCTGTCTTCTTAGGGTCTCCTGTAACCATTATTAGTTTAGTTTTCTTATTAGGGTATTCGCAAGACTCTATTTCATCATGATATGAATAAGATAAATTAGTAAAATATCTTGATAATAACGGATCTAAACGTTCTTTATCGTAAGAATGAATTATATGACCAATACGACCTGTTTCTTCCTGATCATATGCGGCGGTGTAATCATCAAGTCTAATCATTGTTTCAGGATCAAAATTGTCTTCGTCTTTCAAACGGAATGTTGCAACAAATTTGCCATCATTTTTCAAAGCAAGCCTGATTTTATTAAGAATCATGGGAAGCTCTCTAGTAGGATCGGGTAAATGTAAGGTGCGGTGAGTAAAGACTATATCATAAGATGCCTGCGGAATATTGGCGCTTACAATATCACCATATGTAGTTTGCTGGCTTCCATTATAATATTTACTTTGAGACAGAGCGTGACCTGTTTCTAAAATCGCAATCAAGGATGTATCATAGCCTATATACCCCATGCCATGGTCAACAATGCTTTTTGCATCACGACCTGTGCCACATCCTATTTCTAACGTACTAATATTTCCGCCGCTGTAATTAGTTGTAACATATACGCCACAAATACTTGGATCATTACCAAACACATGACCTCTAGCGAATCTCTGGCTCCATGGATCTAAGGTAGCAATAAATTCTGGAGGTAAACTTGCCACAATTGGTGAAAGATTGCCTTCTAACGGCAATCTTAAATTATGATCACTAAGTCCTCCAACTGTCCCTAACTTCAACTGTGCGGGAGAAAATATTTTTTTCATCCTAGCAAGCAAATTATCATCATTCATTTGTACTCAACCCAAATTGCTTTTATTATTTTAGAGGCGGATCATAGGCCAACGTATTCCAAGCAATTAAAAACAAATCCCTATATCCTTTAGCAAAATCTGGCTGTTTCATAATACTTATTGTTAGTTCCTCTTCTCCAAAATTCAGAAAGGCCAGACGATCATGATAGGAATAAAACGATTTTTCGTTAAAGAACTTTTCTTCAATCCATTTATATTTTGAATAGGCGGTTGTCGGAAAATTATGATCACCTTCTTTGACAATAATACGAACATCCATTAAATCTTTATCTCTAGTCATACGATCTGTATGATTCTTCCATCGTTCGCCACCCATCCACTTGATCCAGTTCTGGTGTACAACATTAGATAAAAAGACTTCCGTCGGTTTATTTTTTGCTCCGTATCTTACTGCTGTTTCATAAACATCATCCAGAAAATCACTCATCGCGTTTTTACCACGCAGGATTTGTACCTCGTTTGTCCTTTTCCGCACGCCGTTTTCACCAATAAACTCTATATCGGCTTTATCAAATGCAGATGTAATACGGGCAATTGTGCTGGAGTTTGGCCTGTTCGTTCCGTTCTCAATTCTGGCAATGCCCGTCTGGGAGAGGTCTGCATGATCCGCCAGATCTTTCTGGCTCCATCCTATAAGTGCACGTGCCGCGCGTATTTGTTCTATCGTTGGCATATTACCCTGATCCTTAAATCCCACATATTCACAGAAAACTAGCCTCTCTATACAACATAAGCATGATTATTGTAAAGCAATTATGTATATACCATAATACGGCATACATAATCTATAGCAAAAATGAGAAAAAATATTACTTTTTCTTGACCTGAGCCGATTCGAGGGTCATCATTAAACGACTTTCTTGTAAATAATATGCATATTTTAGTCAAACCGCGTCCCCACTGCTTTGCTCGAGTAAGAAAGCCGGTGCGGAGTGCATTTACGCAAACGTACCGGCTTTTTTTATCCTTGCCTTTTACATCCTTCCATAAACACGCTATGATTTTTTGAAACATTAGACAAAAGAGGCAAGACTTATGGCGCAAGTAAAAAAGACAGGGGCGGTGTGGATTCCGGCTGGTGTTATCATTGCGCTCGGGCTTGTGGCTCTTGCTTATATTTGGGGGGCGGATTTAAAACAATTCAAAAACCCAAGAACAGTAGAAAAACAAAGCCCTCAGACTTCTTCAGGGCTTATAAAAGTTCAAAACCAGATTAAGGAAAAGCTCCCAGAATTGCAAAAATCGCAAGCATTACAATCAAAGGAAGCTTTAAACGGCAGCTGGAAAATGGAATTCGGGGATAACAGGATTGCGGTGCTTACCATAGCCGGAGATTCGTTTCAGCTCATTGTCACGGACAGCGTATCAGGGCGCTATCGTCAATATTCAAGAGGGCAGATCAAACATGACCCGCAGCGCGCTATCTTATCCCTGATTCCGGATAAGGCGGCCGGCGCACCTAAACCCATAGAAGGCGTTGTTTATAAAATTCTGACAATGCGGAGTTATGATATGCAGGTTGCATCATATAAGGGTGATCCTCACCTATATTTAGTGGCATTGCAAAAAGACCTTCTTGCCAAAACCTATCATCCTTTATTCAAGAGCGCGGATCATTCCGGAGCGCCTGTTTTGAAATGGACAAAGGTGGAGTAGTGACCGCGTGCCTGAATTGCCCGAAGTCGAAACAGTTGCCAAGGGGTTGGCCGGCGCAATTTCCGGTAAAGTGATTGAACATGTTACCGTCAATCGGCGCGATCTTAGGCGTGCAATTCCAGATGGTTTGGAAAAACGCCTCACGGGCAAGCGTGTTAAAGAGATAAAGCGGCGCGGCAAATATATCATCATTGAAATTAGGGGCGAGAATACGGTTATCCTGCATTTAGGGATGTCGGGCCGCATCAGGATTTATGCGCCGGATGAGTCTTACGAACCGGTCAAGCATGACCATGTGATTCTCTCAATGCGGGATGGAAGCAAAATTGTTTTCAATGATCCGCGGCGATTCGGGATGCTCTATATAAGCGAGTCTAAAGATTGGCAAAAAGATCTGCCTTTTTCACAAATGGGGCCGGAGCCACTGGATAACTGGAGCGCGCGGGATTTATTTCAGAAGCTAAGCCAGAAGAAAGTCCCGATTAAAAATGCTTTGCTTGATCAGGGCATTGTCGCGGGATTAGGTAATATTTATGTCTGTGAGGCTTTGTTTGAGGCAAGGATAGACCCGCGGCGTTTATCGTCTTCTCTTTCTTTAGAAGAATGTGATTCGATAATCAAAGCGGTTAAATCAGTGCTGGAAAGAGCCATCAAGGCGGGCGGCTCGACATTAAAAGATTATCGCCATGTGGATGGATCACTTGGGTATTTTCAGAACTCATTATCTGTCTATGACCGTGAGGGGCAGGATTGTGCTAATAAGCAATGCGGCGATAAAATCCGGCGTATAACACAATCAAGCCGTTCGAGTTTTTATTGCCCTTCCTGTCAAAACGCGCATAATAATTGACTATGAAAATGATCAGGCACTTTATATATATAATTCTCGGCGGTTTGATTTTACTGCCCTCATCATATAGAGCCGGCTTCGCTCAAGAAGCTGTAGATCAGACACAATATTTCTCCTCTATTCCCGATCTTCCTCTTATGGAAGGCTTAAGAGAATTACCCGACGAAACCCTGACCTTCGATAAACCGGAAGGGCGTATCATAGAAGTCTATGCTGTGATGGAAGAGATTAACCGCGAAGACATTTTGGTATTTTATCGCGGCACTTTGCCCCAATTGGGGTGGAGCCCTGATGGCCCAACTCGTTTTTACAGACAAGATGAATATCTCGATCTGGAATTCAAGGACGGACCTGTTGGGGATATTTTGAAATTCATGATTAGCCCCGCTTTGTAGGATTATTTTCAAACCTTGATTCGAAAAAGTTATTTTCATTTACAAAAAAATCATGAATCACTTGACAACAAAGGTGTTTGGAGCGTATTACTCACTCCGCAATCTGGTGAAAGGGCGTAAAACTTTCGAATCAGGTCGGGACAATTTAATAAGAATTGAGTTATTATGATTTTATTCCTGTGGATTGTTTATGTATAAGTACTGTGATAAAAAAAGCTAATAAGAGATTGAAAAGGTTTAAATATGGCTAATCATGCATCTTCAAAAAAACGTGTAAGACGCAATGCGAGACGTGTAGAAATCAATGGTGCTCGCCGTGGGCGCATTCGCAGCTTCATTAAGAAGGTCGAAGAATGTGTAGAAGCATCTGATTCCAAGGCAGCAAGCGAGGCGCTGACAGCCGTTCAGCAAGAGCTATACAGAGGTGTAGCAAAGGGTATCTGGCACAAAAATACAGCAGCCAGAAAGCTTTCGCGCCTGAGTGCAAAAGTTAAGGCTTTATAGGTATAAAATAAGCACGACGTTTGAAAAGACCGTCCTTTAACATATTGAAAAAATTACGTAAAAAGCTCCCGCTATGAAATTGGGGGCTTTTTTGCTGTAGAAATATGAAAATAATTTTTTTATGTTTTTTTTCCATGTTCCTTGCATGTTCTTATTGCATCACAGTAAAATTTTAGTGTAGTCTTCTTTCCACAGCCGAAGACAAAACAAGGTTACTTTAAACCTAAATAAGGGCAAAATTATCGTTTTGCTGAAGGTTTTTTGCGGCTGTCGCAGAGTAAGCCGCTAAGACATTTTGGGGATGATCTGTTTTAAGTAAACCCTATTAAAGGGGACTTTGGGTTTTAGGACAGGTCTCAAAAAACGCCAGATATTAGACCTTAATAATGCAGAAATAGTATGTTTCTGCAAGGGTTGGTTTTTGGCTAAGACAGTCAAGTGCGTGCCATGTAAGCTGCGTAGAATATTAGTTAAAAAAAATTTAATAATTAAAGAGAGGTATAAAAAAATGTCTGAATCCTTAGGAGCTATGACACAAAATGTAAAGTCACCGAAACGTTCTATGGAGGACATGCCTCTTGAGCCTAGCGTTGAGATAAAGAATGTTTGGGAGAAAGTTCATGGGGATATGCGTCAGGAATTTGGAGAGGCGGTTTTTCGCAGCTGGTTAAAGCCATTAACACTGCAGGCTTATTATCACGGCACGATGGAAGTATCTGTTCCTACACGTTTCATGCGCGATTGGATTCAAAATCACTATGCCGAGCGTATTTCCGCGATGTGCAGCGAATGTAACGCTGAAATAAAACGCGTCCAGATTGTTGTCGTTCAAAATGCTATTATTGACGACACTATAGAGACTCAAGGGTCAGTCTCGGAGGCTGACAGTGCTCAGGCCAATAAGCAGCTTCGTGTGGCAATTGAAGAAATTTCTTCTCCTCTGGATGTCCGGTTCAGGTTCGAGA
>JAOUOR010000064.1 GCA_029880245.1 Alphaproteobacteria bacterium
TGCCACAGTCACGCTTTCACGGGCAAATTCGGACACCAGAAAACTCGGCAGGGCAGACGCATCTGCAAAAGGCTCGTCATACATAGTGGCCATCCTCGGGACGATCTCAAGCGCCCTTTTCGGATCAAGGTAAAGCTCGTGATGTTCGGTGCCCAGATGCTCCGCAATTTTCTTGGCGTACTCGGCCTCGTTAAAACCTTTTTCATTAAAGCCGATCGTGTAAGTCTTAACCGGCTTGTCCGAATGCTTTTGCATGAGCGCCACAATGCTCGAGCTATCAATTCCACCCGACAGAAAAGCGCCTAAAGGCACATCGGAGATCATCCGGTCTGCTACACAATCAGAGAGTAATTTCTCAAATTCATCGACAGTATTTTCAAGATTTTCAATCGGGCTTTTCCTTGCCTCTTCCAAAGCGGCCTTATGGCTCCAGTAACTGCTCATCAAGGGCTTTAAGTCCTGCCCGCCGCGCAAAAGATGCGTATCCAGCGCCATCATATGCCCCGCCGGAATCTGCCAGACTTGCTCGTAGATACAAAACGGCGCAGGCACATAGCCAAATCTTAAGTAAGAGGTCAGTGCATCGCGGTTTACATCACGGCGAAACTCCGGATGCGCTGCCAAAGCCTTGGTCTCCGAGCCGAAAACAAGCGTGCTTCCCGCCCAGCCGATATAAAGCGGCTTTTTGCCAAAGCGATCACGGGCGAGAAACAAAGCTCTGGTTTTCCGGTCCCACAAAGCAATTGCAAACATGCCGTTGATCTTGGCAAGTGTCTCCTCAAAACCCCAATACTCGAAGCCTGCCAATATGACTTCTGTGTCACTATGACCTTTAAATTTGTGCCCGTGCTGTTGCTCGATCCCGGTACGTAGCGTTTTAAAATTATAAATCTCCCCGTTAAAGGCAATCATATAACGTCCCGAAGGCGATTCCATAGGCTGCGCCCCGCTTGGCGAGAGATCGATAATCGCCAGCCTGCGATGACCAAGGGCAAACGGCATGTCAGGGTCCTGCCAGATATCGCCGCTATCCGGCCCGCGATGCGTTAAGGCATCAGTCATATTCTGCGCCGTCTGGTGAAGTGCCAGACGGTCAATTCTCGGTTCAAAGGAATATAGCCCTGTTATGCCACACATTTAGTTATTTCCATTTTCTTTCCTGCAAAGATACAGCGAAATGATTTGAAAACCTAGCCACCTTCCATTTTTCCCTGAATTTTATCGTCATTCCCGACAAATGAAGCGAAGCTGAATGCTGTTCGGGAATCCAGCGCAAAAAATGTGCAGGCTTTTGCCTGCACTCATTTACCGGATCCCCGCCGTTTTATTCTCCTGCGCTTTTCAAGCTTCGGAGAACGCGGGGATGACAAGAGAGGCAATTTATTGATAAGATAGATGACATGAAAGCAGACATGATTAAAACCCACCCCGTTTATGGCGAGCCATTGCATAAAATAAAGGCTGGGAATCCTCCTAAAGGAGATTTAATTATTATGCTCTTCTGCGGCTGTTTCTTAATGGCTGTGTATTTTTATCAACCATTAGAAGATAAAGCATGGTTTGTTGCAATTTTGGCAGGTTTGATGTTCTTGGCTGTTTTTATTTCCTTAATTTTTGATAATAAGGATATACGCCTTGTAATGTATGAAAATGGTATTTGGTCTCATCATAAAATTTAGGTACAGAGAATAACTTTATTCCTTGGCAGGATATTGATTATTTCATAAAAAAACGAACTAGTGGAAAGTTAACAGCTGACTGGATAGTTATTTATGTTTTTGATAAAGAAAGATATGATCGAAATATTTCCAAATTGGCAAAATTTAACAGGCATATTGAATATTTTCTATGGAAATCGTATCAATATATTGAGGTTACAAGAAGTCTAGACATTAAGCCTGACGATCTCCTAAACCTCATGAATAAAGAGCTGGAGAACTGACGGAAGAACAATCCGCAAAATACATAATCTTAATTTCTTCTCTTTCGTTTTTTAATTCTGTTCTGCTAAAATAAGTTTATGGATATTGATTTACTTTTCACCCCCAAGGGCGAGTCGGGCTTGCTGGCCAGCGAGAATTTCATAAAGAAAATTGTCGGTGTTATTCTGGATAAGGATAGCGGACATTTATCGCTGGAATTTGTGGATATGGATCATATGGATTTGAATATTCCGGTAGAGGCCGAGTTTTTTGGTCGCCTTGATATGTCCCCGCATATGCATCTTGGCGCTGTGAAAGAGGGTAAAATCGCGCAAGCCTATCAGGTGCCGCTTATGATGCTGGGTGATCCGCATCGCGCAAAGGCCTTTGAAAAGGTTAAACCGCCCAAGCATCCGCTGGACTCTTTTAACTATTTTATTAAATCCTGCGTTTTAGGCCAGCCCGTTCACCGCGATGATACAGGCAATGAAGATACGATTGGCTGTATCCTTGGCGATACACAGCCCGCAAGCCTTGCCTTTGTCCCGCATCTGGCCCGCCAGCATATGTTCGAGGCCACCACCCCCACAGCAGCTCCAAGCATGGGGCCAGGCATGGGACTGGGCGGAAGCTCCGGCGGTGGAGGCGGTTATAGTGGTAGCGGCGCTCCGCGTAAATATCCTACCGATGAGGATGAGGGTTAAAAATCTTATCCACACCCCCACACTATACAGAATTATAAAAACTGCTTTGTGTTTCCTTTTGGGCATGGTAAATAATTTTATTCATTTAGGGACTGGTCAAAGGGCTGGTTATTGTTTATTAAAACACACAAATTTGCGAACCAAATATTTAAGATAAGGATCAAGTAATGAGTGATATTGAAGAGCGCGTACAGAATATCGTTGTAGAACATCTTGGCGTGGAAAAAGACAAAGTCGTTGGAGGTGCCAGTTTTATTGATGATCTCGGTGCTGATTCCCTTGACATTGTCGAGCTGGTTATGGCTTTCGAGGAAGAATTCGGTATTGATATTCCCGATGATGCCGGTAAAGATATCCAGACTGTCGAAGATGCCGTCAAGTTCATCAAGGAAAACGCAGACGCGTAAATCCTTATTATTAAAATAATTACCGTAATTTCAGCCCGCATGACGGGCTGTGATTTTATGAAACAAAAAATATTATCGTCGTTTCGCTTTATTTTTGCACTAGGCAAGGGGAGCGAAGCGTATAATAAATACGTAAGCGACGAATAACGCAGTGCAAAAATAAATGGGAATGACGAGAAAATGATGCGACGCGTAGTTATAACAGGTATGGGTATGGTCTCTCCCTTAGGTGTCGGGGTCGAGCATAATTGGAGCGAGATCACAAATGGCAAAAGCGGGATCAAGAAAATCACGGATTTCGAAGTTTCCGATATCACATCCCAGATTGCCGGCATTATTCCGAAAACAAGTGATGAGTCGCCCAAAAATGGTGCGTTTAACCCTGATATTTATGTGCCGCCCAAAGAGCAAAAAAAGATGGATATTTTCATCACTTATGCCATGTGCGCCGCCAAAGAAGCCCTTGAAGATGCAGGCTGGCACCCCGAAGATGAAGAAAGCCTATGCCGCACAGGTGTGCTGATCGGCTCGGGAATAGGGGGGCTGGACGAGATTCACAAAACCTCTACGATTTTAAACGAGCGCGGACCACGGCGGATTTCACCGTTCTTTGTCCCTGCGGCCCTTATCAATCTGACTTCCGGTCATGTGTCGATCAAATACGGCTTTAAGGGACCGAATCACTCGGTTGTCACGGCGTGCGCAACCGGAACCCATGCAATTGGCGATGCTGCGCGCCTAGTAGCGCTGGATGATGCCGATGTGATGATCGCCGGCGGCGCGGAAGGTGCGGTTTGCCGCCTTGGTGTAGCTGGGTTTGCCGCGGCGAGAGCTTTGTCTACCAAATATAACGACACGCCGGAGCAAGCCTCCCGCCCGTGGGATGATGCCAGAGACGGCTTTGTTATCGGGGAAGGTGCGGGGATTGTGGTTTTAGAAGAATATGAACACGCGAAAAAACGCGGCGCTACTATTTACGGAGAAATAGTAGGTTACGGCCTGTCCGGTGATGCCTATCACATCACATCGCCCAGAGAAGACGGCGATGGCGGCTACCGCGCGATGCAGGCTGCCCTCAAACGGGCAAAGCTTAACCCCGAAGATATTGATTATATCAACGCGCATGGAACATCCACGCCTGTGGGTGACGGCATAGAATTTGGCGCGGTAAAGCGCTTGTTCTCGAACGCCTTGGATAAGGTTTCCATGTCTTCCACCAAATCAGCCATCGGACATTTACTGGGCGCGGCTGGAGCCGTCGAAGCTATTTACGCGACAAAGGCCATGCAAACGGGCATTATCCCACCGACACTCAATTTGGAAAACCCGTCCGAAAACTGTCAGGGCATGGACCTTGTCCCTAAAGTAGCAAAGGAAAAGAAAATCGATATCGTGCTTTCAAATTCCTTTGGCTTTGGGGGGACTAACGCTTCGCTTGTTATTAAGCGAGTTTAGAACATGAAATTTTTCTTCAAGCTTTTGCTCGGTGGTTTTGTTCTGGTTTCGACCTTGATTGTGATGGGTATTTGCGGAGCTTCTTACTGGGGCTGGATGAAATTCATAGAAGACGGCCCCCATGACAAAGCCGTTCACATTACAATCCCTACCGGATCAAGCATTGGCGGAATTGCCGATCAGCTTTCCTATCATAATGTCATAGACCAGCCCATAGTCTTTAAAATCTCGGGGCGCATGACAGGTCAGGCTTCGAAGCTCAAGGCCGGAGAATATGAAATCCCTGCCCGTGCTTCGATGCGAAAAATTCTGGATTTGCTGGAATCCGGCAAAGTTATTTTGCGTCAGGTTACAATTCGCGAAGGTTTGACCAATTGGGAAATCAAGGAGCTTTTAACGGCCAATGAAGATTTTTCAAAAGGTGAAGAGTTTCTGATGCTGCCCGAAGGCTCGTATTTACCCGAAACCTATTCCTATCAAAAAGGTGATACAGCTTTCGACATTATGACGCAAATGAATAAGGCGATGGAAAATACCTTGCTGCCTCTGTGCGGGATTTTGCTGGAACGTGTTGCCAATGCCTCTTTTGCCGATTTTTTACCTGAAGATTGCCCGAATGCCAAAGCGCCGCTTAAAACCGTGCTGGAGGTTTTAACTCTGGCCTCGATTATAGAAAAAGAGACCTCTGTTCCCTCCGAACGTCAGCGCGTAGCAGGAGTCTTCTTCAACCGTCTTAAAAAAGGCATGGCGCTCCAGACTGATCCGACGGTGATTTACGCCTTGACGCAAGGGCGCCACGAAAATGGCGGGCAGGGGCCTTTGGGGCGCAGATTACTCAAGAAAGATCTCGAATTTGATTCCCCTTATAATACCTATCTTTATCCCGGCCTGCCCCCCGGCCCTATTGCCAATCCGGGGAAAGCCTCCATAGCGGCCGCTCTTAACCCCGAAGAGCATGAGTATTTCTATTTCGTAGCCGATGGCAGTGGCGGGCATGCCTTTGCCAAAACCCTGTCCGAGCATAATAATAACGCCGCAAAATGGCGGAAGATCAGGCAAGAGCAGAACTAAAACCCCGGCTTATTGACAGGTTTTAGGCCAACATCATTTTGATCTAGAGACGGAGAAATTGAAGGCTCTAAGTTAAACTGTTCCTGATAGCTTGGCGGTATTTCAAGCTCGCCTTCGGAAATAATATAGGTAAAAACTGCTGGGTCCGGCCCTGTCAAACCATTTTGTACATTATCATCATAAGCTTCACGCGTTGGATATAAATCAATTTGCTTTGTAACAAATGGTTGCTGCCCATGACCTTCTTCAATAGCTTTTTCTGCAAGTTTTTTATCCAGATATTCATCTATATCTTTTGGATTCATACTATTATCAAAATGGGCTCCTCCCCACAAGATAAGAGCATTTTCACCATTTGCCGCCGCTATAAAACGCTCGGCCCGTGCTTCCAGAGCCTCATCGCTAAAACGGGCCTCTATGAATAATTTTTGGCTTTCTTCTGCCTTAACTATAAGCTCAAAAACTTGTTTGTCATATTCATTTATTTTATCCGCATATTCCATCATTTTGGACATATGGCGATCAATGTCTTCATCTGTCATACCTGATTGAGTAAGAGTAGCCATATATTCATCAAATTGAGCAGGATCTGTTATTGAGATATAAGTTTCATATTGTTTATACAATTCCGGATTTTTATTTATAAACTCTTCCTTCTCTGATGAAACCTTCATTTCCTGATACAGATAATTTTCTGCGTCAAAAAAATGTCCGACCCCAGGGTAATCGCCTATCAAGTGAACTTTTATACCTTCATTCATCGCCATTACCATCATAGTTGCATAAGCTTCACCAGATTGGTTTATTTGTTCTGGAGTTCCTGAACTAGAATTTTTAAAAAGATAGGATTTTTCCATTAACTCTTGTGCCGATATTTTTGGGCCAATACCATTAATACGAAGCAAAGTTTCATTAAATTCCTTGTCATCGTCATCTGAAGATAATCCGTATTCCAAGATAAGATGCTTTACGCCACAGTTCTGCGCCGCATTTGGCAATTCGTACGCCACAATTAATGGAATTAACGGGCTTCCATGATCATTATCCCTTAAGACTGTGAATTGCTGACCGGCCCCGCATAGGCTGGATATTGGAAATTCCGGATCAATAATATGTTTTTGCTCTTGAGGCATCTGATCGGCAGATACTCCGGCAAAATCCTGACCTATAGCTAAATTCATTTCATCCATAATACTCAACCCGATTTTTCTTTGTTCATTATAATAACTTATGACAAATTATAATGCCAGATTTTTTCGCACCAACACCGCCGCAAAGAAACCATCCGTATTATGACGATGGGGCGTCAGGCGCATATAAGGCGAGCCTAGGCCTAGGGCCTCTTCGATGGGCTGGACTTCAAACTCGGGGTGGTTTTTCAGGAATTTTTCGATCTGTTCTTCATTTTCCTGTGGCAGGAGAGAACACGTCGCATAAACGAGTTTCCCGCCAATTTTAACCGTATGGGCAACTTTATCCATAATCTCGGCTTGCAGGGCAATTAATTCGACTAATTTCGGCCCGTATGTGCGCCATTTCATATCCGGATTGCGGCGCCATGTGCCCGTCCCCGAGCATGGAACATCGGTAAGAACCACATCAAATGTCCCTTTTTGACGGCGCAGCCATTTGCGGTGCTTCTGATCGCTTAAGGGACGCACCTCGATAATATCAGCCAGATTTGCTTTTTTATAACGCCTGCGGCCCTTTTCAAGGCGCTTTTCTTCCGTATCCATCGCAACAATGCGGCCTTTTCTCTGCATCGCCGCGGCCAGCGCCAAAGTCTTTCCTCCTGCGCCCGCGCAATAATCCAGAACCTGCATACCGGGTTTGACACCTGCCATATAGGCAATTAGCTGCGAGCCTTCATCCTGAATTTCGATAAACCCTTTATTCATGGCTTTGGTCTTAGCCAGATAGGATTTTTCCGCACAGCGCAACCCCCAAGGAGAATAGGGGGTTTCCGTAGTCTCAACGCCGTCTTTTGCCAGTAAATCTTTAACGGCCTCGCGATCACTCAAAAATACATTTACCCGCAAATCAAGCGTGGCAGGCGCCTGCATGGCCTTCATTTCTTGTTCAAAGCCATCGCCGAATATACCGCGCAAGATATCCTCGAATTCCGGCGGACACTCAACAAGAACATTTTCTGGCATATCGTCATGAAAAAGAGGTTTGCCAACCAGTTTTTTTGCCAGTTCTGTTTCTTTTTCATCAAGTTTTTCAGGTGCATATTGAGAACCGTCAAAAAGATCCTTCAACCGTTTTAAATCCGCATTCTCCCCGATAGCAAGCCATGCCATAACGCGGTAACGCGGCGTATCTTTGGCCTTTAGGCGATCGAGCCACCAACCCAGCTTGGATTGATTACGGGCAATGTCGTAAACGCGGGTGGAAATATCGGCGCGGTCCTTCGCCCCGATATAGCGGCGCTGGCGCATATAATCTCCCACGATCGAGTCCAGAGGAAGTCCGATATCCTCGTCCCGTCTCAGGATTTCAATAGTGGCTTGTATTCTCGATGCAGGTTTCATGGCGGCAAGAGATACAGTAAGCCGCGCGTTTAAGCAATTGTTTTATAGCATTACCTTAATTACCAAAAACATCGCAGAGAAAAAGAGCAGAACCTCAACAGCATTAAAGAAAACTTTTTGCGGAATTTTATCATGGAGTTTCTGTCCTGCCCAAAGAGCTAGCAAGAATGTTGGATAAGAGTACAGACCCAGAATAAAAATATCCCATGTAAACAACCCCGTTCCTGCCATTCCAATAGCTCTGGGGACATTGGAAATCATAAGCATAGCTATGATATTGGCACGAAATTCAGATGAATTTTCTGCTTTGTCTTTTAAATATAAAATAAAGGCCGGACCGCCCCCGCCGATCATGGCATTCAAAGCCCCACCAAGAAAACCTGCAAGATGAACTCCGCCCCCTTCAATCATGCGGCCCATCGGGTCGAATGATGTGTGCTTACGAGCAAGATGCAGAATAATATAAGCTGCCAAACCTAACCGCACCCAATCACCATCCAAAATTTTCAAAAAGAAAACCCCAATGATTACTCCCACTACTGTCATGGGAATCATTTTTCTGATATGCATCCAGCCTATGTTCTTGTGTACTTTGAAGATCAGCAAGCCCATAGAAAACTGGTGGAGCATCACCATTGCCACAACATCCTGCACAGGCATAAACAGGCTAAGAATAGGGATGCAGATCAACCCGCCGCCAAAACCAAGCAGGCTCTGGGCAAAAAAGGCGAACGCTATGATAATAATAATTGCGACTATGGTCATAGATGCAACTTTAATGCATAAAAAAAGACTGGCAACCTAATTTGGTTACCAGCCTTTTTATTCTTATACAGAACTAAGCTTATTCAGCAGGAGCAGCTTCTTCTGTTGCTTCCTCAGCAGCAGCTTCGCCTTCTTCACCGGCAGCAGCTTCTTCGCCTTCAGCACCAGCAGCAGGAGCTGTCTCAGCAGCTTCTTCGCTTGCTTCGTCTGTGGCAGCAGCAGCTTCATCTTCTGTTGCTTCAATAGCAGCAGGAGCTTCTGCATCTTCTGCAATAGCAGAAGTTGAAACGAAACCTGCTGAAAGAACGAATGCCAATGCGGCAAGAATAGTAAGATAATTTTTCATAGTTTTTTCCTCTAGTTAAACTTAACTCATAAACAAATTCTCATGAATTAAATAGCACTATGCGAAATTTTTAAGGATTTGCAAGCTTTAATTTATTTAACAGAATTTCCAGCCTTAAGATTCGGTGCGATAATTTGGTGCTTCGCGGGTGATTGTGACATCATGAACATGCGATTCTCTGTAGCCTGCACCCGTCATGCGCATGAACTCGGCTTTTTCTTTCATCTCCGCAATACTTGCCGATCCCGTATAGCCCATAGAAGCCCGCAAACCGCCAACCATCTGATGCACAACGGTTGATAGCGGCCCTTTATAAGGCACGCGCCCTTCAATTCCTTCGGGAACCAGTTTATTGGATTGATTGACATTGCCCTGAAAATAGCGGTCTGCCGAACCCTTGACCATTGCCCCGACCGATCCCATTCCACGGTAAGATTTATAAGATCGGCCTTGATAGAGAATTACTTCACCCGGCGCCTCATCCGTTCCGGCAAAGACTCCGCCCATCATGGCAACATCTGCGCCGGCGGCTATAGCTTTGGCAAAATCGCCTGAATATTTGATACCGCCATCAGCGATCACCGGTATATTTTTCTTTGCACATGCTGCCGAGACATCCATGATCGCCGTTAATTGGGGAACACCTACACCGGCTACAACGCGTGTTGTGCAGATTGATCCCGGACCAATGCCGATCTTAATAGCGTTAGCGCCTGCCTTAATCAGCGCCAAAGCCCCCTCGGCCGTAGCGACATTTCCGGCAACAATCTGTAAATCCTTATTGTCTTTCCTAATTTGCGCCACTGTATCCAAAACTGCTCTGGAATGACCATGCGCCGTATCAACAACCAAAAGGTCAAGGCCCTCTGCCGCTAAAGCCTCTGCGCGCTCCACACCGTTAATCGGGCCAGTCCCAACAGCAGCCGCAACACGAAGGCGGTCTTCAGAGTCTTTTGTAGCCGCTGGAAAGAGCTTGGATTTCTGGATATCTTTAACCGTCATCAGACCTATGCAGGTTCCTGCTTTATCAACAACGAGCAGCTTTTCAATCCGGTGTTGATGCAAGAGCTTCTTGGCGCTTTGCTTATCAATACCCATTTGCACCGTGACCAGATTCTCGCTGGTCATAAGCTCTTTGATCGGTTGATCTTTGTTTTCTGCGAATCGAAGATCGCGGCTTGTTAAAATTCCCACCAACTTACCGTCTTCATTCGTGACCGGAAAACCGGAAATATTGTTTTTATCCATCAGCTCCCAAGCCACCGAAAGCGTATCATCGGGGCGAATAGTGATTGGATCCATAACAATGGCTGATTCAAAGCGCTTAACTTTGCGAACCATTTTTGCCTGATCCTCGATATCCATATTTCTATGCAACACCCCAAGACCGCCATTTTGCGCCATTGCAATGGCCATTTCACTTTCCGTGACCGTATCCATTGCTGCTGAAATCACCGGAATATTCAACTTTATCGACTGCGTGACATAAGTAGACGTATCAACATCATTGGGCTGAACTTCAGATGCTCCGGGCACAAGAAGAACATCGTCAAATGTCAGGGCTTCACGGATTTTTAGGGGGTCTTTGATACGGCTCATAGGCAAATCTCCGAACATGTTGGTAAGAACGAAATTTGCAGGTGAGTTATACTCTCTTTTCCAAAGAAGTAAAGAAAGAAATTATAAATTTTGGTAACCATTAATTTATTATGAAAATAACCAAATATTAGTAATTTTATGAAAAAATAAAAAGAAAAGAATTAGAAATTTATAAAACTTAAGAGTATGTAGGTAGAACAGATATGATTTCAAACAATAACATCCCAAGTGTTTATGCATGGTTAGTTGGAGATTCTTCTTTGCTGGCTCTGGCGCAAAATAACTTATTATGCAATCTTGATCGCATCAAAAAAATCAGGACCCATACATTCCTTGCCAATAATGGGCAAAACGAGTTTGGTATTAGCCATAATTTTGGTGCAGCCCGTCATTATAGCTGGGAAGACACGACCATTGACTGTGGAAACTGTCCGAATCTGATCGATAATCCCTTGCTGGAAGATATTTCCGAGACGATCTCAGGGTCACGTAAATTCATCCTTTTCAGCGAGATGGTAACGGAACGCAGCGGCGGGCTTATAAGTTGCTCACCATTTTATTCAATCCTTAAGGGCGAAGAAAATAAGCGCTATAATATTAAATGCGCGAGCAAATTCGAGGATTTCGATATTGTACGCCTTGGCGTAAAGCTTGAGGCTGAAAGTGAAGAAATCTTCAAAGAAGGTCTCCAAAACATCAAGAATTGGGACAGCCCGCTAAAATCCAAAGCGATGAGCGCAAACGCTTAAAGAAGATATTTAATATTAAAGCTATGTGCCTTGAGTTTTCCTAAAACCCTGCGCGACAAGATATTGTTCCGCACTTTCTTTGCGGCTGGCCGGGGGTTTAATATGTTTGACTGTTTTAAAATCCTTTTTCATTTCCTTTAATAAGGTATCTTGCGCCCCGCCTTGAAAGACCTTGGCGACAAAAGCACCATCGGGCTTTAAAACCTCTATAGCAAAATGATAAGCCGCCTCGACCACAGCCATAATCCGCAAATGATCGGTTTGCTTGTGCCCCGTCGTATTGGGTGCCATATCGGAGAGCACCACGTCGGCCAGCTTGCCCTTGCCTAGCATGGCTTTGAGCTTGTCAGGTGCGCTATCTTCCATAAAATCCATCTGAACAAAATCAACCTCGGGCAATGGCTCAATCTCCAGCAAATCCATCGCAATAATCCGGCATTTTTTCTGAGCTGCAATCTGACACCACCCTCCCGGCGCTGCTCCGAGATCAATCACCGTCATACCTTGTTTCAAAAGCCCCAGTTTTTCATCAATTTCCTTAAGCTTAAAGGCAGCCCGTCCTCGATAGCCGTGCTTTTCCGCCTCGGCAACATACGGATCATTGAGCTGACGTTTAAGCCAGCGCGTTGACGATATTTTCCGCCCCTTGGCTGTACGGACTTTTGTTTTGGGCTTATTTCTGGACATAATTTTGTACCTTTTTTTCTTTTTAAAACGAATTATAACAGCATGAGAATCATAGAACTAACAAAAGCCATAAATAATAGCCCCAAACACGCTGACATAAAAATGACGCCTTTTGTATTTGGTGAAAAATGTGCAAGGAGCAGAAAAATAATATAAAATAAAGAATAAACAATGAGGCCACGCGCATGAACACCAATATTCCAAATAGGCATAATTCCATTACTATAACCGCCATATTCCATGATCTCGACTTG
>JAOUOR010000110.1 GCA_029880245.1 Alphaproteobacteria bacterium
TGAAGCCATAAGCTATCGCCGCGCCGGTTTGAAGGGCTAAAATCATGTTTTATTTGTATTTTTCATAGATTTCGGGCTATACTATTTATGAGCATAAAACGAACCGGTGATTTAGATATATGCTCTTGATAGTGTTTAAAAAATGAAGTGGTAGGTTGTTTTAATGTCACAGACAATGACTATATCGCAGATGGCGGGATTGGCGCGTAAACAAGGCGGCAATGACTTCGGAAATCTCAGGAAATCCGGCGCTAGTGAGGGTCCACAATCATATAATTCTTTTTCTGGAAAAGGTCAGGACCATAGTGGTCTGGCGACTCTTACTGCCGATATGAAAGAATCAGGTTTTGAACCGCAAGAAGATTTATTCAGTAATCCCGCCAGTAATAACGCCGATGCGCTTTTCAATGATAATTCGAAGCAAAGTGTTGTTTCAGTTCTGAATGAAACCAGTAATATTGATTTCGAGCCAAATGCGGAAAATATTGACTCTAATGCCATTGATTCAACAAAGCCGGAAACTGATGCCGAAGGAAAAAACAAGAGCAATAACGCCCATATTGATGATGCCGAAGAAAAGATGGATCAACTGGAAACATTCTGGAATGATCATCAGGCAGTTGCGCAGGACTATCTGGAAAAGGCCTATGATAATAAGGCAGATCAGATAGGCCTCACGGAAAAGGGTATTAGTAAAGAAAGCGTTGTCAAACAAATAATGCCCCAAGGGGATACAGGTAAAGGTTCCGCGGCGGCTAATGCCATACCGGGTGTTGCTGCTGCTGATGTTGCCGCTTCCATTAACGAGCAGCGTAAAGATTTAACCAGAGATCAAAAACGTGCTTTGATAGAGGAAATGGTCAAGATTGCGCAAGAAAGACCGAAGCTTGATTCTAATAAGTTGGGTAAGACTCTTAAGTCGGGTTTGAATTTAGAAGAAATACAGGAAAATCTGGCGCGGCTATCTTCGGCAAATATGGAAAAGTTGATCACACAAAGAGTTGATCAGCAGCCAGAATATCAGGCATTGGAGAGGGTGCACAATGCATGCATGGATGTTCGGGAAACCCAACTTGTTTTTGCCAGAACTTATGATCAGAATATAACTGATGGGAAAGTCGAAGCTCTTCGTGCTGCCAGAAATGAGGTTGTTGTATCTGCACTGAATGATTCGCAAGTTTATCGATTTGGTGAAGACAAGGCAAAATATGTTGGTGATCATATTGCAGGCTCCAGTATTAGTGCAGAGATTACAACAATGAACGCAAATATGGATATGTCCTCAGTAGCGTCAATGTTTAAGCGGAGTCGTCTGGAGTTACATATGGGTGAGATTCAGGAACAGCTTCGTGGCTATGCTCAAAAAGCGATTGTCTAGTTTTTATTTTCCTAACCAATTTTCTTAATTTCCTGTTAGTAAATATAATGTAATATTGCCTCAGTATTACTTGAGAAATCAATTCACTGATCAGGTTTTAAAGCATTGACATATTTTCATCCTATAGAAAAAACCAAAGAGTTTGCAGAGCAGGCTATGGCGGCAATCAGCACTTATGGCCTGTTGCCGACGCCGGAAAACTATGAGTTGTGGTTTGTCTATTACTCGGAGGCCGAGCCCGAGGTTAAAAATGCG
This sequence comes from Alphaproteobacteria bacterium, assembly GCA_029880245.1. GTDB lineage: Bacteria > Pseudomonadota > Alphaproteobacteria > Micavibrionales > Micavibrionaceae > UBA1672. The sequence goes on from JAOUOR010000110.1 coordinate 1,634, forward strand.
ATTGATCATATTATTGATAAGCAAGCCATTGATGATGATATGTGCTCTGAAATTTATCAACAATTCCTAAGCTCTGATAACAGCAGCAGAGTCGTTGAATCTGCCGGTAATCAGATCCAAAAAACAATTCACGATGTCACCGAAGCGGTTTCTCAGGCCAATGAATGGACGGATAGCTATAACAAGACTCTCGCAAAAACCAGAGAAGGTCTGGGGCAGGATAAAACACGCGAAGAAATTAACGAGATGCTGAGTAGCGTCTTGGAAGAAACCACCAATATGATTGATAAAAACGCGCATATGGAAGAATTGCTCAAACGTTCGACCCAAGTTATGGAAGATATGCAGCGTGACCTTGAGATTGCCAGAAAAGAAGCTGTGACTGACAGCTTAACAGGTCTTGCCAATCGTAAGAGTTTCGACATGGAAATATTGCGCTTGTCAAATAACATAGCAGAAGGGGAGTGCTCCACATTTACTCTGCTCATGCTGGATATTGATCATTTCAAATCCTTTAATGACGGGTTTGGCCATCAGGTTGGCGATCAGGTTTTAAAGCTTGTGGCTAAAACTTTGAAAGATGGTGTTAAAGGACGCGATCTGGCTTGCCGTTATGGAGGTGAAGAATTTGCAATTTTATTGCCTGACACACCTTTAAGTGGTGGTACAAAGGTGGCGGAATATCTTCGAAAAGAGGTTGCCGACAAAGATATTATTAATCGAGCCACAGGAGAGCGCATTGCGCGTATAACCATTTCTGTGGGCGTGGCCGAATATAATACAGGCGAAAAGCTTGATCGTTTGGTCTCGCGTGCCGATGAAGCTCTTTATATGGCCAAGAATGCAGGCCGGAATAAAGTCGAATGTTTGAATTACGATCCCAGTTTGAAGATAAAAGCCTAAAATTATCGGACTTGTGGCATGCGGTAAAACCCCGTATTTATAATTCATGCATGATGTGTATGAAATTCACGAAGAACAGGCAGAGACTCAGGAGCAAATTTTTTCCTCTTATCTGGACGGTTTGAATAAGGGACAAATGGAGGCCGTTGAAACACTGGACGGTCCTGTTCTGGTGCTGGCCGGCGCCGGAACTGGTAAAACCCGCGTTTTGACAACACGTCTTGCCCATCTTCTCAATACAGCCAGAGCTTATCCTTCGCAAATTTTAGCTGTGACTTTTACGAACAAAGCGGCAAGCGAAATGAAAGAGCGCATTAGCCAGATGATGGGCGGACAGCCTGTTGAGGGGTGGTGGCTTGGCACATTCCACTCTCTTGCTGCCAGAATGCTGCGCCGTCATGCTGATCTTGTCGGCTTGTCGAGCAATTTTACAATCCTTGATCCGGACGATCAGGTGCGGCTGCTCAAGCAGCTTATGGAGGCATCGGGTATTGATACCAAGAAATGGGCACCAAAAGCCATGATCTCGGTGATTGATCGCTGGAAGGACCGTGGACTTAACCCTGCGCAAGTAGAGGCACATGAAGTCGCCGAGCTTGCCGGTGGAAAATTGCCTGATTTATATAAACGCTATCAAGAACGCCTTAGGGCGGTAAATGCTTGTGATTTCGGAGATTTGCTTCTTCATATGATCACCATTCTTAAAAACCCCGCGCATAAAAATGTGCTGGAGGATTATCACAGGCGCTTTCGTTATATCCTCGTTGATGAGTATCAAGACACAAATGTTGCGCAATATCTCTGGCTTAGGCTGCTCGCGCAGGGCACGGGCAATATTTGCTGTGTGGGGGATGATGACCAGTCTATCTATGGCTGGCGCGGCGCGGAGGTTGGCAATATCCTGAAATTTGAGGAGGATTTCAAGGGCGCTAAAATCATAAGGCTGGAGCAAAATTATCGCTCGACGAATAATATCCTTAAGGCGGCTGATTCGGTCATCAAGAACAATACCGGC
>JAOUOR010000065.1 GCA_029880245.1 Alphaproteobacteria bacterium
TTTACGCAGCAATTACCGAAGGGCGCACTTAGGACTTTTTTAGTCTTTCATATCTTCGCAAGCTCAGATCGAAAGCTAAAAAAGTCCGTGCGCTCTGCGAGGCAAGAGCACGAGCGCTTACTCCGCTTGTGCATGTTGCCGCGTTGCAGCAAGGGACAAAGTGATTCCTCACTTTGCCCCATGTCGCAAAACACGCCGTTGTTCTGTTTTCGCGAGTAGCCCCATTCTGGGGCTGGTCAATGTTTCCGGTGTCACAATTGCCCACATAACGGAGGGCGCGAGTTTTGGCGATTTATCATTTCAGAACGGGCACCCATTCACGGGCAAAAGGTCACAGCGCGCTTGCGGCTGCGGCCTATCGTTCGGGGCAGGTTCTCTATGATGAACGGACGGGGGAAACGTTCGATTATCGCCAATACCGAGCCACCCACGGAAACGCGGCGCTCTCTGAAATCTATCTCCCTGCCGATGCGCCGGAAGAATTTCAAGACCGTGGTTTTCTGTGGAACTCTGCCGAAGCCGCAGAAAAGACCAAGGCCGGAGCCTATAAAAATTCAGCCGCCATTTGCCGCGATAACGTCGCCGCGTTGCCCCATGAACTCACCCTTGAGCAAAACAAAAAACTGGTTGCCGATTTTGCCAAGTGGCGCGTTGAGCGCTACGGCACGGCAGTTGATGCGTCCATCCATGCGCCGGATGAAAAAGGCTCGGATAAAAACTGGCATGTGCATTTTTTGGAAACGACTCGCGTGCTTGATGAAAAGGGCTTTGGCGGCAAGTCCGAGTTGGAGTTGTCCGGCAAGAAGAAGATGGAGCTTGGCCTTGCCACAGGTCAGGAACAGGTTAAGGAAATGCGCACCGCTTGGGCCAATCATGTCAACGCCGCTTTGAAGGCGGCGGGGCATGACGTGCGCGTGACGGAGAAATCCTACAGGGATTTGGGCATTGATAAAAAGCCCACGATCCACGAAGGGCCGGCAGCCACCCAGATGAAGCGGCGCGGGGAACAAGCCGAACGCGCAGCGGAAAATGCCCAGATCAAAAGCCACAATGAGGCGGCGGCCAAAATCAATAAGCTGGAAGCGCAAGCCCGCGTGATTGATTTTCAGCTTGAGAAAGAACGGCGCATGAATGCAGCGTTCGGCAAACTCAAAGATGAGATTGCCGACAAGCAACAAGAGCGCGAGCGCAGCGCCGCCAAGAGCCAAGCGGATAGGCAACAGGCTTTACAGGAGCGCGCCGCCGCCATTGCACAGGGTTTGCGCATAGACATTAAGCGCAGCGCCAAGGCGAAGTTTGAAGAGTTGCGCGAGCGCCACAAGCAGGAATGGAAAGGCGCGAAGCAGGCAAGCGGCCAGTTTGACCGCGAAACCATTCTGGCAACCTATCAGCCGGAAATCGATAAACACGAAGCAGAAAAGGCCCGTCTTGAGGGGCTTTCTACATCGGTTTTGGCTTCCCTTGTCTATCGTCTTCGCGAAGGCCATAGCGTCAAAGACGCGATAGAAGCCGAGCGCTTGAGCATACAGGATGCAAAAAACCGCCGTGATGGATATTTGCACAGCATCGAGCAATTGCGCGAACGGCATAAACAGGAGCGCCAAGCGCTCAAGGAGGAGACACAGGAACACTTGGGGGATGCGGCAGAGAAAGGTATGGCGCAGGCCAGAGCCGAGCAAGAGGCGCTCTTAGCCGAAGCGCAAAGCAGCCCCGAAGCCGCGCAGCGTTTGGCGGCGAATGCTCAGGCTAAAACCGTGCAAGGCAAGGCGAAAGTCGCACAGGTCAAACGCCTAGCGCGTGAGCAGGATAATAAACAGCGCGCCCATGAATCCCAGAAAGAGCAAGACGACAAGCAACGGCAAGCGCAGCATGACAAAGCCGATCTGCACACGCAGGAGCAGAATGTTATGGCACATGAACACAGGAAAAAACGCGATGTGTCTTCGCTGGAGGAATGGGAAAGTGTGGCGCGGGTCCAGCAAGCGCGGATCGATGCGGCGCGGCCCCGAAATCCTTCATCCAATCAGGCAGTCAATCAAAACGAGGCTGTCACTTATGGCGAAGACGGGCGGGCCTATACGGCGGAAGAACTGGAAGCAGAAAAACAACGTGTCGAGGCTGAAGCTTCACGCGAAGCCATGCACCAAGAAATTGACAGTGGTTTTGAGCACAGTATGGATATAGACACAGACATATCACACGAATATTAGACTTCAATTTAGTCAGGACAATTCAGAAGGTTCAAATGATAAGTGAAATAAAAAAGTACTTCCGAAAAACACCTTTAGGTCAGGCATTGGGAGAGTCCCAACCAGAACAATGGAAAAACTTCCAAGAAGGTGAATTTGCGAAGGCAAAAAATCTCTCGGATTTTATCGGTATTTTAATGCGGTCAGCATTTTGTGTGTTCCTCTCTCTTTTCTTCCAATCAGCAGCAAAGCAAGAGGATTTCTGGCTCACTTATCATGCTTTTCGCCTCTGTAGCCTCTTAGCACTTATTATCTTCTTGAAGATTCACTGGCATATTATCGGAATCGTAACTGCTTACTGGCTCAGCGACACGGCACATTGGAATAGCAAAGTCGCCAAAGTAACTATATCCATTTTGGCAATGATGCTTACAGGAGCACTGGGTTATGGCATCTATTATTTTGTTTTCCAGTTTGCAAAAAGCATAGGCAATTTACCGTAACAATACAAAGCATCGCGGCATTAAGCGGCACTCCAACATCGCCACCACCCGCCTCGAACACAACCCCGTCTTCAAAGTGCGCTACTGAGATTCCTCTCCCCGCTCCTACCAGTTCACCATTGCCGGTTTTCCAGCTTGCGGGTTTTCGTGTTCTTTGCCTCCTCGGTCATACCCCCAGCGGGCGGGGTATCGGCACTTAAGCCACCGCGCCTTCCTGTCAATGACGCTTTTCGGTTCCCCCTAAAGGTCTCCCCCAAAAAGCTATGACAGCTGCGGCTTGTGCGGTGGCTTCTTGCCTCTGTCGCCCCCGCCGTGGGGGTAACAATTACAAGGAGGCATTTATGACCAACACGAAAACCCTAACCGCCGCAGACCTTTATCAATTCACTGGTTCGGAAAACTGGTATCGGCATGCGCTCAACCGCAAAGTCCTTTATACCGATGGAGCGCAATATCTTGCGGAACAGGGCGGAGCGTACTGGCTGCTGGATACCATCGCTATTGCACAGGCGCACATCAAGGCGGTTGCGGCAGAAGAGTTTCAGGTCTGGACGCTCACGGTGAACCCCGACCATACCGCCCTACTCATCTGTGGCGATGGCAACAACCGCGTCGTACACACGCAGTCTTTACCCTTTACGGATTTCCCATTGCCGGAAGTGAAGCTGTACTTCTGCAACAATGTGATTTTGCTGCCGAGCGAGTATTGACTTGTCAGACCCGCAGGGCTTCCCGTCCTGCGGGTTTTTCTTTTGGAATATTCTGAGAAGGGTTCGATCACCGTGAAGAAACAAGCTACGCGGATATGATCTCGGTTACGAGCAATGGCACGGATGATCTCCGCAATTACAAGAATAGCCTACAGAGTCTGTCCTTCTAACAGGCTTCTCATGTAATCGTTCCAAATAAAAAAACTAGCCAGAATACGCTCACTGCGCTACAAAGACTAAATGTCGCCTCCCCAAAACACATCACTCGTTATTCCGCCTTCTGGTAAGGCCAGCTTCCGCAAGATTGCTGAGATAATCAAAGCAGGAATGTGGGAATTTCCAGCCAACGGCAAATACAACGGCCACGGCGGTCCCGGCCGACTACTTGAGGACCTGTTAGGCATCAAAGAGAACAATGCCGATTCCCCCGATCTTGCAGACTGGGAAATCAAATTCCACGGTGGCACATCATTGCTCACCCTTTTCCACAAAGACCCGCAGCCCCGAGGCGTCATTAACCAGATGGTTCACGATTACGGATGGGAAGATGAGCACGGGCATATCAGTTTTCGTCACACCATAGCCAGCAAATCTCCTCGCGGCTTTTACATCGTCAACGAGGACGGAAAGCTCATCATAAAAAACGAGATCCAAGAAGGAGCTGTGCCACATTGGCTCCACAACACACTGTTCAATGCTTTCTCTGCTAAACTGCGCCGTCTCATTGTTGTTCACGGCGCAATGCTCAAAAACCCGCGCAGAGTTGTCTACCAGTCAGCAACAGCGTATTGGGAGCCTGACATTGTTGGATTTACCAAGGCAGTCGAGCAGGGTGTGTTCTATGTAGACTTTGATGCCCGTACTAAAGCAGGCCGTGGTTCTGCGATCAGAAACCACGGGACCAAATTCAGAATAAAACTAGAGAACCTACCATCCGTTTATTCCCACAAACTCGACATTCCCGTGGCATAACATTGTGTTACTTTTTATCCCGGCCATTCCCATTCACCTTCTCTGTGATGCTATTCCATCCCTTACCCTCAAGCCGGCGACGAGCCATGTCACAGTATTCTTTTGCAACATCGATCCCGATAAAATCCCTTCTCTTCATCCGCGCCGCAACGGCCGTTGTTCCTGACCCCACAAACGGATCAAGAACAATCTTTGCCGACGTAGAGGACACGATACGCTCGATCAGTTCCAATGGAAACGGCGCCGGATGGGGATTTTCCATGTCCTGCATGAATTCCCACACATCACCGTATGCATTCGCTTTCGGTGTCAGCCGGAAATTTTCTTTCGCAATGATATAAATGACCTCGTACGTTGGAAGAAAATACCCCGGGTTGAAGTTTATTCCTCCTTTTCTCCTCCATATGACGATTTGCCGGATCGGGAAACCAGCTACTATATCTTGTCTATCTTGAAGCAGCCCACCTTGCACACGCCACTTATGGTTATAAAATATCGCCCCATCATCAGGCAGTAGCCGCAACATTTCCTTTAAACAGTCCCTCTGCCACGCAGCGTATTTATCATGCGGCATACAGTCATGATGTTCTGCGTACCCGTTCAACAGAGCCGCATTTGACCACTTTCCACCACGCCCATCTTTCATTCCGTTACCCGTGGAGTTTTTCAGGTTGTACGGTGGCGATGTAACAATTAAATCAATACTTCCATCCGGCATCGACCGCATAACTTCCAGACAATCACCACAGATAATCTTGTTACGCCATTCTTCCAAAGCATCATCTTTCTTTCTGCGTGCCTTGTTGCTCACCCGTCCCAACCTCTTTCTTTCTACTGCTACTGCCTGCATCACTCTCTCTCCTTTAAGCCGACTCTCTCACTTTCTCTTTTCCAAACACCAAAGGCAACTCACCTTGATCCTCATACTCATCAAGAAATCTTCCAATTGCGTGCCGGATTACCCACGCTGCTGATACATCATTTCGCGCCGCCACAGCCAGCAGTTTTCCGTGCTGAGTATCATCTAAAATCACCGATGTCCGTACGTTCTTACTTCTCTTTCCCATCTCCTCGCCTCAATTTCTTTCCGCAGGCTACGCCCTTGTGAAGCATAAGTCTACTCCATTTTAGCGTCATAGTGATGTACATTGCACCACTCACCGCAACGTTACCCATGAACTGTCATTGATCATTCGCTGGCTGATGGCTTTCACCCCCGGCTGGACAGCGGGCTTTTCAGCCATTGGGGCCGCCCAAGCTGTCGGTCGTGCTGGGGACAGCACCACCGACAACCGGAAGTCGGACTAAGGGGCGTTGCCCCTCGCGCCCGCAAGGGTCGAGATGAACGGCAGCAGCCGTGTCCCCACCCTTCCGCGCTGTGCTTGTGCAGGGTGGGTGATCCCCCTCGGCTCCTGCCGCCCTTGCGGTTGCTACCCCCACTCTCGCCGAGGGGCAAGGGTTGCAGGCGCACCCCCCCCCCTATTAAAAAACCCACTTGCCTTTCCTCTTTCAAGCATGCACAATATCACTTGTGCACACATTCGCTTGTGCATTACTTCACAAATAGGAGCCTCAATTTGAAAACTATCGCTGTTATCAGTCAAAAAGGTGGATCAGGGAAAACTACCATTGCCTTGCATCTTGCTGTTGCGTCGGCTCTGGCTAATCGCAACACTGCCATTATTGACCTCGACCCGCAGGCGTCTGCCGCCAAATGGGCCGATCGCCGCCCCGCTGATCTCCCTGTCGTTCTGTCCGCTCATGCGAGCCGACTAGCTCACGAAATGACCCGCGTAGCCGATACGGGAGGGGAACTCTTGTTTCTCGACACCGCGCCCCACTCTGATAGCGCCGCACTTGAAGCGGCCAAGGCGTCCGATTTGGTCCTTATCCCCTGCCGCCCCGCTATCCTCGATATGGAAGCGATTACCAATACGCTCGACCTCGTGCGGACCACCAAAACCCCTGTTTTCGTCGTCCTCAACGCCGTGGCCGCGCAAGGGCAGGAAGCTCAGGAAGCTGCCGAAGCGATTGCAGCCCTTAACGTTGAAGTTTCTCCCGTCCGCCTTGTCAACCGTGTGGCGTATGCTCGTGCGCTTATAACCGGACAGACTGCACAGGAGTTTGAACCAGAGGGCAAAGCCGCACGGGACATTGAAGACCTGCACACATTCATATGTGCACAATTGAACAAGATCACAAGTGAAGGAGATCAATCATATGACCAACAAATTCGCCAACGCGCTTAAGCCAGAACGTCATGCTGCCATAGGCGCAGCCGCGCCCGTCGCGGTAGAGAAATTATCCCCCGTGCAGGCTGAGCGTGCGTCAAGCCGTAAAGACACAAAGCATATTGGCGGGTATTTTGATCCTACCGTGTCAAAGCAATTGAGGCAGATCGCGTTAGAAGAAGATTCCTCGGTGCAGGCGCTTCTCGGCGAAGCCCTCGACATGCTCTTTCAAGCACGCCGGAAGCCCACTATCGCACAGAGGCCAACAAATTCATGACCGACGAACCAACCAACCAACCGCAGCATATTGCGGCCATCATTTCTGGCTTGCCTACGCCGACTATTCAAACGCCGCAGGCGCAACACCACTACAGCCGCGCCAAGCAAACAGAGGCCCTTGTCTCTATCGGACTTGATCCGTCTGCGGATATGGGATTTATGGCCCGGATGCTCACTCTTTGTAGCTTGCCGCGCACTGATCCGGGTAATCGCTTGCAGTACAAACGCGAAAACGGACCCTACAAGCTCGTGATGATCGCCGGAGGTGACAACAAACTTCCTTTCGGCAATATTCCCCGCCTGCTCCTCGCGTGGCTCTGCACTGAGGCCGTACGAACACAAGACCGCAAGCTTTACCTTGGCAATTCTCTGTCCAGTTTCATGGAGCAGCTCGGAATGTATTCCAATAGTGGCGGGAAGAGGGGAGATCGGACCCGCCTGAAAAACCAGATCGACCGCCTTTTTAATTGCCACATCGATTTGATCTATGAAGACGCACACCACAAAGAATCGACTGGTGGACGACTGGCCCCAAAATCATATCTTTGGTGGGATTATCGTAATCCTGAACAAACCGACCTTTTCCAAAGCTGGGTTTTGTTAGGCGAGGAACTATTTCAAGAAATCACAGCACGGCCAATTCCTATTGATACCCGCATTCTCAAAGAGATGAAACGCTCTTCCCTTGGCCTCGATCTCTATATGTGGCTATCCTATAAGACCTTCTCGCTCTACAGCACAGGCAAGCCCCCAGAGCGTTTGACGTGGCAACGGCTGTACCGTCAATTCGGCCCCCATCCTGAAAATGCCCAGAATAAAGACATCGTGAACGACTTTCGCAAGGAAGCCTTGCGGGAAATCGCCAAGCTCAAAGCCTGCTGGCCCAGCCTCAACCTTGCTACGCCCAAAGGCTGCCTCGAAATCAGAGCGTGCAAGCCGTCCATTGATCCATCCACGACCGGAAGGCTCAAACTTCCTGTGTAAAAGCCTGTGCATCTCTCAACTTATCCACGCTGAAACACCCCCACTGGCAAAAATGGGACGCTGAAACACCCCCATTTCTTTTAATTTCAAATACTTACTTGCGCTGAAACACCCCCACTGGCAAAAATGGGACGCTGAAACACCCCCACTGATCTACGCTGAAACACCCCCACATACATATAATAAGATTCATATAAATACATGTAGTTGAACGCTCCCATCTGTGGACTAAGAATTAATCCATCAGAAAAAACGCTCGGAGCAGGGGAGGTACTAAGGTAAAAAGCGCAAGAAGCGGACCGCGCGAGTTGTTTATAGTGGGACTTTTTCGGCACCTTCTGAACTAAGGGAGAAAGAAACGGTTTTGCAGGGGGTGCGTATTGGCAAAATCTGAGCCGCTGAGGGCATTCTTTCGAATAGTTGGTGGGAATGCACCAAAATTTTTTTTATGGCCCTTAGGAACCAAATTTGAGCGAAAAAGAAACCCTCTATCTGTGACAAATTTGTCACGGAATACTTTCAAAATTACCATAACCATCATTTATCGCTTGATTGGAAATTCCTCGTAGACATAGCATTCAGTAAATTTATAATTTTTGACAAGGAATCCTATCATGAAAAAGCTATTACTTACATCCGCAATTGTTGCTTTGGGGCAGACTGCGACAACTGCACAGGCACAAAGTATTTCCAATTCTTACATCGCTGCCAAAATAGGTTTTACTAAAACAAGCGATTCAGATTGGAGCGATACTGGCCTTACCGGAGACATTGGCATAGACACTGGCGCAAACTTCGCCTTGGCTTATGGCTTTAATCTTATCCCCTCGCTACGAACAGAATTTGAAGTTTCATATCGTAAAGCAGACCTAGATGACATTACGGTTGATGGTGTTGGAACAGCAGATTTGACTGGTGATGTAAAAACATGGGGCTTTCTGCTTAATGGATATTATGACTTTATGGCTGATCAAGCGGTTAGCCCTTATATCACTGCTGGTATTGGTGCACTTCGACATAGTGGAAAAATCGCCAGCGTAGCTGGTTTGGGTGTAACTGGTGCCTCAGATTCTGACACCGTTTTTGCCTATCAACTTGGGGGCGGTGCATCTTACGATCTTAGTGATAACGTGGCGCTAGATGGTGGCTACCGTTATCTCGCCAGCAGTGACCCAGACTTCGACGGCCTCGAAGCAGAATATGGCGCACATGAATTCCGCATCGGTTTGCGATACGGTTTCTAATCCGTCCAGTATTTAGCACTATTAAAAGCCCAATTTTTTGGGCTTTTTTCTTGCCTCAAAAACCCGATTCTCCTCCTCCCGTATCCACCTGATACTTACCTCTGCTGAACACTTTCATAGTAAAGTGTTTGACAAGTAAGGGGGTCCCTATGCTATTTGGGCTTTAAATCTTCCTGATTCTTTCTAGATATTAAACAGATGGCAAGCAAAGTGATTAAAAAGACTGATTCGAGTGAATATGACCACAAGCAATTATTCACCCGTAAGGGTAAGCGCAAATACCTAGACGAACATGAACTTGATTTGTTTATTCGTAAAGCTCAGAGCGTTGAAAATCCCAAAGTTAGAACGCTATGCTTGGTCATGGCGCAAACAGGGTGCCGGATATCCGAAGCGCTGGAACTCACCGCCAAGGATATTGATATAAGCAGCGGTAGCATTACGTTTCGGACGCTCAAGCAAAAAAAGAAGCTTCGCTATCGTTCTGTCCCTGTGCCCGATAGCACCTTGGACGCGCTGGAACTTGTCCACGGGATCAGGAAGGCGAGCCGATCCAGAAAAGCGCCGCCGCGTTTGTGGGACTGGCAGCGCATACAAGCCTATAACCACATTAAAGCCGTGATGAAGGAGGCAGGCATTACCGGAGAACATGCCAGCCCGAAAGGTCTACGTCATGGCTTTGGGGTGCGAGCCATTCAAAAGACCCGCAATCCCCGATTAGTCCAAAAATGGCTTGGTCATACGACCTTGGAAATGACGACAATCTATATGGATGTGATCGGGCAGGAAGAGCGTGAAGAAGTCCGCCGGATGTGGAAAACACAATAAAAATCACGGCGCAAGCCGTGTCCTTTTTGAAAAGAAAGGGGGCGTGAAGTCATGAAAAACGACATGATCGATACCCTATTCGGGCCGGAGGACTTCAACGAAAACCAGCTTGACGTATTGCATCACCAGCTAGATCAGTATCAAGAAAAGCTGGACATGCTGAAAGGGATAGATGGGCCGGAAGCCGCCAAAGAGCGCGAGGACACGGTAACAGCCATGCACCAAGTCCAAATCAATATTGAACAAACGAGGGAAGCCCAAGCCGAAAAAGCGCAGCAAGAAGAAATCGGCAAAGCTAGGGGTTTCAGTTCCTTCAATGATTAGGCCGAGTAAACCCAAAAAGCCGCCGACAGCCTCAGAGCGGCGCTTAGGGTTATCGGTATTACGCCATTATGCTCTTGGGGCTGTTTTGGTGGTTGGTTGGTATATGTTTATTTCTCCCAAGGTGCCTAGCGTGGTTATGTCCATGCAATCGGATAAACCACCTTCCCATGACGAGGAAGGCAAAAAAGAATGCCGCCTATGCAATATAGAACCCGACAAAGAAGATTTAGACCTATGGCCCGACGACGAAGACGAGGAGGAGGACGAGTTTGCGCCCATGCACTTTTTGGAGAAGCGCTCTACACAGGGCGAAGCCGCAGCCGAACAGGATTCACAGCGCAGGAATACCGCACCTTTCAAGGATGATTTTAAAGGCCATCGATTCAGATATGATCTAGAACCTTCGGAAACTGACAAACACGCGCCAAAAATAGAGGACACTGATGGCGCCTTATTTGATTCTGATTGGGATGATGAAGACGACGACTAGGGCCAAAAACAACTAGGGCAGGGTATGAGAGACGGTGAATTTGTACTCCTATGTTTGGCTTTCATCATACTGGCTGTATGGGTACTGATGGGTGGCAAATTCTCTCCCATTTGTCGCCCGCGTCGGTTTCCTAGAAGATTCTGGCGCTTCTCGATCCCGTTTTTTGTGCTGTGGGTCTTTCAAGTGGGTGCTAATGGCAGTAACCCATTCGTGAGCCTTGCGGCGGCTTGGTTGAGCATTCTCACCCCGTTTTTTATTTTCCTCGTTCCTGTGTATGTTCTCGTGCTTACTGAATGCTGGAAGGAAACCAATTTATTCAGACGTTTGGCAATATTAGGCCAGAAACAAGGTACGGGCCGCTTTGGTGGAATACTCGAATATTTCAAGAATGATTGCACCGATTTGGTACACCGGACAACGCCAGCAGGAGCGCCGCTGCAACGGGAAAGCATGTTTTATCTCGGTAAGACTGGCTTTGAATATGATTATCAGCTCGGAGGGCGACATATTGGCATTAAGGGCGAAAATCATAAATTAATCGTGGCGCAAAGCGGCTACGGTAAAAGCCGCGATTGCCTTACCGCAGCGTTGACCATGTGGCAGGGCGGCGGCGTGGTATTCGATATTAAGGGCGAGCATTGGAATACTGTTATCAAGCACAAGGCAGCGGATAAATATCTGTTTGATCCCTTTGGCGTGACAGGGGATGAATCGGCGGTCGGCTGGAATCCCCTTTTAGAAATCGATCCTAAGAGCGATACAGCACGGGAAGATATTCGCCGCATGTGTATGGCTGTGTTCGTCAAGGCCAAGCATGACGCCGGAGTGCATTTTCGTGAAATTGGGATGAAGCTATTACGCGGGCTTGTGGCCCATGTCATTAGCACATATCCCCCAGAGCAACGCAATTTAGGCACTGTTTACGATCTATTTAGACAAGGCTACCCCAAAGACAGCGAACCTCCGAAAACCAAGACGTATCACACGGTAGAGGAAAACGGGGAACAGGTCAGAAAGGAACGGTTGCACCCAGATGGAAGCCCCGTAATGCGTACTTTAACGCCAGAGGAATGCTGGAATAAATTGATCAAGGAAATGATGGAAAACGAGGCGTGCCAGGGTGCAGCCAAAGAAGGGGCAAGCGAATATTTGAAGACTGAAAAAAGCGAACGGTCAGGGCTATTGACCACCACAGGCCGCGCAATTGACTGGATCAACAATAAGCGCATTAGAACATTGCTCTGTGCTCAAGATTCATTTTCTTTGGATGTGGTCAAAAAAGATGAAGCGTGGATATGTGTGGCGATCCCTGAAAAATACCTTGAAGAAAATATGTTATTTGTCCGGCTCTTTTATCAAAGGGCGCTTGATGCTGTAGACAATTTCACAACGCCTAACGCGGAAGAGCATAAGCGCCGCATGATGTTTTTACTTGAGGAGTTCGATAAATTCGGGTTTGAATTTACCCCCGCGATCGACTTGGTAAACTTCAAACGCTCTAGCCGTGTAATGGGGGTGTTTGTGCTTCAAAATCTGGGGCAGCTTCGCCAGCGCTACGACAATATTGATAA
>JAOUOR010000010.1 GCA_029880245.1 Alphaproteobacteria bacterium
CGCTCTTTTGCTTCATCCTCAGTGATGAGGCCGGAGGAAAGGTCGCTGTCGATGGCCATTTGTTTGCCGGGCATGGCGTCCAAGGTGAAACGGGCTGCGACCTCGGCAATACGCCCCGAACCCTTGGTGATGACAACAAAGTTGACGATCACAAGAATTGAAAAGACAATCGCGCCAATGATATAGTTTCCGCCGATGATAAAGGTACCAAAGGCCTGAATGATCTGTCCGGCAGCTTCATTGCCTGTATGTCCGTCTTGCAGGATTAACCGTGTGGAGGCAATGTTTAAGCCTAGCCTGAGGGCCGTTGCTAAAAGCAAGACAGTGGGGAAGGTTGAAAACTCAAGCGGGCCTTTGATAAATAAAACTGTCATCAGGACCATGACGGCAAGTGTAATTGAGACGGCTAAGCCCCCGTCAAGCACCATAGTGGGAATGGGCACCAGCATAAACAGGATAATAACCACAATCCCCAGAGCAAAAAGAATATCTGTCCGGAAAAAGGCAGACGCGTCGAATTCTCCGGCATTTCCGGAAGATGTTGGAAGTGTTGCTGATCGTGTGTTTTCAGCCATAAGTCTAATTTCGATCGCTTTTAGTAAATTCCATGCAGACAAGCACAAAAAGGGGTCGCGTGATTCTGACGCCATTCCATCATATAACGGGTTTGGACTGTGTGCAAATGCTTAAGGAGATTAAAGGCGGATAAAAATCACATGCCGCCCGGCCTCTGAGATGGAATTACAGGTTGTGGGTCGGAGGTAACACTCGCATTAGTGTCCGGTGTATCCGATTCAGGTGTTACTTGATCGCCTGTCGTTGTATCAAATGCTACTTTTTCATCAGGGTTGCCGACTCGGTCAGTGAATTTGCCTTGTAAGCGTCTATCATCCTGATTTAAACGTTCCTCAATTGCTTCATACTCGTGTTTGCGGAAAAGATTTATCACTAAAACCGCGCCACTTACGTTGATTTCGGTGTCCTCAATGCCCCAATTTTCAAGTAATTTTTTTGCATTATGTATATCAGTAGAACTAATTTTTTGCAAGGAGATTGGGTTTGCTTCTCCAGACCTTTTTTCATTTTCTATTCTTGCTAATTCGGCCCCCCATTGGACCAGTTCTTCATTTGTAACTTCCCCATTATTAAAAATTTCTAATATTGTATTTGATAAATTTTCAGGATTCGGTATAAAGAAGCCGCGTTGGGCAGGATCTGCGTTCAGCCAGTTTATATCTGATTGCGCTTTATACGGAAGGATATTTTCTCCCATAAATCCTGTTATTTCAGGTATGTCATTCGGTCCTCCCCAAGTATCTATTATAATATCTACTATGTCTGTTTCTGGAGCTATTGTATTTGAATCCGCCATTATTCACTATCCCTTTTGTAATTAGAGCAAAAAATATTTTCTATAATTATTGTTAAACAAAAAATATTAAGATTACAATAAATTTTTTTTAATCACTTTCAGGTTTAATTCCTCGCCGCTTGCGGCGTTTTCGTCATTGCACGGCTTGTCCGTGCAATCCATGGATTACCCGCACAGGCCACACGCTTTATGCGCGTGTAACAGGCGGGTAATGACGTATTGATACCCCGCCCCTTGGGGCGGGATTATTTAATTCGCGCCGGAAGCGGAGATTTTATCGCCTTCTTCTTTGTACTGGTTTAGCTTATTGCGAAGAGTGCGGATTGAGATGCCCAGAATATTGGCGGCATGGGTCCGGTTGCCAAGGCAATGATCTAGCGTGTTGAGGATCATATCCCGCTCGACATCGGCAATGGTGCGCCCGATCATGGCTTCGACAGCGCCTGTGTTTTGGATATCTTGTGTTTCGGGAGAGGTTGATTCCTCGGTTTTACCTGCGCCGGATACACCTGTTGGGCTAGGCGCGGAAGCAGGGGCGGCGGCTTTATGCCCGTCTTGAAGTGCTCCGCCTTGGATGAAAATGGCATCAGCTTCGATTTCATCTTGCATGGCCATCAGAATTGCACGGTGCATCGTGTTTTCCAATTCACGGATATTGCCGCGCCATGCGCAGCCTTTGAGTTTAGCAAGGGCTTCGGCGGAGACTTTCTTTTTGGGTACGCCATTGGCTTCGGCGTATTTATCAGCAAAGAATTGTGCAAGGCGCTCAATATCGCTGGGGCGTTCGCGTAAAGGGGGAAGAGGGATGTTCACAACATTCAGGCGGAAATATAAATCTTCACGAAACTCACCCTTTTGAACGGATTCTTGAAGATTCCGGTTAGAGGTTGCAAGAATGCGTACATCGACCTTGACGGGGTCGTTACTGCCAACCCGTGTAATAACCTTTTCCTGAATGGCGCGCAGGAATTTGGCTTGAAGGAGGGGGTGCATTTCACTGACCTCATCAAGCAAAAGCGTTCCTTTATGAGCTTCCTCGAATTTACCGATGCGCCGCGCCGAGGCGCCGGTGAAGGCTCCTTTTTCATGGCCAAATAATTCGGATTCCAGCAGGTTTTCAGGAATGGCGGCACAATTCACCGCGATAAATGGTCCGTCTTTACGTTTGGATTTAGCATGGATATGCAAAGACATAACTTCTTTACCTGTACCGGATTCTCCGGTGATGAGAACTGTGGCTTCGGATGGCGCGATTTTATTGGCAAGCTCCATAACAGGCTTCATTGAGGGATCATTGGCGATCATTGTTGAATTTTCTTCTGTCACGGCCTGAATCACGGCGGCAATTAACTCCGGATCGGGGGGCAAAGGGACATATTCTTTTGCGCCTTGCTGGATGGCTTTTACTGCGGCTCTGGCATCAGTTTCTACACCGCAAGCCACAACAGGAATATGGATGCGCTCTTGCTCTAGTCGTTCAATGAAATGACCGATTTTTTGCTTAACGTCCATCATAACAAGATCGGCGCCTTTTCCATTCAACAGCGCACCTATGGCTTGATCGCTGTCTTCACAGTGAATGACTTTTGCACCTCGTTGCAGGGCAATTTTTCCCGCCTGCGATATATGTCCGTCCAGATGTCCGATAATCATTAAACGCATTGATTTTTTACTCCTAAAAAAAGTATTTCGTCTGATTTCTTTACATTTTGGGAATCATTACATTTATAGTAATTTTCAAATGACAAAGTATAACATGCGCGGGCACAGTGCAATAGCGCTGGATTATATGCCAGAAAACTACGGGCGTATTATAGTCCTAATCAAAATATATAATGCGATCTGATGGGGGAAGTTCCGAATTCAGTAGCATTTCAAGATTTCGGGGGTTTTCCTGATTTATGATTGATATGGCGGCTTTGAAACTCAATCTTTTTAAAAGGATATTGTCGGAGCAAGCCTTTTCAAGCTTCGCTGCCATCGGGGAAAGAACAACTGTTCCCAAAATAGCGCCGTAAAATGTTGTTAAAAGTGCAACAGCCATTGCAGGACCAATTGTATCTGGATTTTCCAGATCAGCCAGCATCTGCACAAGTCCGACCAAGGTTCCTATCAGGCCCATAGCAGGCGCAATTTCTGAGGCTCTCTTGAGCATGCTTGCAGCTCTCTCATCTCTTTCGATTTCCTTGTCTATTTCGTCTTTGAGAATACGTTCAATGTCTTGTGCGCTAAATCCGTCCACTACTAATTGTATGGATTTGGCTAAGAAAGGTTCCTTACTAGTCTGGGTGTCGTAGGTAGAAAGAGCAAGTATACCACGCTTTCTTGCTATAATGGCTAGCGCCATAAGAGATATGGCAATTTTGTCGTACTGCCTTGTTGGACGATATATGGTCAAGCCAATTGCCGAGCCTGAATTAAAAAGTTCCTTTGTTGTATATGCTATTGAAGTGGCAGTGATGGTGCCGCATAAAACAATCAGGAGAGATGGCACGTTAAAGAAATTTGCATTGCTATCACCCATCATTATTGCTGAGGCTATCAAACCAAAAGAGAAAACAAGTCCAAGAATAGTAACGAAATCAATCGTATGCCCGGGGGTGGGTACGAAAACGTCAGGGAGTTTCGTATTATCCTGAGCATTTTGTGCGACATTTGCATCTGTCGTCATATTTCAGTTATCCCGTAATAATTATTATGTTTCAAATTTACGCAGAAAAAGTAGTAGTATAACCCGTTTTAGGCACGATCTGATTTTACAATTTCCGTCATTGTTATCCCTAGTTTATCTTCTACAACGACGACTTCGCCGCGCGCCACTAGTCTGTTATTCACATAAATATCAATAGCTTCACCAACTTTACGGTCAAGTTCTACAACAGCTCCCCGACCAAGTTTCAGAAGTTGGCTGACTTGCATGGTTGATCGGCCTAAGACTGCAGAAAGCTGCACCGGTATATCATAAATGGCGGCGACATCTCCGGCCATAGGTTCCCCGATTTCATATTCCTGTCCCTGATTTTGTTTTGCAATAACCTCATCTTCCTGTATCTCATCAAGATTCATGCTAGTGCTAGGCTCTCCGTCAGTGCCACCACCTTCGCCATCAAACATTGAATCAATATCGTCTTGATTTACGTCATTGCCAGATCCGTCATCTTCACTCATTCTTTTCTCCTGACTCTTCCACATTTTGTGGCGTTAAAGTCTCTGAATTTTCTTCATCCGCATTGTCTACGGTAATATTTTCTGCTGCAAGCGTTTCTGTAAGTAAATCCAGAATTTGACCTGCGACTTTTTGTGGTGCAAGAATCGCGCCACCGTCAGGCCATGATAACCGAGATTCTATAGTATTCATATCATCGGAGCTGACAATTTTTATATTCTTTTTTTGTAAGGAGTCTGTTTTATGTAGATAACCCTCTATTTGGGGCCTTATATCGCTGTGGACGGTTAATGTTATCTCATTAGCTGTTGGGCAAGTTTCCAGAGTTTTTTTGATCAGGGCCTGTAGTTCCTCAAGGCCAGCTTTATCAAAAAAAACAGGAAATACTTTTTTGAGTATATGCATAGTAAGATGAGTGGTTTCTGCTTCGTAGCGTTTGTTGCGTTCATCTTCAGCCTGCATAAGGGTTGCAATTTGGTTTAGAGTCCGTTCAATCATCTTTAGGCATTGGTTCTCAATGCTTTCTTTGCTTTCGGCAAGACCATCTTTTTTACCTTTCGCATAAGCCGTATTTTTTGCGATTTCCAGGTCGTCATCCGTGTATTTTAATTCCAGAGCCTGATCGTCTTCACGCAATTTTAGTGGCGAGTCATCGTCGAAGTAGTTTTCATCAAAAAAGAAAGGTTGTCCTTTCATAGCATAATCCGGTTCTTCATAATAAAATCATTCTAATATAAAAAAATATGTTGCTCTAGTTTCTAACCAATCATCTCTTCATCTGAGGCGCCGGTTGATATGGTTATTTCTCCACGTCCTTCAAGGTCTTTTGCAACGTTCACTATATATTGTTGGGCTTCTTCAACTTCTTTTAGGCGAACAGGCCCCATAGCAGCCATATCCTCTTTCATGATCTTGGCAGCGCGTTCGGACATATTGTCAAAGAACATATCCTTAATACTATCTGTGGCACCTTTGAGGGCAAGAGGTATACGTTCTTTATTAACTGAACGAATGAGGGTTTGCATGGAGGCTGGATCAAGTTTAAGAAGATCTTCGAAGGTAAACATGAGGCTTCTGATTTTTTCGGCTGAATCCGGTGTAATTTTCTCAAGCTCTTCCATGAATTTTGTTTCAACGGAACGATCCATGTTATTAAAAATATCGGCCATGAGTTCATGGCTGTCTCTGCGCTGTGTACGAGCAAGATTGGTCATAAATTCTTTTCTCAGAGTTTTTTCAATTTCTTCAAGGATTTCTTTTTGAACGGCTTCCATTTTGAGCATACGATTTATCACTTCAAGAGCAAAGCCTTCTGGGAGTAGGGCCAAAACTCGTGCTGCGTGATCTGTTGTAATCTTTGATAAAACCACGGCAACTGTTTGCGGATATTCCTTTTGTAAGAAGCTCGATAAAATTTCCTCATTGACATTACTAAGCTTTTCCCACATTGTCCGGCCTGCCGGGCCACGGATTTCCTCCATAATAAGGTCAATTTTTTCTTGTGACATACCTGATTTTAGCAATAGGCGTTCTGTACTGTCCTGAGAACCAACAACGGCGTTGGTGGAGCTCATCTGACTTGCAAAATCAACAAAAAGCTTTTCAATAACGCTAGGGCTTATTTTCCCAAGGCCTGATATTATCTGTGAAATTTCTAGAATTTCGTCATCATCCATATGGCTGAACAATACAGAGGTTTGTTCTTCACTTAGAGCTAACACAAGAATGGCCGCTTTTTCCGGCCCTGTTAAAGATCTATAATCATCACGTACACGTACATTCATAACATCTTAGCTTTCTTGTGCCATCCAACTTCGTATGACTGAAACAGTTTCTTCCGGATAGTTATTTACAATTTCTTCAACTTTTTTGACAGTGGAAGCTTTTACTTTGCCTTCAATGCCCGAAATATTGACCATACTACCATCATCATCATCGTCATCATCAAAGTTTACATCACCCATTGTGGCTCCTATGGGGCCAGCCAAAGCAGGATTTTCAGTAGAGGGTGATAATAATTCAGCTTGCAAAATTTCATCCAT
The DNA here is from genome assembly GCA_029880245.1 of Alphaproteobacteria bacterium. Taxonomy (GTDB): domain Bacteria; phylum Pseudomonadota; class Alphaproteobacteria; order Micavibrionales; family Micavibrionaceae; genus UBA1672. The sequence goes on from JAOUOR010000010.1 coordinate 6,581, forward strand.
AGCTGATCTAGGGGGTTCCATGCTCATTAACTTGGTTACCATTGGCTGAAGGACAAGGACCACGACGAGGACGATCATGATGCCAACAACAACGAATTCAGCAGCATCTAGAAGCTGACCTTTTTCAAACCCAAGGATCAGGCTGTCATCGATAAATTCTTCATTTGTATCGACTTTGGCAAATTGTAAATTGACAACTTCCAGAGTATCACCTCGCGTTTCATCAAGGCCGACGGCTGTTCTAATTAAAGAGGATATCTGGTCAATTTCCTCCTGCGATCTGGGTTGGTAAATTTTTTCACTTTCTCCCCCGTCTTCAATGGTCTGTGTAATATATTTTCCATCAATCAAAACCGAAATAGAAAGTTTTTTAATGTCACCGGCATTTCTTTGTGTACTCCGGATTGTCTTGCTGATTTCATAATTTGTAATTTCTTCAACGCGGTTTGATTGCGCTGAGGGCTGATTATCTGTAAGAAGATCACCTCCAACACCAGGAAGATTATTACCAACTGTAACCTGATCGGCAACAGACTCTCTTTCGGTGCTATCTTCCTGTGAAGTTTGAGATGATCTAAGAACTTGTCCTTCTGGATCATAAAGCTCTTCGCTCATATTGATTTGATCGAAATTCATTTCTGCGGTGACAATGGCTGTTACTTTACCATGACCAACAACACGGCTAACCTGATCTTCTATCTTTTGTGTTAGTCTGTTTTCGTAACTTCGACGTAAATCTTCAGCTTTGAGCGACATAATATCCGAGCCTTCATCACCTCCCTTGGCGAGTAAATTACCATTACTGTCTATAATCGACACATTTGAGGCTTTTAAATTAGGTACGGCTGATGCCACAAGTGATTGTACGGCCAAAACTTCTTGGCGCTCAACAGAACCACCTTGGCGGATACCCAAAAATACACTGGCAGAGGAATTTCTGGTTTCACGACTAAATAATTCTCTTTGAGGCAGAACAATATGGACCCGGGCGCTTTTTATACTGCTTAAAGATATAATTGTTTTTGCAAGCTCTCCTTCTAAGGCTCTGATCTGGTTAATATTCTGAACAAAGTTAGTGGTTCCAAATCCTGATTGTTCATCAAAGATCTTGTAGCCCATAGACCCACCATTGGGTAGTCCGGCCTCTGCCAGGAGCATCCGTGCTCGTCCAATCTCATTTGAGGGGGCAAAAATCCGTGCACCATCACCCGAAATCTCGTAAGGGATGTTTGTTTCCTCAAGTTTAGCGGCAATAGCGCCAGAATCGGTCGTCGATAAATCGGCATAAAGTAATTTCATTTCCGGTGAGGTTATGCGCAAGGAAATAAAAACAAAAAACATTAAAAGACCAATAATTATTGCTCCCATGACGGCGAGTCGGGCTGGTCCGAGTTGTTGTAATGTGGCTAAAAAACTATTCACGTTTTTCAAATCCTATGTTTTTTGACATTTGAGACCCTGAGGAAAATATAGAATACAAGGCCAAAATAAGAACTGAAACAAACCTTTAGCAATAATTGGACAATATTCCAACGGTATGTTTGCATATAAAATACTTCAGTTTTTGCATTCTTGCAAATGTCTTCTTAGTATTTCCTTATATTCAAGTGTAGTGCCAAGTTTTCTTTTGCCATGCTAAAAGGGTGTTATCCACCAGATATAGCTATATTTTCTTGACTTTTGACCTTTTTTTTTGTAAAATGATAATAGGGTAGTGTGCGCCTAATTCTAATTGTTATGCGCGCATAGTATGAAAGGTTAGGATCGTTATGGTAGATGCAGTTAATGCAGCTATATCATCAGTAAGTACGCTTCCTGCGGCATCCAGAGAGGCGGCGGTTGTTGCTTCGTCAATTTTGGCGGCTGATTCCTCTTCTGTTGTTTCCATGCCGCAAGCACCTTATGTTAGCCCTTATATTCATGTTGATTTGAATTTTGATACAGCTGTTCTCCAGATACGGGATTCAGACACGGGTGATGTTGTCGAGCAATTTCCATCTGAAAGCAGGCTGCAACAGTTAAGGCGTGCACAGCAACTGGTTTCCAGAGCGCATGAATTGTCTGGTGGTGGTGAAAGTTCTGAGCAAGTTAAAGTAGAACAGAAAAAGTATCAGGATATTGAATTTTCACGTTCCGGTAGTTTAGATACGAGTACTTTAGTTGCAGCGCAAAGTAGCGCGCCTTCTTCTCCGGCGAGTGGACCGGCATTGCCACAGGCAGCGATTTCTGCACTGTCCTCCGGTGTTCAGCAATCAGCTCCGGCGGCGCAAGGTACCAGTCAGCTGGTTTAATAGTTTTTCAATAAAATTTCTGAATTTAGCCACTTATGTCGGTGTGGGTTTCTGCTTTTGTGGAGGGGCTTTGTGGTTTCTGTTCTGTCGTCTGATTGGTCATAAGGCCAGCTGATATTTCGCGGTTGATATTGATCAGGACGTCAAGTTTTTGTTTTTGAGGGTCCGCAAGGATTTCCATTTCCCGTTTGAAAATAAAGTTAGCCAGATTAACGATATTGCTCCGTAAATCATTCGGACGGTTTCCATCTTTATTTTCAATAGCTGTATCATAAAACAAAACCCAGATCTGGCGGTTATATTTAAGGGCCTCCTCTAGTTTTTCCAGATCGGGGCCGTTATCCCAGCTTTCAATAATGTTCTGGAACATACGATTGGCTTTGAGCAAAATGCGGGCTTCAAGCTCGCGTTGATTATCTGTGTGGGCGCGGGCATGCGAGTCGTAGGCTCCGGCGGCAGTTGCATAAGGGTTCTCTTTATTTGAGGGCATTTTCGAGAAGCTCCTTTTCATGTTCAATAAGTTGCTGTGCTTGCTTCAAGGCTTTGTAATACGTATCATTCATAATATGCTCATTAATCTGCATAAAGAAGATCGAGCTTGTGGGCGCGGCTTTTTGTATCTCTGTTATCATATCAAAATATTTTTGGTGATAGTCTTTCGGGTTGTGGGAAAGATACATGCATTGCAGAACAAAATAAACCCGTTTACATGGTGTGTCCGCATCTTCTTCCTGTAAGATATCCTTTTCTCTTAGAATAGGGGCGTCCCCTGCTATATGCATTCGTGTGCGCTGGGAGCTGTTTGTAATTACAGCATCGCCTATCAATATTTTTTCGTGAGGTTTTAAATCTATGACAAGTGCCATTGGAATTCTTCCTTTTAATCAGTTCATGCGTTCTGCATTATAAGCTTATATATCATTTTAGCACGAAAAAGTTAATATTGATTTAGAGTCTTTCAGATTTATCGTCTGACATCGTTATTTGTCACTCACGTATTCTTATACGTTTCGTTCCGCATGCCTTGTCAGATCGATAAATCTGATGCGACTAGTTTTGAAGAGAAAAAACCGGCGGGGGGGACCGCCGGTTTTGGTTTGGTATAATGCTGTCCGGGTTCTGCCGGTAAGCAAAATCCCTATGATTAGAATAGACGAAGCACAGCTTGCTGTGACTGAGACGCCAATGACAAGGATGTAATACCCAATGTCTGACGTGTCTGCAGAGCGAGCAAGTTTGCACCTTCTTCGTTCTGATCGGCCACTGTCAATTCATCGGCACCGGACTTCAGAGTATTAATCGTCTGCTCGGTGAAGGACTGACGTGTCTGGATAATACCCAGATTGGTCGCTAGTGTCGATCCGAAGGAACGGACCGAAGCCAAGGCTTCACGAGCTTGACTGGCTGTAAGCTCAATGTCAGCTGAACTTCTGAATGTGGCTTCTGTCAGACCAAGACCATTGGCTGAGAAGGTTACACCGGATGTTACCAAACGGCTTGTGTTGTCTTCGTTGAAGAATGTCGTGAGGTCATCACCATTCAACAAGTTCACACCACGATATCCTGCATCAGTTACCAAACGGTCAATCTGTTCACGTAGACTGTTATAGTCTGCAGCCAGAGAGTCCAAGCCGGCAGTACTGCTGTTGAAACGGAAAGTTTGATCAGCAGTGTTTGCAGCTGTTGTCGTTACAGGGTCAAGATTTCCAGTAGGGTCACCAAACCCGACATTAAATGTCGAGCCAGCTGTACCAGTGATCCGGAATTGGATGTTATCTACTGAGTCATCTAGTGATGTAAAAACTAACTGACCTGTAGCGTTATCGAAAGATGCTTCGATCAGATCGCCTGCTGTTGCATCATCGTTAATGGCATTGACAAAGTCCTGAAACGTTGATGTTGCTGCAGTGGTAAAAGTAACGTTTGTTGTGTTGTTGATAGACACTACAATACTTGTATCCACTCCGGTAATGATAGTATTACCATCAGCATCCAAGAAAGTTCCTTCGATCAAGTCACCAGCTTCTGCCAAATTACCAGCACCTTCATAAATCGAGATTGAAGAAAGTGTGTTACCGGCAACAATATTTGCAGAGGCAAGATCACTTGTACCAGTACCATCGTTTTCCAATTCTACGATATCACCAAGGCCTAGCGCAGAAAAGTCAGCTATATCAAGCGCGTTGGCGGCAGTAGTCGTTATTCGGAAACTTCTTCCATCTGTACTTTGAATGGAAAACAGACCTTCCTCTGTTATTTCTGCGGTGATTTCACCATTCTGGCTATCGGCGAACTGATCTGTAATTTTTGCCGCCAACGTATAAGCTGTATCTCCCGCAAGAATGGCAACGCTTTCTGTTATCTGGCTACCAGAATCGTCGGTCGTCACAATTTGCAGAACATCCCCTGCCGTAATGGATGTGTTCGTGTCCAAGGCACCTGTGTCGGACAGGTCAACTGTACCAACAATACGGGCTTCACCTTCTGAAGAAGCGAGTTCGTCACGAGCGGAGTCCGCAATAGATTGCGCCTGCTCAACCAGACTTGTCAAGGCAGTGATCCCGTTATCGGCGGCCTCAATCGTTTTGATGGACTGTCCGATACCATCAAGAAGACGGCTAAGGTCGCTTGCGCGGTTGTCAAGAGCCTGCGCCGCGAAGAAGCTTGAAGGGCCGTCCAAAGCGGAGTTGACTTTCAAACCTGTTGCGAGGCGAAGTTGTGTTTTATCAATAAGACTTTGTGTGCTTTGCAGCGAAAGTAGATTGTTTCTAAGTGCTGCGGTCAAAACTACATCTGAAGACATAGCGTTTCTCCTTTCCTAGGTTGTAGTACCGGAAAATCCTATTCCGGCTTCATACTCCATCATACTAGCATAAGATTTAATAAAGCGTTAAAGGATTTTTAGAAGTTTTGAATTTTTTTGTGCGTAAAAGTGTTTCTGCCATAAATTACAGCAGAAATAATCCGGAAGGAGATATTTGTATTAATAACGCATCGGGGGTCACGGTATTCTGCCGGTATCCCCCGACGCGCGTTTTTCACACACTATCCATTCTTCTGTATGGACTAATTAGTGTCTGATTTATGGGTACCGTGTCCTAGGGGTTAGGTCGCCGGGTAGCTAGTATGCCTAGAAAACGATATCCAATTCTGTTTGAGCTTTGATCGTCTGGATTAAATGTCGTTGCTTCGTCATTCATGTACTCATGTGTACATTTCATTCCTTGTGCCTAATTTAATCCAAACGCTCTATGTTCAGATTCTTCATTAACGTAGTTGTAAAAGCTCCTGTGTCATCTGGTCGATGGTGTTAATAATTTTTGTTCCTGCGGAATAGGCCCGTTGTGCCACGATCAGCAGGGCAAATTCGTCGGCCAAGTCCACGTTGGAGTTTTCCAGTGTGGCAGGTTCGATAAAGCCCGCGCCGCCGCTTCCGGCCTCACGAAGGTTTTCTTCACCCGAATCTTCGGTTTCGGTATAGGCCGTACCCGATACTTCCTGCAGGCCGTTTGCGTTCGCAAAGGTTACGAGCGGGAGTTTATAAAGTACGGAGCTTGCGCCGTTGGAGAACTGTGCGATGATGAAACCCTCGCGGTCGATTTCGATCCCTGTTCTAAGACCAAGCTCAGCACCGTCCTGATCCGAGAAAAGAACAGTGTAATCGCTTGAGAACTGGCTGAAACGTTCGATGTCAATCAGAATGTTCTGGAGCTCTGAGCCGTTATTCCAGTTGATCTGGTTAAGTTCAACATCAATGTGGCCGGAGATATCCGGAAGGGCATTGATTGTACCGTCGCCATTAAAATTTATCAGACCCGTTGTGAGTAATGCATTGCTCGGGTCGCGAATGGTCATGGTCCACCAGCCGCGCGAATTATAGTTTGGTGCGCCGGGCAGGAATTGCAGGGTCGGGAATGCGCCCGTACTATAGGGCGGGGTGTCTGCAAAGGTACCGTTATCGTATATACCGGCTGTACTGATATCATCGGATAAGAAGGCACCAGGCGTAAAGCCAAGTGAACTGAGGGCCGATCCAACTGTATCAGCAATCGTGAAGGTTTCCGTGCCTGTCACGAAATTATCGTGCTGCATAACAATTTCACCTTCATTTCCAAGAAATGCTGTCAGGTTGGTTACGTTGGCATTGATATCGTTGATAAGGTCGCCAACATCAAAGACCATGACATCCACACCTACAGGCGGGGGAGCTCCGTCCGTATTGGTTATCTGGTAGGTCCGTGCAGCACCGCCATCAACGGAGATTGTGAAACGGTTACCATCGGCAAGGCCTAGGTCTGTCACCATCTCATCGGTTGATGTCAGTGTTGTCCGTGTAGAGGATGCTGTGGCTTGCGGACCGTAGGTTTTGACAAATTCGAAGGTCAATGGCTGCGGGTTACCGAGTGTGTCGTAAACGGTCAAGCCCCGTGTGAAGTCTGGCGGAGTAGTTGACGCGATGGATAAGTCCACGTCAACTTCGGCGGCGTCAAGGTTGATAGAAAGTTCTGCTGTATTTGTCGGGCGTGTCAAACCGCCGAGGAAGGCAACATCAATCGGGACAAGTGATGTCAAATCCCCTTGGTTGGCTGGCAGGTTTCCTGATGTGTCAATCGGCCACCCATAAAGATAGAATCCTGCGGAGTTTCTAAGGAATCCTTGAGAGTCCTCGCTGAACTGACCGTTTCTGGTGTACAGATATTCTGTCAAGGACGAGTCATCGGAGTCCCTTTTGACCGGAAAGAATCCTTTTCCTGATATGGCAGCATCCGTGGAGGATGTTGACTGCGAGATCGGGCCTTGTTGGCTTACCTGTTGCAGGCGGTTGGCTGTCACCGTACCAGGGGAGAATCGGGCATTGCCTGATTCTGTTGTTACAAGTGAGAAGAAGGCCGCTTCTGATCGCTTGAATCCTGTTGTATTAATATTGGCGATATTGTTCGAGATAATCGCTGTTTTCTGCGATTGTGCGCTTAGGGCTGATACCCCTGTAAATAGTGATCCGAATAGTCCCATTGTTTAGTCTCCTTTTTTACGCGTTAATCTTATGTTGCTTGTTGTTGATCTTCAGTGTTTGTGCTTTCAGTAATAGGTGTCGATGTCGCCGGAATTTCTAATGGTTGGCTGACATTAATGATATTGCCAAGAGATACGGCGCGCTCTCCGACAAGCAAGAATATTGTGCCGTTTTGGGTCTCGATTCCATTGACATGACCTGTAACGACTGTGGATGTTTTGATGGCTTCACCAGCGGCATCTATTGCTCCAACTCGTATTTCGTATGTTCCAGGGGGTGCAATGCTGCCGCCATTTGTTGTGCCGTCCCATGTAAATTCTTCTACAGAGTCGTCATCACTGACTTTTTGGGTAAATACCAAGTCTCCGGCTTCATCGAAAATATTGATTGTTGTGTCAACCGAATCACCTTCAATGGCGTAATTGACATTGATCGGTTTTGATCCGTCGAAAAAGGCTTCGGAACTTAAGTAGCTGACGTCCAGTCCGACATAGCCTAAAGCAGAGGAGAAGGCACTACCGATACTGTTCGCAACCAGAGCATCGAGTTTCTGGTTAGAATTGATTTGCTGTTCTACTCCCGCGAAATTGACAAGTTGATTAGTGAATTCTGTGGAATCCATCGGGGATAGAGGGTCTTGATTTTGCAGTTGTGTAGTCAAAAGAACCAAAAAGTCATCGAAATCCTCGGCGAGCTGGGCCGATGATCTAGAGGTCTGAGCCTGAAAATCTAGTGCGTTATTTATTGTTATATCACTTGCCATTGTTTTGCTCTTTTAAAAAATCCCTTTTAAACCAGTATGTTGTATCTGATCCGGCCAGTTGCTGGATCTACTTGTAAATCCATCGTTGTATAAATCACTTCATCATCTGATATGTCTGTTTTATGTCCGCTTTTGCCGTTACCAGAAGAGTCTGCTCCCCGGTCATTGGCGTTGAAATCGTGGTTTTGCTCTGCGAGTTCAAAACTTAGGTCGTTTTGTGAATTTAGACCTGAATCCTGAAGTGCGCGCTCAAGAATATGCGCATCTCGCTGCAGCATGGCGTAAGTTTCAGGTTTTTCGATTGTCAGGACGATTTTGCTGGCATTGTCCTTGCCGATGCTCATTTTGACCTCGACGCGGCCCAATTCAGGAGGGTCAAGTTGCATATTTATGTTACTGTTATCACCGCCCTTCACAATCCGCTGGATATTGACCATAACGGCCTGTGTTGCCGGATGGGATTGCGCGGCGTGAGAAGATTGTGTTATCGGGTTAGTTGCGATGTTTTGGAGCATGGCATTGGATTGATTGATGCCTGCTTGTGCCGAAGAGCCAGAGACTGTTATATCTGTAAATAGAGTCTCAAAGCTTGCGCTGCCATTTTGCAAGAAACGCTGACTTGCGCTCTGGTTTGTTGCTTGTTGGTTTGTACCGGCGTTAATTTTTCCGGTATCTTTGGCAATATTGTCCTGAACAAGATTTTTAAAACTGCCTTCATTATTCAAGGCACTTTGTTTTCCTGTGTTAATATGCCCTTCAAGGCTATATCTGGCGTCATATCGTTCTTGCGAAAAGTGGCGAGTATCAAGAGTGTCTTGTGGTTTACCTAAGGTTACAGGGAGTAGGGTTGTTATTTCCCCGGATTCGGCTGTGCCTTCACTATTGACTGTTTTTGTCTCATGTAATTTATTTATTTCTGTCTTTTGTGGTTCCTTTAAAGGTGGAGCCAATTCACTCCATTGGGCTGCAAGAGCAGCGAGCATTTCTTCATCCTGTTTATCAATCTCGCGACTTAGAAGATCAAAGATGAAACTCTGGATACGAGTTATTTCTTCCGGTCTTTGATTGGTAATAACCAGAATATTTTCTGGCGAGTTCAAAATTCTATCCAGATGGTCGGAAATTGTTTCCAACAAGGATAAGTTTTCCGGAATTTCTTGGCTGGCAGGTTTTGTCTCTTGTTCTTTTCCAATTTCAGATATTTGCTGTTTTATTTTATCCTGCAAACTTTGTAGAGCATCAAGAAGGGTTGCTGTGGCCTTTTCCTCATCTTCCTCTGTTGTCACCAGAAGGACTGATGTTTCAGTGTTTTCTGTCTTAAGGGCCTGTTCGGTTTGCGCCGTCAGGATTTGAGTAATTTGTGAGTTTAGCGTTGCTATATCCAGCAAGCCGGTTTTATTCTCTGAGCCATCTTTTGCGATTGGTGTTGCAGCTATTGGTGTGTGCAATATAACGGCAGAGTGTTGGATTTTTTCGTTTTTGCTTGTGTGGGTAGGCAAGAAATTCTGGCTGGATTCTTTTTGCTTTTGAAGATTGTTCATTAATTCTGCAAAAGATTCGTGATCGGATTTTTGTTGTTCCTGTGCTTGCTTGGTCGAGAAATTCGATGGCGCCTTGTTGGTCACATAGTTTTTCTTCTCCGATCCTGTGAAATCGGTGCTTACAAGGGTCTTAATCTGATCTGTATACTGGAATTCCAAAAAATTAGAGTTCATTTTAATAGATACCTTATATTTAAATTCTCACGCTGTTTCACTAAGGCCGGATGAGAGACCTCTTTTCTTGTTATCGACAAAAGATCCGTTTTCTGCGTAGTTAAATCCTCTTTGGGATTTAACAGATCTTATAGCTGCATTTCTTAGTGTTTCACCGACCATTTCCGTACAACGTTGCATTCTTTGTATAGCGACGAGATTGCGGTCACTAAGCTCGGAAAATTCTTTTTGTATGGATTTGAATTTTTCTTTTATATGGGGGTCAAGATTTGCAAGTTCATCTTTGCGTCCGAGGATTTGGGCCATGTAGGATTGATACGTGGTAGCGGCCTGAAGTTTGTCATCCTGAATTTCAAGAAATTTTTTGGTGTCTGCTGCCATCAAAGCTTCATTTTCAAATTCATAGATTTTTTGCAGACCTAATATGGCGTTCATAACTTCCTGCAAGGCTGCATTTGTATTTTGGGGCAGTTTTTGATTTTTATTTCTTTCCGTCATGGCTAAGCTCTTTTTCTTTCAGCGCGGATTTTGTTTTTTGGTTGTGAAATAAGCCGTTGCCCTAGATCTTGCGCGGTCATTAGTGTGGCTTTTGTATTGGCCATACTTTTTTGTTTGATCTGGTCGATCATGCGGTTATTGCATTCTGTTTTCTTTTGGATTTCGTGTTGCAGCAAGTCCAGCTTGTTGATCAGGTTTTTATCGGCCTTTCTGAAATCTTCGATGCGGGCACGGAATTCTTCCGAAGCCTTTGAGTAGCGTGAAGAGAGCTTTTCTTTCTCTCTTTGGGCGATTGCAAAATGCATCATATCTCCGCGGACCAGAGAGTGTGTCTCGTCTTCGGCAATATGGACAAGCTTTTCACTGATGCGGATCATCTCGCGCATGGCGACATTAACGTTAACGCTTAGAACATGGGGTTCTTTTTTTAAATCTTGCGTGTCTTTCATAAGTCTTGTCCTTTTATCTTTAGGGTAAAAATTACTTTGCAAAATTCATTCCAGTTTTTTCAGAAGAGCCTGCATTCGCGGCCGCCTGAATTTTTATCAATTCGTTTTTCACTTGATCGGCTATGCCGACCTGGCCGGTATTGGCAATGCTATTTCCGATTTCCTGTATCATAAGGTTGCGGAAGATTTCTTCGCCTTTACCGCCGCCGAACATACTGTCTGTCTCAAGTCCCTCGAACATAGGGCTGAGCATTTCCGAAATGAAGATGGCCTCGAATTCCTTTGCGCTTTCTTCGATTCGTTCAATGGTAGAGCTATCCAGAATGCTCGCAGGGTCTTTGTTTTGCGCCTTTACCATCATCATTGTCATTTCGGGGGATAAGCTGGATTCGATCATGGCTTACATTACCTCTATGTCGGCTTGAAGCGCGCCAGCGGCTTTGATGGCATGCAAGATCGTGATGATATCGCGCGGCTTGACGCCGAGCTTGTTCAAACCTGTGACAAGTTCTTGCAAGGTTACACCTGTATCCAGTACAGCAAGTTTGACATCATCTCCGACATTGGCGCTGACATCTGTGCGCGGTACGATTACGGTTTCTCCTTGATCGGCAAAAGGATTAGCTTGCGATACTTGCGGGGTTTCATTGATCTTCAGGGTTAGATTGCCTTGGGCGATGGCAACGTTGCTGACGCGGACATTGGCACCCATAACGATCACGCCCGAGCGTTCGCTAATGACAACTTTGGCGATCTGGTCAGGTTGGATGGGGAGTTGCTCAATATCAGTAATCAGTTCAACAATTGATCCGTCATAATCTGTTGGGCGTTTGAGTACAACACTTGCGGAGTTTTCTGCCGAAGCGATTCCGGATGTGGTAAAACCGTTAATGGCATCGGCTATGCGGCGTGCTGTCGTAAAGTCCGGATTGCGAAGGGCAAGGCGCACTTGTTGTAAGTCTTCTAGTTCAAAGTTAATTTCACGCTCGACGATTCCACCATTGGGAATGCGGCCTGTAGTAGGGATATTTTGTGTTATTGATGCGGCTTCGCCTTCGATAGTGAATCCGGCAATATTTACCTCACCCTGGGCAACGGCATAAACTTCACCATCTGCACCCATCAAAGGTGTAACCATCAATGTTCCGCCCTGCAGCGAAGAGGCATCTCCGAGGGCTGAAACATTCACATCAATTTGTGAACCCTGATTTTTAAAAGGGGGCAGGGTGGCAGTGACCATGACGGCGGCAACATTGCCTGTATTCATATTCTGTCCGCGTACATTCACGCCGAGGCGCTCTAACATGGCAATCAGGCTTTGTTCTGTAAATGGGGAATTATTCAGTCCATCCCCTGTGCCGTTCAGGCCGACAACAAGACCGTAGCCGACAAGCTGGTTTGAGCGAACACCTTCTATGTTTACAATATCTTTGATGCGGGATGTTTTTGCGAGGCAAGGAGAAGACGCCACAGTCAGACAGATGCACAGCATCCATAGGAGAATGCTTTTTCGGAGATAATCTGATTTTAAATATCTTACATCTGTCATCTTTTTGACTCTAAAATTACTAAACCGTTTTCCGTGGCGGTCTTCTTCTTTAACTACAACTTTTCTTGTCCGTAATTTCTCTAGGAAAGGAGATTAACTACGTTCGAGGTATATATTGCGAATACCGTGCCAAGTTTTTATCTCTTCTCTCTTAATCCTTCTCTCCGGTGAGGAAGGGGAAACGCTGGGTAAAACTATGACAGAGTGAAGAGTGAAAATAGGGCAGGCAAAATTTACCCTTTTGATCATGGTATTTTTTTCTCAAAAGGCGTATAAGTTATATATATTAAGTCAAAGAGTGGTCTAATCATGAAAGTAGAAGGTCCCAAACGAGGAGGATCAACATCCGGCACAAAGAATACATCAGGGGCGAAAAGCTCTGGTGGTGCGGATTTTAGTCAATATATGACGTCCGGAGCGAGAAGCACGGTGGGCGCAGGGGCGACTCAGTCTATCGCACATATTGATGCGCTTTTGGCTGTGCAGGGGGCGGAAGACCCAACTCAGCGCTCGGCTAAGAAGCGTGTCAGAGCCAGAGCTAATATTATTTTGGATAAGATGGAGCAAATTCGTCTAGCGATGCTTGGTGGAAATTTGACAGTGGGGCATATGATCGACGTTGCCGATGTCATTGCGTCGCACCGGGATAAAATTAATGATCCGGTGTTGTCGGCAATTATGGATGAAATTGACTTGCGTGCACAGGTAGAGCTTGCGAAAATGCGTATTTCTTTGGATCGAAAATTATAGTAACGAAATAATTTCTGTTTTTTTGTTGTTTTTAAAATTTTTCACCTTTATATTCTCACGCACTTTGGAAACTATGGTTTTTATTTGTATTTTTTAATAGCAAAAAAGAGGGCAGGAAAACATGGCAACCCTAACAAGCGTTACATTGCCGCCTGATTATGATCCTGAGAAGGATAAGGGCGAATTTATGAATCCTGTAATGAAGGAATATTTTCGTAAAGCCTTGATTGACTGGCGTGCGGAGCTTCTGAAAGAATCGGAAGTTACAATTCAGGAAACGCTGCAAGGCACGGAGCTGCAGAAGCCGGATTTGGCAGATCGTGCGTCTGCCGAGACAGATCACGCGCTGGAGCTAAGGACTCGCGACCGAGAAAGAAAGCTCATAGCCAAAATTAACTCCACGATCCGTAAGATTGATGAAGATGAATATGGTTATTGTGAAGAAACCGGTGAGCCGATTTCTATTGGTCGGTTGAAAGCCCGTCCGATTGCGACTTTGAGTATTGAAGCGCAGGAACGTCACGAGCGTATGGAAAAAACCCATAGGGATGATTAGTAGAGCTTTGATCATCTAGCTTGAATGGCTTCACTCGTCGCTCATGTACGTTTTTTGTACATTTCGCTCCTTGTTCATAATTCAATCTAGATGCTCTTTGCTCTACACTCTGAGATTAGTATCAAAACGGGAAGATGATGTCATAGAGCTGCTGCCCGTAGCGGGGTTGTTGCATGTCTGTGATCTGACCCTCGCCGCCATAGACGATTCGTGCTTCGGCGATTTGATCGTAGGAAATCGTATTTTGAGGGCTGATATCTTCGGGTCGGATCACGCCGTCAATATTCAAGATACGTTTTTCGAAGTTTACGCGCACTTCCTGCTTTCCGTGAATAACCATGTTGCCATTGGGTAATATTTGTGTAATCAGGGCAGCCATACGAAGCTTTATTTCATCTTCGCGTTCTGTGCTGCCGGAGCCGGAATGGCTTGAACTCGCGCCGAAATCTGTCAAATCCGTATTATCTATGGCTTGCGGCAGAACTCTGTTCAGGGCTTGCTCATAACCCAAAAGAGCTGGTAGGGCGGCATCTTCGGAGCTGGAACGGCTGCGTTCAGTTTCATTGTCCATAGTGGCTTCGTCTTTGATATCGATCATCACGGTAATGATATCACCCACATCTGCGGCGCGTTGATCTTTGAAGAAGGTCACGCGGTCGCTTTGCCACAATGAGTTTTTTTGCCGAGAGACGTTCTTTAGGGCGGGCATGGGAAGGCTGACTGGCTGGTAATCAGCTTGAATTTGAGGGTTTTCGATTTTTGACATCTCCGGCGCTTCACCAATTTTGGATACCTTGTCCATTGTCGAACATCCTGTCATTACTAGGCAAGAAAGGAGGGGGGTAACTGTTCTTATGTATTTTGTCTTACGCATTATCTTTGTTTCCTTTTAATTGCTAATGACGGCAACTTGCTTTTTGCCAATGATTTGAGCTTGGAGTGCTTGGTTGCTGCTGATGTTTACAACACGGATGATGTCACCTTTTGCGCCGCTTTCCAGTGCCTTTACCTGAGTGCTTAAGGAAAGTGGACCGTTGTTCAGTAAGATTGTTACAAGCTCGCCGCGTGAGATGATCTGCGGAGCGACGAGATCAGTGAACTGGATCGGGCGACCGGCTGCTACTAATCTGCGCGGGGACATTCCGATGAGTTCCTCGGCTGCACCAATTGTATTACGGGTAAATTCCGTTTCAGGGATTTTGATTAAATGAATATCTTTTTCTGTGATGATATTGCCGCGTGCCATGTTTTCTAGCAAAACCGGTACTTTGACAACGGGCTGTATTGTACCGCTAATCGTGAAATTCTGGATCGGGTTATCGGCTGATGGTGCGGCTATGGTTGCCGTATAGTTTTTATGCGCCGTATCAACGCTTAAATCCGTGATATCCAGTGAAGCACTCTGATCATAAGGAAGTATTATTTCTTGATACCGGGCAGGGATCTGTAGGGCATAATCACCATAGACGCCTTTAGCTTGCAAGGCTTCTTTAATACGGGAGTTCATGATTTCTTTGGAGATGACCGTCGCTTTGCGGGATATACGGACTTTTTGCTCGTTACTCGTTGGTCGCCAGTCTAGCCCTACAGCTTTTGCTACGCGTAGTAATGTACGCGCATCAAGGATCATGTCATCACCGGGGTGGGGGGCTGCACCAAGGATGCGGTCTTCTTCATACTCTAGTCCATAAAAGATGTCGCCCAGCTTTATGGTGTTATCTGTGATAATACTGTTTTCCTTAATGCCTATTGTGGCATGGGCAGGCAGGGTTAATATCATGCAAAGCATAGAAGAGATCGTCATTGCACGCTTTATGCGTGCAATCCATGGATTACACGGACAAGCCGTGTAATGACGTCCTTCAATTGATATTTTTACTTGCTTCATTGCTTTACTACCCTTCATTCATACCTGTTATCTTAATTGTGAGACTGCTTGCAGCATTTCATCACTGGTTGATATGACATTGGAATTCATCTCGTAGGATCGTTGCGCGGTAATCAATGAGGTAATCTCAGCGACTACATCTACATTGGATTGTTCTAAGGAGCCTTGTTCAAGGCGTCCGAATTGTTCCTGCGCGGCAATGCCTGTTACAGGAGAGCCGGAGGCTGTGGTTTCAATCAGTAAGTTATGCCCTATGGCTTCAAGCCCTGCCGGATTTACAAAAGTGGCCATCTGAAACTGTCCCAGACTGGTTACGGCTACCTGAGACTGGATGTTAGCAAATATTTCACCTTCAGAGTTAATATCCAAACTTGTGGCATTATCTGGAACGGTGATTCCCGGCAAAACGCGGTAGCCTTGTACGGTCACGATCTCCCCGTTTTCATTGATCTGGAACGTTCCATCACGCGTGTAAGCGGTCGCGCCATTTGGCAACTCTATTTGAAAGAAACCTTCCCCCAATATAGCTAAATCAAGTTCATTTTCTGTCATTTGCACGGCGCCTTGGGAATGCATACGGTAAACTGCGCCTGTTTTCACACCAAGGCCGATTTGCAAGCCCGATGGTACAGTCGTACCGGAGTCAGAAGATGTCGTGCCAGGGCGGGTGAGGTTTTGATAAATTAAGTCCTGAAAGGCTGCACGCTGTTTTTTGTATCCTGTTGTGGTCATATTGGCGATGTTATTCGATATCACATCAACATTAAGTTGTTGTGCCATCATGCCTGTTGCTCCGATATCCAGTGATCTCATGATCTACTCCTTCTTTCTTTTATTCCTTGTATTATGCCTGTGTTAGAGCTTGTATTGCCGAGCGCAATCTATCATGCTCGGTTTGTAAAATACGCTGTGTGCTCTGGAAATTCCGCAGAATTTCAATCATACGGGTGATTTCCACAACGGGTTTGACGTTTGAACCTTCCAGAAAACCTTGCGCTACAGTTGTTTTAATGGACGGGGTGCCGGCATCGGGTGAGTGGTAGACGTTATTACCCATAGCTTCTAACATCTGAACATTATCAAATTCTACAACCATGAGCTGCCCTAATTCTCCATCCTGATTGGAAACAACACCGCGCTGATCGATATTTATTTCAATCGAGTTATCAGGGATGGTAATTGCTCCTCCTTGCCCCATAACCGGATAACCTGCGGAAGTTACAAGCTTGCCGTCTGCTGCGCGCTGGAAGTTACCGTCTCTTGTATAAACGGTTTCACCTGTAGGGCTTTGTATCCCCATAAATCCCGGACCGTTCAGAGCCACATTATAAGGATTTCCTGTTTGCTGTTGTGAGCCGGGGGCTGTGTTTTGGTATTCGCCGTAATCGTAGGAAAAGGATAGGGGATCATCTCCGTGACCAGGATCTGAAATATATTCCTCGAAGGCTATATTCTGAGCTCTGAAGCCATTTGTATTCATGTTGGCGACATTATTGGCGACGATATCCATATTGGTCTGGAGCGTCATTTGTCGTGATAAAGCCAAATATATACTATTTTCCATTTGTCCAAACTTTTTCAAATTAAAAAACTTCTCGCAAGGGATAAATGCATTGCTCGTGCCATTGTTGGTAAGTTATTGAAAATAAGTGTTTATATGAGAAAGGTGCGAGTGTTTCCTAGTAAGGCGGCCGGTTTGTTACTGTAAAAAAAGAGGCAGTTACTGCAAATTGGGGCAGTTTTTGCCTGTGGATGAATGATGTCTTCTTAAAAAATCATAATAAAACAATGTTGATAGATCATTTTGCCTGTTAGACCTAATGAGCGGAATGTACTATAATTTCTCACTGAGTTCGTTTTTTCCAATCTTAACCTCAGGATTTTTAAAATGGCAGATGAAGAAGATGAAACAGAAGCTGCGGCGGGTGATGATATAGACGGTGGTGAAGGCGAAGATATAGAGGGAGGGGTCAAGACAAGTGGTAAGAAAAAGCTGTTGCTTGCTTTGGTGCCGTTGCTTTTGATTGGTGCAGCGGCTGGTGGTGCTTATTACATGGGGTATCTGGATTCTTTGTTTGGCATTGAATCAGGGGATCATGCAGAGGGAGAAGAAGGAGAACATGGTGGTGAAACTGAACATGCTTCTGCTGGTAAAGGGGATGGACATGGCGGCGGTCATGGAGAGGGCGAAGGAAGCGGCTTTATTGCCGTGCCGACGATGATTGTCAATTTGGTGGATGAAGACGGAGAAACACCACGCTATCTCAGATTAACTGTGCAGTTAGAGTTGCAAGATCCTGAGGAGGCAGTAGCTATAGAGGCTGTTATTCCCCGGGTTGTTGATCAGTTTCAGACATTTCTGCGAGAGCTTCGTGTAAGGGATTTGCGTGGGTCGGCAGGAATTTACCGCCTTCAAATGGAGTTGTTAAGGCGTGTTAATCAGGCGGCTTATCCGGTTGAGGTTAAGGATATATTGTTTCAGGAAATTCTTATTCAGTAAAAAATATGGTATAGTATAAGCTCTGTTATATAAACGGCAAATTGATACGGCACGGTTCTTGCTGATTATGTCTTTGCTATCTAAATAGTTTCTGGAGTTTTACTGAACGGAATAAGTCTTTTAAGGATGATGTTATATGAGTGATGACGAAGAAATCGCCCAGATGAGTGCCGAAGAGCAGGCTATGATGGATGAATGGGAGTCCATGGCCGGGGGCGATGACGATGGTGGCGGTGATTCTGATGCGGAGGCGGAAGACGAAGGCGGTCAGAATGGTGAGACCGATGCCAGAATTCTTAATCAGGATGAGATCGACAGCCTTTTGGGGTTTGATGAGGATGATGGTGGGGGCGAGACTTCGGGCGTTATGGCCCTTATTAACTCGGCGATGGTTAATTATGAGCGTCTGCCGATGCTGGATATTGTTTTTGACCGTCTTGTCCGGCTTATGTCTACATCTTTGCGGAACCTTACGAGTGATAATGTGGAAGTTAGTCTGGATCAGGTTTCGACTGTGCGTTTTGGCGATTATATGAATTCTATCCCGTTGCCTGCCATGATCTCTGTTTTTAAGGCTGAGGAATGGGATGATAATGGTTTGATGGTGACCGATAGTGCTTTGATCTATTCTATTGTTGATGTGCTTTTGGGCGGCAGAAGGGGGTCAGCCTCAATACGCGTAGAAGGTCGTCCTTATACTACAATCGAAAGTAAACTTGTGGAGCGCTTGATTCATGTAACGCTTGGTGATTTATCTTCGGCGTTTGATCCTCTTTCTCCTGTTAGCTTTAATCTTGATCGTCTTGAGACTAATCCCCGATTTGCAACAATTACGCAAACCGGTAATGCCTGTGTGCTGGCGAGGTTGCGTGTTGATATGGGGGAACGTGGAGGTCGCATGGAAATCCTTATTCCTTATGCGACGTTGGAGCCGATCCGCGAATTGCTCTTGCAGATGTTTATGGGGGAAAAATTCGGACGGGACTCAATCTGGGAGAATCACTTGACACAAGAGCTTTATAAAACCGATGTCCAGCTTCAGGCAGTACTTGGTGAGGTGTCTTTGCCGTTAGGAACAATGCTTAATTGGAAAGTTGGCGATCAAATAATGCTCAATACGCTCATTAGTGATCATTTGGAACTCAGATGCGGGCAGTTTCCTATGTTTAAGGGGCCGGTAGGGCAAAAGCAGGATTATATTGCAGTGAAGATTGAAAATTATATTGAGCCCAAAGAGGATGACAAACAATGAATCTCGAGTTACTGAGTTATGGTCTTGATGTTTTAATACTTATTTTTCTGGCAGTGATGATTTTTTATGCGTTTCGATTGACATATAGCTTGAATGAGTTCCGTAAAAACAGAAATTCTTTTGATGAAGTTATCGGACGGCTTGTCGTGTCTATTGACCAAGCTGAGAAATCTATCAAAAACCTTAAAGAAGTCAGTGCTAATGAAGCCGGTAATCTGCAATCTTTGGTTAAAAATGCCAAGGCCTTGTCTTTGGAGCTTCAGGATATAAATCAAATTAGCGAGACAATGGCAAATCGACTGGAAAATCTGGCCTCAGAAAATAGAAAAATTATAAGCGGAGAAGGAGATTCATCATCTTATGAAGAAACTTTACCTAAAAGAAAGTCTCTTGCGAGGGAGGATAATCAGGATTTGCCGTCATTTATGATTCATGACAATGAGGACAATTCGGTTCATGATTATGAGGGCGATCATGATATTTACCCAGATGATATGTCTGATGAATTGCAAAGTGAGGCAGAAAAGGAATTATACAAAGCGTTGAAAGGTAGAGAAAAAAGATCTGCCGGGGGAGGGCGATCGTAATGACAGGGCAATTGAAGCTATTACCAATTTTAATTTTTATTGCTTTTATGTCGTTTGCGGTACGTTTGGTGGATGTTGTCACTGGTGTCCCGGAATTTTCAGGTTTAGCTTTTGCCGAAGATGTCGAAAAAACAGAAACTAAAGATTATAAAGAGAAAAAAAATAAAGAAGAAGAGCATAAGGATACAAATCAATCAGTAAAAGAAAGCGATGCCGAGGAACCAAAATGGCGTGATGCATCTGATTCGGATTTTAATCTCGCGGATATTAAGACTGAATTATACAAGGAGCTGGCAGACAGGCGCAAAAAACTGGATGAGCAGGAAAAACAGCTGCATGTGAAAGAAGCTATGTTACAAGCGACTGCCAAAGAGCTTGATCTGAAATATCTTGAGCTTGAAAAGTTAAAGAAGGAATTAGAAAGTTTACTTCAGCTTCAATCAGAAAAAGAGGAAGAGCGGATTAATAGTCTGGTTAAAGTATACGAGGGTATGAAACCTAAGGATGCTGCTCGTATTTTTGATACGCTTGATCTGGATGTTTTGGTTGATGTCATAGGCAGGATGTCGGAGAGAAAAATTTCTCCTGTTCTGGCAGCAATGAATCCTGAACGCGCCAAAACTGTAACAATTATGCTGGCTGAGCAGAATAAATTGCCCAAAATCAGATAAAAATGTGTTTAGGGTTCAGGTGATTAGCTGATATTCTTTTGGAACTCTGCCCTTCCTAGAGCTTTACTTTGTTTTCAAATTGTATATTATTAAAAGGTGTTTGGGAGACTTTTTTTCCATCCTTCCTTCTTTTTTGCTTACGTTCTGTTAAGATTTTTTTGGCATACTGCCTTAGTCTTTTTGATTTATTACTGAGTTTTTTAAGTTTTTTTGCACTGTCTTAATTTGAGGAGATATTTAAAGTGGCTGTTGATATGAACATGAATGTGCTGATTGTGGATGATTATACGACAATGCTTCGTATTATCCAGAACCTGTTAAAGCAGTTGGGATTTAAGAATATAGATGAAGCAACTGATGGCACTGCAGCTTTTGAAAAAGTTCAGCAGAAAAACTATGGTCTTATTATTTCGGATTGGAATATGGAACCGATGACGGGATACGAGCTTTTGCAGAAGATTCGTTCTTCGGATAAACCTTATAAAAATGTACCGTTTATTATGGTGACGGCTGAAAGCAAAACCGAAAATGTTGTTGCTGCGAAAAAAGCCGGCGTTAACAACTATATTGTTAAACCATTTAATGCAGAAACGCTGAAGACAAAAATTTCCTCTGTAATCGGTGATTTTTAATTTAAGTAATAGTTCTTGAGGGGTATTAGTTCATGAGTAACATAGCAGAACAACGGTCTGGTTATCTGGGTAATAAGGAAAAAGTTGCCCGTATCATAAATTCGGTATTAGAAAAAGTAAGTAAGGCCGAGGAAGTTTCGCGTGAGGCAATCTACAAAGAATTGCTTGATGTTCAGTCAATTATTGATGAAATGCGTCAACAAGTAGGCTCACTTAAGGCGAGTGATATTAGTGGTAAACATATTCCGGGTGCTACAGATGAACTTGATGCTGTTGTAGCGGCTACTGCTGAAGCGACAAGTACAATTATGGATGCTTGTGATATTATTCAGGAAAAGGCATCTGATGCCGGGGAGAGCAGTGACGCAATCGTGGCTGAGGTGATGAAAATTTATGAAGCTTGTTCGTTTCAGGACATTACAGGTCAACGTATTACAAGTGTTGTGAAAACTTTGAGAAAAATCGAAGATAAGGTTGATAATCTTATCGCAACAATGAGTGAACGTATTCCTATTTTGCGTGATGAAGCGGAAGACGATGATGATGAGAGGCAGGGAGATGAAAAATTTCTCAATGGGCCTCAACTTCCTGAAAATGCAATTTCACAAGAAGATATTGATAAATTACTGGCCGAATTTGACGATTAGAGTTTTGACGCAAATAACTTCTTTTTTCTTCCAAAAAATATGATTTGTACTGGTTTTTAGTGTAAAATGATGTGTGAAAATACTTCATTTGCTTGATAGGAAGACATGGCGAACCAGTTTCTTTCATTATCTTTGTTTCTTATGTTGCTTTCATTCTTTATTGTGATGAACGCGGTTTCAGGTTATGAGGAAACAAAAACCCAGCCCGTTATGCGAAGTATTTCTCTGGCGTTTTCTAACGAGGAAAACGTAAAGGATTTAGGACCTTCGGACGAGCCGACAATTATAATGAATGTTGGATCGGGAGATACTCTTTCTGATATCAAAGGGTTGTTTGAAGGTCATATATCCAATATTCAGGCTACTAAAAACAGGCTTGGTACGGTTATGCATATACGTGTTCCAGTGCAATCTTTCAGGCGTGCGATAGAAATGCCGAGTTTAGATAATAGCGAGCAGGCAAAGCTTTCTAACGCCGATGAGGGGTCTTTTTTGCAAACCTTAGTGACTGTACTGCGTGCGGAGAAAAGTAATATGCCTTATCGGGCGGATATTATTCTTGAAGTTCCTTATCAACCCAATAATGTCGAACAAGAAAATCTTGGACAAGTAAACACAGATTTGAAGATGGCGGCTGGATTTACCTCGAAACTTGAAGAGTATGGTTTGCCAAAACAATATATCAGCGCTGGATTGATGAATGGTGAAAGTGGCTATATTTCACTGTATTTTAGATCTTATGTTCCTTACAGCCCAGTGTCGGAAAAATATAATGAGAGGAAAGAGCAGGAAAAGGTTAATGATAACGAGGTACCGTTATGAGTATTGTTTCCACTAGTCATAAAACGGGAATAAAATCAGTTGTAAAAGGCAGAGGTTCCGGGGAAAGCCAAGTGCCTTTATGGCTTATTACGTTCACAGATGTTATGGCGTTGATGCTGACATTTTTTGTGCTGCTTTATGCTATGTCTGTGCCGGAAGAAGATAAATGGAGTGAAATTTCAACGGCGCTTAGCAACGAATTTAACAAAAAGGAACGCATGCCATATAATCCAGGAACTCAAGATGTTATACAAATTGACAAGGTTGATACCTCTAAGGCATTGAATTTGAATTATCTTAATACGCTTGTGTCAGATATTGTGAAAAAGGAGAACGTAGATGGTGTAACAATAACAAATCATGGTAAACGTATGATTATTTCTCTGCCATCGGCGCTGCTGTTTAATAGCGGTTCTGTTGAGGTTAAACTTGAGGGGAAAAAAGCGCTGTTTTCAATTGCCGGTGTGTTGGACCGTATAAAAAACAGGATTGAAATTATTGGACATACTGACCCTGGTGCAATAAACGGCAATGCAAGCGGTTATAGTACCAATTGGGAGTTATCACTAGCACGTGCTATGTCGGTGGCGACGAGTCTCTATGAGGTTGGCTATAGTAAGGATGTGGTTGTGCGCGGGCTGTCAAGTGGGCTTTATAATGAATTACCGGATAGTATTTCGCAAGAAGAGCGCTATGCTTTGTCTCGCCGTGTGGATATTATCGTTATGCAAGATAGTGGTAATATGCCTTAGATCAATCGTTATATTTTAGCGTAAAAAAAGGGAGTTAGCGGTCAAACTTCTGGATTATAGAGTATGGCTGTGGCATGCTTTGCGTATGAAAAGGGGCACCTCTTTTATTTTCATTTTTGTTACTGCGTTTTTACTTCTTGTGCCAGCTTATGCTCAGGAAGGCTCTTCTGTGCGTGGTAAAGACAGGGACGGTTACTCAAGAATTATCTTTGATTTACAAAATCAGGACTCTTTTGAAACAGATCAAAGTCAGAGTGGAAAAATTAGTTTAAAATTTAAGACTTCTTCTGATGTGACGGTTGATATTGAAACAAATACCTTAAAAAATATTCTCGGCTATGAGGTTTTGTCCAAAGCGCCGTTGTCGATATCATTTGATATCCCTAATAGCAGCAAAGCAAGAGCTTTTGCCTCTGGAGCGCGTGTCTTTCTGGATGTTTATAATCCCCAAAACCCTGAAGACCGTGTAGTGGTTGAGAAAAAGCCGGACGTTAAAAAGACGGATGTTGCTCAAATACCTCAACAAACAGAAGCTGACAAAAAACCTACAGAAGAGAAAAAGAAACCAGAGGAAGAGGAAATCAAATCTGTAGAGACTAAAGCTAAGGCTGTGCCGCCTGCAATTGTTTTGATTCCTGAAGATCTGGAAAGAATGATAAAGGAAAAGGAGGCTGAAAAGCTTGCTCAATTAGCTAAAAAAGAGGCTGAGGACAAAAAGGAAAAGCATAATCAGTTTCTGGAAGAAGCTATTGATCAGAACCAGCACGTAATTTCGGTAAGTTCAACATCTGCTGTTAATATGGCGATGTTTGAAAATTATGAGACACTCTGGTTTGTGATGGATGATGATAGTTTTCATACAGCGCCGAGTTTGAATAGTCCTGCGGCATATCTGTTTGGTGACTTCAAAAAGATCGAGATTTCTAAGGGAGCGCTTTATACCGTGTCCAAGCCAAAAGGTTTTAAAGCTAAGGGAAATGGAGGTGAGCTTTTATGGCGTTTGATATTATCAGATGACATCAAGGAAGAGGTGGGCGTTGAGCCAATCCGCATAGGAGCTTCATCAGGTGGCGGCGCTAGAAAGGGTCATGTTTTATGGCCACTTGAAAACATTATAGATGTTATCAAGCTTAGAGATAGTGCAACGGGTAAAGACTTGCATATTGTTTTAGTCAGTGATTCCTCTTCTTTCTTTGGGGAAGAAAGGAGCTTTGTTGATTTCGATGTTTTGAAATCTTATGCAGGACTGGCTATAAGGTCTAAAGTCGATGATCTGATAGTAGAACAGGTTGAGGAAGGTATAAAAATCTATCGTGAAGGCGGGTTGTCAATCATGCCCGACTCTTTGTTATCTTTGGCCATTGGAAAAGGGGAGAAGGATGCCCTGGTTGATTTAAACCAGAATCCGCAGGAAGAGTATAAGGAAGAATCGCCTTCCATTTTCAAATTTTCTTTATGGCAAAAGAGCAGTCTTGAAGAATTGAACCAGAATAAAAACTCAATTCTTGCAGCGATGGGGGGTAAGAAAAAATTCGAGCAAGTCGAAGACCTTATGATTTTAGGGAAAATGCATCTGGCTTATGGCCGTGGAGCTGAAGCCTTAGGCTTTTTGGAATATGCTCGCCAGATTTTTCCTGAAATTGTGCGTACCCCCGAATTTCTGGCTTTGCGGGGCGTAGCGCGTGCATTTATGTGGAAGAGTGTGATCGCCTTGCAGGATTTATCTCATCCGGCGCTCAATGAATATCAAGAAATCAAGTATTGGAAGGCTTTTGTTTTGGCCGAACTTGGGGATTGGAAGCAGGCCGCGGATATTTTACCCCCAAATTATAATGTATTGCATGACTATCCGGTTAGTATCACATCGCGCCTAGGCTTGAGCCTTGCTGAGATAAATTTGCGCGCGGGGGAAGTTAATAAAGCCGAAGAAATTTTGGCTATGATAGGAGAGCATGATCTGTCTGCTCCGATGGAAGCTGCAGTAACATATCTAAAAGGTGAGGCTTTTAGACAGAGGGGGAACGTTGATGAAACGATTTCGTTATGGACATCACTGGAGAAAAATCCCGATGATTTGTACAGGACAAAGGCACGGCTGGCTTTGGCAATTTTATTGTCTAATGAAGGCAAGGCTAATACCAAAGAGGTTATTGATCGGCTGGAGCCCTTGCGTTACGAATGGCGCGGCGATCAGTTGGAAGCTCAGATTCTCTATTGGATGGGGCAGTATTATTTCAAGGACAAGAATTTCGTTAAGGGGCTGAATATTATGCGTGATGCATCGTCTTTGGCGGTAAATACGGCTTTGGGTGAGCGCATAGCTTCCAGTATGACGGAAGAATTTGCGCATTTGTTCCTAGATGATGCAGAGTTAAAGGAAATGTCGGCGCTTGATGCAATTGCTCTATACGACAAATTTAGTGAACTTACCCCGCCTGGTGATGATGGGAGTCAGGTTGTTCAGAAGCTGGCCGAGAAGATGGTTAAGGCAGATTTGCTGGATCGTGCAAGTGATTTACTCAAACATCAGGTTGATTTTCGTTTGAGTGGTGAAAATAGGGTTAAGGCGGCTATGAGGCTTGCTGCTATTGAGCTTTTGGCCAAGAGGCCGGATCATGCCATGCAAAGCCTTACTAAAGCTGAGCGCGGTATTCAGGATACAAAACAAATGAAGGATAAGGAGAGGAAGCTAAAAGAGATTGCTCTTATGAAAGCGCGTGCGTATTCGCAAGATAGGCAGGGCGATCTTGCTTTGGCTTTGCTTGAAAATCTGGATCCAGACCCTGATGTTAGCCGCCTTATTGCAGAAATAGCGTGGCAGCAGGGATATTGGGATGATGCGGCTTATGCGTTTAACGAGGTTATTATTGAAGAAAACATTTCTTTGGCTGACCCGTTGAGCAAGCGTCACGCAGAGATGATAATGAACAGGTCTATAGCACTTAATTTGGCGAGTGATAAAGTGGCTTTGGCGAATATGCGTAAGAAATATTATTCGGCAATGCTGGAGACCGAATTTAAAAACCAGTTTGATCTGGTCACAAGGCCCGGACGAAAATCAACTCTGGCTGATCGTGAGACCCTGATGTCAATTGTTTCCGAGGTTAATTTGTTTGAGGATTTCCTGACCAAGTTTAAAAATGGCGATGAAGTGGGTGGGTAAAAACTACCCGCCGCCCGAATAGGTGAAGCTTTGGATGAGTGATCCGGCGATAAGATGCCAGCCATCGACCATCACAAAAAAGATAATCTTAAAAGGGAGTGAAACCGTCACAGGCGGAAGCATCATCATCCCCATAGACATTAAAATTGAGGCCGTGACCAAGTCGATAATTAAAAACGGCAGGAAAAGCATAAAGCCTATTTCAAAGGCGCGGCGCAGCTCCGAGATCATAAAAGCGGGTATAACGATGTGGAGTGGTACATCCATGGCTTCTTCATACGGGCCGGTTTTACTCATTTCAACAAAAAGCGCCAGATCCTCATCTCTGGCAAATTTAAGCATAAATTTTTTGAAAGGGATAGTTGTGGCCTCGAAAGCCTCTATTTCATCTATTTGCTCATTGATTAAGGGGAGAACACCTTCGTCATAAGCAGCCTTGAATGTCGGGGCCATGATAAAAAAGGTCAAGAAAAGGGCCAGAGAAATCATAACGGTGTTGGGCGGGGTTTGTTGTACACCGATGGCG
This sequence comes from Alphaproteobacteria bacterium, assembly GCA_029880245.1. GTDB lineage: Bacteria > Pseudomonadota > Alphaproteobacteria > Micavibrionales > Micavibrionaceae > UBA1672. The sequence continues at coordinate 33,606 of JAOUOR010000010.1, forward strand.
GTTCTCAGGAATGATAAGACAACAACAATTCTGGTGAATGAGGTCATCATAATGAGAATTGACGGCGCCAAAGAGAGAACTGTGAGCAGGGCGATCAGCTGAATAATTCGTCCAGAGACAGTGGCATCGCCGTCTTGCCCCATATCAATTGATATGTTTTGTGCTAGGGCTGTGTAAGGCACAATCAGCACCAATAACAAAGCAATAACTAAGACACAGGCGATTTTTTTGCCCATATTCCTGCCTTCATGAGTAGGGTTAGACTATCACGATAGCGTGCGAATCTACGAACGTTTAGGGTTTCTGCGTATTTATAACAAGAAATCCACAGTTAACTAACCTGCCATCACAGTCGCAAAAGGATTTAACGGCGCAGAAAATAGGCTTTCAAGCGGAAAATTAAATTGATCACGGCCACCGAGTTCATGGAGTTCAATGATGCAGGCGCCAAGTACTACTTCTCCGCCGGCCTTTTGAACGAGATCTCCTGTGGCTTTCATGGTCCCGCCTGTGGCAAGCAGGTCATCGAGAATAGCAATGCGCATGCCGTTTTCAATCAGGTTTTCTTGCACTTCGATTGTATCTGTTCCATATTCCAGTGCGTAACTTTGTTCGATAGTATTGCCTGGTAATTTGCCTTTTTTACGAACCATACCAAATGGAAGTCCAAGCTTTTGAGCCACAGGTAGGCCGGTTAAAAAGCCTCTGGATTCAATGCCTAAAATTAAATCGGCATTTGCTGTTTTGGCTTGGTCGGCAAGAGTGTCTGTGATTTTCACCCAAATTTCTGGTTTTTTAAGAAGTGACTGTATATCATAGAAGTTGATACCGGGTTTCGGAAAGTCAGGAATAATATCGATATGGTTAAGTAAATCCATCACATAATGCCTTTTCTTTATTGATACACAGTTTTCCAAAAAGTTTTGTTTTTCGTTCCCGTTTTATTTGGTATAAAGTCTCCGGCGAAAACGGGCAAGGGGTTTTAGGTTAGAAAATGTTCAAAAGACGCGAACCATTAACGCAAATGCAAAACATTCAGCAATTTTTCTGGCCGTCTATGGGCTGGATGAGATCTTTTCATTATATAAAGTATCGATTGATACGCGTTGCAGATTCTACACATAAAATTGCTCTTGGTCTGGCTTTTGGTCTGGCAGTGTCTTTTACGCCTTTGTTGGGCACACATTTTTTACAAGCCGGATTGCTGGCTTTTGTATTTCGCGGCAATATTTTTTCAGCCATGATCGGGACATTTGTCGGGAATCCGTGGACATTCCCGTTTTTTTGGTGGGCCGGCTTTAGTATGGGTGAATTTCTTTTTGGAGTTTTTGGCATAAAAGGTGCCGGAGAATTACCCGATAATATGACTTTATGGATTTTGTTCGATACGGCATGGAACGATCCGCTTGTCTTGTTTTTGCCGTGGATGCTGGGTGGTTATTTTCTTTGTTTGATTAGTCTGCCGCTTAGTTATTATGTGTTTTATCGTCTGGTTTCAGCGGCCAAGCTTGCTCGTAAGAAAGCTAAGATAAGACGTCTTAAACGTGTTGAAAGTGAGGTTACGGGACAATCAATCATGCCAAAGAGGCACCGAAAAAAAATATGATATTGGGTATAGGCAATGATATTGTTGATATAAGGCGCATAGAAAAGGCCTTTGAGAGGCATGGAGAGCGTTTTATAGAGCGGTGCTTTACGCCGCATGAACAAAAAAAAGCTAAAAGACGTGAGTCTGCAGGGACACAGCATGATGTCTATGCCAAGCGTTTTGCTGCCAAAGAAGCTTGCGCCAAGGCTTTGGGTACGGGCTTTGCCAAGAATATAGTATTAAAGGATATCGGGGTTGTTGAGAATGAAGAGGGACGGCCTTTTCTGGAGCTTTCCGGAGGTGCTCTGGAGCAGCTTGTGGCGATTACACCAAAGGGCAAGAAGGCTGTTTTACACTTGAGCTTGAGTGATGAGCCGCCAATGGCTCAAGCTTTTGTTGTTATAGAAGCACTATAAACATTATTCTCTACTAGCATTATGCCGAGATTTACGCTAATTCATTGGATATGTCGAAGAACACTACAGAACATAAAATGAATAAAGATGAAAAATCGGCTGAGCAGATTCCAGCACCATTAACGGCCAAAGAGGAAATGGGCGAGTTTGTTAAAACAGCGCTTTGGGCGATTGCGCTGGCTCTTTTAATCCGTTCGGTTTTTCTCGAGCCATTTAATATCCCTTCCGGTTCTATGAAGCCAACATTGCTTGTTGGAGACTATCTTTTCGTCAATAAGCCTGCTTATGGGTATAGCCGTTTTTCTTTTCCATTCGGTATTGCCCCGATTGAAGGGCGTATTTGGTCAGAAGAGCCTAAGCGTGGGGATGTGATTGTTTTTCGCTTGCCGACTGATACGAATACTAACTTTATAAAGCGGCTTGTTGGATTACCGGGTGAAACTATTCAGGTCAGAAAAGGCCGGCTTTATATTAACGGTGAAATGATTCCGCGTGAATTTATCAAGCGTGAGAAAGTTATAAATGACATTGGAAAATCTGTCGAAATTGATGAATATATCGAAACGTTACCAGGGGGGATAAAACATCGCATTTACGAAGTTAGTGATTTTGGTGATCTCGACCAGACTGATATTTATACAGTCCCGCAAGGGCATTACTTCATGATGGGTGATAATCGTGATAACTCCAGAGATAGTCGTGTTGCTGAGGCTGTGGGTCCTGTGCCTTTTGAAAATATTGTTGGAAGAGCGGATTTCTTGTTTTTTTCTACAAACGGATATGCACACTTGTTTGAGTTCTGGAAGTGGCCATGGAGCATCCGCTATGATCGTATGTTTATGGATATAGATCCGGAAAGGTCAACGGAAAACAAAAAAGCCGCGGGCGATAGTGGCAGAGTAGGGATGACAACGAAAGCTATGGCTTCGGAACATTAATATGGCCAGAGATTTTAGTGCATTAGAAGACATTATTGGCTATTCTTTTCAGGATAAAAGCCTGATTAAAACGGCACTAACCCATTCCAGCTCAGGTGATCCTGTCAATTATGAAAGATTGGAATTTTTAGGAGACAGAGTTTTAGGGCTTGTTATAGCTGAGCTGTTATTTCTAAAATTTCCGGAAGAACCGGAAGGACATTTGGCAAAGCGTCTGGCTGCGTTAGTGCAAGGTGAGACGCTTTCAAATTTATCACCAAAAATTGAACTTAGCGATTTTGTGATTTTATCCGATAATGAACGGGATTCTGGCGGTGCTTCGAATGAAAATATTCTGGCGGATGTATTTGAGGCTTTGATTGGAGCTTTGTATCTGGATGGTGGGCTAAAAGTCTGTAAGGATTTTATCAGTAAAATATGGTCAGATATTTTGTATACTATGAAAAGTCCGCCTCAGCATCCAAAGACAACACTGCAGGAATGGGCGCAAGGCAGAGGATTGGCGCTTCCCAAATATGATATTGTTGAGCAAACCGGCCCTCACCATGCGCCAATATTTAAAATTTTACTTTCGATTGAAGGTTATGAAGATATTACGGCGGAAGGTCGGTCAAGATCTGAAGCTGAAAAAGAAGCGGCTTTGTTGGCTCTAGCAGTTTTAGGCATATCACAATGAATTCTCAAAAAACGAGATGTGGGTTTGTGAGTGTGCTGGGGCTTCCAAATGCAGGAAAATCAACACTTGTTAATGCGCTTGTCGGGCAAAAAGTTTCAATTGTGTCACGAAAAGTGCAAACAACACGTACCCGCATTCTTGGTCTTGCTTTGCACGAGAATAACCAAATAGTTATGATTGATACGCCTGGTGTGTTCAGCCCAAAAAAAACACTTGAAAAATCAATGGTTTCAGCGGCGCTATCCAGTATAGAAGGTACGGATATTATTATTCATCTTGTTGATGCCGCCAAAGCGAACGCTGTGGAAGAAGCCAAGGCTATTCAGGCCCAGATTAAAGATCATGAAATGGTTATTCTGGTTCTTAATAAAATAGATAAGATATCCAAAGATAAACTTTTGAAGCTGTCACAAGATCTTAATGAAGGTGCCGATTACAAGGCTTGCTTTATGATTTCTGCGCTGAAAAATAGTGGTGTAGGGGATTTAAAAGCTTTTCTTGCAGAAAAATTGCCCGAGCAGGAATGGATATTTCCCGAAGATCAGATTACAGATATGCCGATGCGTCTTTGGGCGGCGGAAATTACACGTGAGAAAGTGTATGATTTGTTACACAAGGAATTGCCTTATTCGATATTTGTTCAGACGGAAGATTGGGAAGAATTTGACAATGGTGATGTAAAAATAATGCAAATTCTTACAGTTCAAAAATCGAGTCAGAAATCTATTGTATTGGGAAAAAAAGGCAGTAAGATAAAAGAAATCGGTCAAGCCGCAAGAATGGAGTTACAAGCCTTATTAGATCGTAAGGTTCACTTAAAACTTCATGTGCGTGTTCAAGAGAACTGGACTGAAAGACCTGAGATATATGCGCTTTTCGGGTTAGAACTCTGAGTGGTAACTGTAACGGTGTGGATAAAAGATTTTTTTATTTTTTTTCGCATTGGCAGTAGCGGGTTTTAACTGGTACATTGAACCTATCAGTTAAATTAAAGAAAATTAGTCAATAAAATCAAATGGTTATTTGGTTTTTGGCTTTGTGTCTATATCTACGGGAGGCCTATATGAGTTGGACAGATGAACGCGTTGCTTTGCTAAAGAAACTCTGGGGAGAGGGACGTACAGCAGCCGAAATTGCCAAAGATCTTGGTGGTGTTACACGTAATGCCGTGATCGGAAAGGCTCACAGGCTGAAGCTGTCCAGCCGTATTTCGCCTATTCAGCAAAATACCAAGAAAGTGGTTCTTAAGACTTCGTCAGAAGCCAATAATAACGTTTCACGATCGTCCAAGGTTACGCATATATCTCCGGTGGAAGTTTTGGAAAAGAAATTGAAAACTGTTACCAGAGCCCGTCCTGAAAAATTATATAGTTTGATGGATTTAAAGCCGAGGGCCTGTCGCTGGCCGGAGGGTGATCCTAAAGAGGATGATTTTGGGTTTTGTGGGGCGGAATCTCTTGCAGGCCTGCCTTATTGTCAGGAACATGCGCAATTGGCTTATCAGGCTGCTACGCGTAATCGTATCTTGAAAGATAAGGCTTTGCTTGATGAACAGGCCGAGAAATATGCGAAAGAATCTGCGGGGTAGTGGTCTCTGCTCTGTCTTTAATAAGATCAAATGACGCACCGTTTTTAGGTGCGTTTTTTTGAGTTTTGTCTTCTTGACAGTTTAATGCATACGCCGTAAAACACTTAAACCCTTTATCGCGGCGGTGTAGCTCAGGGGTTAGAGCAGAGGAATCATAATCCTTGTGTCGGGAGTTCAAATCTCTCCACCGCTACCATTACCTTATATTGTAAAATTCACGAAATTGTT
>JAOUOR010000111.1 GCA_029880245.1 Alphaproteobacteria bacterium
ATAAGATTAATTTTATCTGCAATTTTTTTAGAAATCTCATGGGCTTTTTTTGTTATATCCGCACCCAATTTTGCCGGAAAAATTGTTTTGTGCAAGATGTGATTTTTATGAATATTTTGCATTGGACCGTAAATAGATGTGTTTCCGTTTTGGTCTCTAGCAATAATGACGGATATCTCCTCGGTGAAGTCTATTTTCTCTTCAAGAATTAATTCATTGTCTATATGCGTTTTAAAAAACTCTTCAAGATTTTTACAGGCCTTAGATTCACCTAAAGAGCTTGCAATCTGTCCCTTTCCATCATAACCAAAACGTGTTGTTTTTATTATGAAATCCTGAAATCCTACGCTCCACAAATCTTCTTGTTTTTCTATTTTTTTCCATTTGGCTGTGCTGATACCAATATCATTGAGGAATTGTTTTTCCTTTATTCGATTTTGTGAAACATCCAGCAAAGATTTATCCGGAAGGACTTTCATGCCGTTACTCTCAAGATAATGGATTGTCTCAACTGGAATATTTTCAAATTCGTAAGTTATGACATCAACTAATTCTCTAAACGTATCAAGAGCCTTTTCATCATCATATTGAGCTACGATAGTTTTATACGCGACATGAGAGGCGGGACTATTTTCATCCTCCGTGAAAATGACGGCCCTAATTCCCAAGCGCGAGGCGGCCATGGCACTCATTCGGCCCAATTGTCCACCACCAAGAATTCCAAGAGTTATGTCGTTAGGCGCAAGAGTCATTATCAATCCGCCGGCGTAAGTTTTACGCCTTCCGTTTGCTCCTTTCTGAAATCTATCAGAGCTTTTTCTATTGTCTTATCGTTAAGCGCAAGAATAGAGGCCGCTAATATTGCTGCATTTTTTGCACCTGCTTTTCCTATGGCTAATGTGCCAACAGGGATACCGCCGGGCATTTGGGCAATAGAAAGAAGACTATCCATGCCTTGCAGGGCTTTGCTTTCTACTGGGACGCCAAGAACGGGGCGATGTGTCAGGCTGGCAACCATACCGGGGAGATGTGCTGCCCCTCCGGCGCCTGCAATAACAATTTGAACAGAAGAGTTTTCAAGTTCCTGAGCATAAGAGAACATTCGCTCAGGCGTTCTATGCGCTGAAACTACTTTACATTCATGAGGGATATTCATCATATGGAGAATATCATGTGCTTCTTTCATCGTTTCCCAATCTGAACGGGACCCCATTATAATTGAAACGAGAGGATTTGGATCTTCGTAAGTCATACTAGTTTATAAAAAAAAGGGAGAGCTATGGCAATCGGTTTATTAGAGTCGTTAGGCAATTATATCGTCAATCAAAGCACTTTCCATCTTTTGAATCATGTCTTTGAGCCATAATTTCTTCTTCTTGAGCTGTTGTATATGAAATAAATTCACAGGAGCGTCACCATCAAGCGTGCGCTCAATGACATCGTTAAGCGCCTGATGCTCGCTCTGATATTCTGCGAGTTTCAATTTAAGTTCTTCCTGATCTTCTTGCATGTCCCGAACAGTAAATATTTTAATTTGTTAGAAGGGTATTTTAACATAAATTTATATACTTGATAAGATAAAAATGATGCTATGCAAAAAACCTATTCTTGCTTTACAATAGCTCTGACCATTTAGTTTTATTGTACACAGATGCTACGGGGAGTTTATGTCAAAACGTATTGCCATTTTAACAAGCGGAGGTGACTGCGCAGGATTGAACGCAGTTATGCGTGCGGCTGTTCTTCGGGCTGATAGCTTAGGCTGGGAAATTCTTGGAATAGAAAATGGCACAGCAGGTCTTCTCGATGATCCGCCGCGCTATAGGATTCTTAAACCCTCTGATTTTGACGGATATATTATGCGGCGGGGGGGGACTATCCTTGGGACAACAAATTCACGCAATCCATTTTCTTATCCTATGCCTGATGGCGATAAAAAGGACCGTTCTGATGAGTTGATTAATACGCTAAAGACACTTGACGTTGAATGCCTGATAGGGATAGGGGGTGATGGAAGTTTTGAGATATTAAATCGTCTGGCCAAGCAAGGCGGGCTTAATTTCATTGGTGTACCTAAAACTATTGATAACGATGTGAGCCTTACCGATATGTCTGTAGGATTTAATTCGGCTGTGGCTGTGGCAACCGAGGCACTTGACAGGCTGCAGCCAACGGCGGCGAGCCACGACCGGATAATGTTGCTTGAAGTTATGGGGCGTGATGCCGGTCATATAGCTCTTCATGCGGGCATAGCAGGGGGGGCAGATGTTATTTTAATTCCTGAAATCCCTTACAAAATAGAAAATATTGCTAAAAAAATTATTTCTGTGAAGGAGGGGGGCAGGAATTTTTCACTTATTATCGTTTCTGAAGCTGTCAAAACGCCGGATGGCCAAAAACATCAGGTTGTCTATCATGGCGGCGAAACACGCTATGGGGGGATTGCCGATTATCTTGGCGTAAAGCTTGCGGAATTGACCCATTCAGAAGCGCGAGCAACTGTTCTCGGTCATGTGCAGCGAGGTGTCGATCCGGATCATACAGATAGATTGCTGGCCTCGGCTATGGGGGTGAAGGCTGTGGAGTTAATCGCCGAAGGGAAGTTTGGACGTATGGTAGCCTGGAAAAATCGTAACATTACGGATGTAGCCATAGAAGACGCAGTTAAGAAATGTTTTACTGTCGATCCGAAGGGAGTGCTAGTGCACACAGCGCGTGCGCTGGGAATTTCTTTTGGTGACTAGATGCTAGTTGTGTAGAAAAATTTATTAGAAGACCTTTCATTCTTGCGGTATGAGGTCAGGAAATGTAATATATAAGTATCTTTTGGAGTGTGGTGATAAAATCCGGGCTTTATTAAGATAACTTGTGTATATAATTTACTAGGATATTTTCACCATGTTATATGTTCAGCAATCCTTGGGGCCTGATGAAGAGCTTGTTCACATCGGGAAATTTCATTGGATGTACACTGTTAGCGCCTTTCTTTCTATTTTCTGGGGCTTGGTAGGAGCAATTCTTGTTATCGTAATTGCAACCTATGCATACGGGGTTATCGGGAAATTACCTACTAATGCATCGGCGATAGGATCAATTCAGCATTTGCATCCGGTTATCAGGATTTTTTCATTTCTTGTCTTTATTTTTGGGCTTATGCGCTTTGCCCAGATGATGGTTGTGAAAGCAACAACTGAGATAGCGATAACAAGTAACAGGCTGGTTTATAAGCGTGGATTGATAGCACGGCATGTAGGGGAAATTAATATTGACCGCATTGAAGGTGTTAATGTGCTGCAAACAATATTAGGCCGTATATTCAATTTTGGACGAATTATGGTGCGTGGTATGGGGGTGGGTGAAGTTCTTTTGCCGTCTATTGAGGATCCAATATCTTTTAGGCGGGCTATTGAAAAAGCCAAATCCATGTGAGGGTTACTATGAGTACAGATAATCAAACCATATCTACAGCTG
>JAOUOR010000066.1 GCA_029880245.1 Alphaproteobacteria bacterium
TCAGATTCTTGAAGGTGTGGTTAAGAACATCACCGATTACGGAGCGTTCGTTGATCTTGGTGGTCTGGATGGTCTGCTTCACGTTACAGATATTTCGTGGAAGCGCATTAATCACCCATCAGAAGTTTTGCACGTTGGTCAGACTGTTGAAGTTCAAATCATTCGCTTTAATGAGGAAAACCAGCGTATTTCTCTGGGCATGAAACAACTGAACGAAGATCCATGGTCAGAAGCCGAAAGCAAATATGCGAAAGGTGAGAAATTCAAAGGGCGTATCAGCAATATTACTGATTATGGCGCCTTTGTTGAATTGGAAGATGGTATCGAAGGTCTTGTTCATGTTTCAGAAATGTCATGGACCAAGAAAAATGCCCATCCTGGAAAAATAGTCTCAACCTCACAGGAAGTTGAAGTTGTTGTTCTTGATTTCGATATGGAAAAACGCCGTATTTCACTTGGCATGAAGCAATGTCAGGATAATCCTTGGGAAGCCGTCGCTAAAGACTTTAAAACAGGCGATGAAATCGAAGGTGAAATTCGCAATATTACCGAGTTCGGCCTGTTTGTCGGTCTCAATGATGATATTGACGGTATGATCCACCTATCTGACATTTCATGGGAAGATCAAAGTGAAGATGCTCTCAAAGGTTTCAAGAAAGGTGACAAGGTTAAAGCCAAAGTACTCGAAGTGGATCCTGAACGTGAACGCGTTGCTCTTGGAATCAAGCAACTGACAGATGACCCATATAAAGGTGATTTGGATGGCGTTGTAAAAGGAGCAGTCGTGACGTGTACGATTACAGAAATCAAAGATGGATCTGTTGAAGTATCCATAGGTGAGAATGTAACCGGAACGATCAAAAAGGCTGAGCTTTCCCGTGAGCGTTCAGAACAACGCCCGGACCGTTTTGCCGTTGGCGAAAAAGTCGATGCAAAAGTCATTAGCGTTAACAAAAAATCACGTAGTGCAACCTTGTCAATCAAGGCCTATGAGATTGATGAAGACAAGCAAGCGATGAAAAATTTCGGTTCAACCGAAAGCGGTGCATCACTTGGGGATATCCTTGGTGCTGCTTTGGAAGAAAAAGATAAGAAATAATTTTTCTTATACACACTAGAATTAAAAACTGCCGGAAATTTTTTCGGCAGTTTTTTTATACATAAGTGAAATATTCTTTTTTTATCAATGGGTTTTGCTTGACTAGCACCTATAATTTGAGGCAATCTTACTTTACTTCAAAGATTAAAAGTATATTGATACGAAAGGTTTTTTCGTTATGACGAAATCAGAATTAATACAGCGCTTAGCTGATTTAAATCCTCACCTGTACTTGCGTGATGTTGAAAAAATTGTTGAAACAGTTTTTGATGAGATATCCGACGCGCTGGTTCGGGGGGATCGTGTTGAACTCCGTGGATTCGGAGCTTTTTCTGTCAAAGAACGCGAGGCTCGTTTAGGCCGCAATCCACGTACCGGGGCTTCTGTTCAGGTTGAAGCTAAACGTTTGCCATTTTTTAAGACAGGAAAGGCGTTGCGTGAAAAACTCAACGACTAATACATAATGGCTTTTTTGCGCTGGATTATAGGCTTTGCGTTTACTGTAGTTATTACCGCGTTTGCCGTTATCAACCGTCAGCCTATAGATATTTATTTTAATCCTCTTGATGAAACTCAGCTTATCTCTTTGCCGGTCTATGCGGTTATGCTCGGTTCATTAGCACTTGGCTTTGTATTCGGCGCGTTTATTGTCTGGTTAAATGATGGCAAAATAAGACGTGAACGCCGTAAAGCCAGAAAAGAAATCAAAATTTTGGAAAAGACCGTTAGCGAACTTAATGAAAACCGCTTTGTAGTACCGCCCACAAGAGAAGTTAAGGAAACCAAGGCCCCTGCGCTTGCCTCCAGATTCTAAAAACAGGAGAATATTATGGCTTCAAATCCGGTTATTTATTGTTCCATAGATACTGCCGATCTGGATCGTGCCTGTGATCTGGCTTCGAAAATTGCACCTGTAACTGGAGGAATAAAGCTAGGATTGGAGTTCTTCAATAAATTTGGCCCCCAGGGCATAGAGGCTGTGTTAAAGGCCGCACCAGATGCTCAGCTTTTTATTGACCTAAAATACCATGATATTCCCAACACAGTTGCAGGAGCGGTGCGCTCTATGTGTTCAAATTTTGAACCAGCCTATTTGAACGTGCATGCTTCCGGCGGCCGAGAAATGATGATCGCCGCCAAAGAATCCTGCAGCAAGGGTACAAAATTACTGGCTGTCACCATCCTGACCAGCCTTGATGCCAGAGCGATTGAGGAAGTGTGTTTTGGCTCTGTTCTCTCAGAGAGCGTTAAAAAACTTGCGCTTTTAACTCAGGACGTAGGACTGGACGGCGTAGTTTGTTCCGGTCATGAAATCGAAACGTTGCGCAACTTATGCGGCGATGATTTTGTTCTGATGGTTCCCGGTATTAGACCCGCAGGAACAGAAGCAGGCGATCAAAAACGTGTGATGAGCCCACAAGATGCACTTGACGCAGGAGCCACACATCTTGTCATTGGCCGCCCTATCACACAGGCCGATGATCCGGCGAAAGCCGCACAGGATATTTTGGATGATCTATTATCATGACCAAAATTAAAATCTGCGGCATAAAGACACCGGAAGCTTTGAGAACCTGCATTGAGGCGGGTGCGGATTTTGTCGGCTTTGTGTTTTATCCATCCTCCCCGCGGTACATAGAAATTGATACTGCCAAGGAATTAGCACTTCAAATCCCTACAGGGCTCCGCAGTGTCGGCTTATTTGTTGATCCAACGGACGAGCAGCTTGAGAGTGTTTTAGGCAAAGTGCCTCTTGATATGATCCAGCTTCATGGAAATGAGGATATAGATCATGTTCAGACGATTAAAAACAAACATCATATGCCTATTATCAAGGCTTTTCCTGTGCGGGATGCTTCCGATATTGAAAAATCTCGTGCCTTTGAACCTTATATTGATTGGTTACTCTTTGATGCTAAACCGATCAATGCTGATCTTCCCGGCGGGACAGGGCAGAGCTTTGATTGGGGTTTGATGAAAGGCAAAAGCTTTTCAAAACCTTGGATGCTCTCTGGCGGGCTAACGCCTGAAAATGTGAGTGAAGCCTTATCCATTCTTTCCCCTGACGCGGTTGATGTGTCTTCCGGTGTGGAAAGCGCGCGCGGAGTGAAGGATGTGAAAAAGATCAAAAAGTTCATTGCAACTGTAAAGAATCATACAGCTATATAAATTTAAGTGTAAAGTCTCTTCCACATCCTTTCAAAAACCGCTATAACGCCTTGCATGAGCAAGAATAAAACACCAAATTCCTATAGCAACCAACCCGATGAACGGGGGCATTTCGGTCCATATGGCGGGCGCTATGTTGCTGAAACTTTGATGCCTCTGATCCTTTCAGTCGAAGAAGCATGGAATGCCGCCAAAGATGATCTTACCTTCTGGACAGAATTTCATGAACTGGCCAAACATTATATTGGGCGCCCTTCTCCACTCTATTTTGCAAAAAAAACGACGGAGCATTTCGGAGGCGCAAAAATTTATTTCAAGCGTGATGAGCTGAATCACACAGGCGCTCATAAAATTAACCACTGCATCGGACAAGTTCTCCTTGCCAAGCGTATGGGTAAAACCCGGATTATTGCAGAAACCGGAGCCGGTCAGCACGGTGTAGCTACTGCTACAGTCTGTGCCCTATTTGATCTACCCTGCACAGTGTTTATGGGCGCCAAAGATGTTGAACGTCAGGCCCCAAATGTCTTTCGTATGAAATTACTCGGCGCAGAAGTCATCCCTGTAACGGCTGGCTCCGCATCGCTGAAAGATGCTATGAATGAGGCCATGCGTGATTGGGTAACCAATGTGCATAATACGTATTATTTAATCGGAACTGTGGCCGGCCCGCACCCTTTTCCAACGATGGTGCGCGAGTTTCAATCTGTGATTGGCCGTGAGGTGCGAGAACAAATGGATGAGCGTGAAGGACGTTTGCCTGATACCTTGATTGCAGCAATTGGCGGTGGATCAAACGCTATGGGGTTATTCCACCCTTTTCTTGATGATCCAGATGTAAAAATGATTGGCGTAGAGGCTGGCGGCATGGGCGTAGATACAAATCAGCATGCTGCAAGCTTATCTGGTGGCACACCCGGTATTTTGCACGGCATGCAAAGCTATTTCCTACAAGATGAAGACGGGCAAATTCAGGAAGCACATTCTATTTCCGCCGGATTAGATTATCCAGGCATCGGTCCGGAGCATGCATGGTTATTTGACCAAAAGCGCGTGCAATATGTCAGCGTAACAGATGACGAAGCTCTTGCTGCATTTCAGCTTTGCTCAAAATTAGAGGGTATTATTCCAGCGCTTGAGCCATCCCATGCTTTTGCACATTTAACCAAAATAGCACCGGAATTACCCAAAGATCATATAATCGTTATGAACTTATGCGGACGAGGCGATAAGGATATTTTCACTGTAGCTAAAAAACTGGGTGTTGATCTATGAGTGCACAAGCAGCATCACAGGATTACGAAGTTAAGGCAGGGCTTGAAGAATTAGATGGCTTTGATGTTGTAGGGTTGTCTAGGCTTATTACAAGCGGCGCTGATGGCGCCGCCGAAGAGATTAATCAGCTCTGGCAGGATTTTTTTCAAATGCAAATTGCACATCATCTGCCAGAGCGCCTTGATGATGTGATCTACGCGGTCTATTCCAATTATGAAGGAGATCATACAAAATCTTATCGTTTGACACTTGGCTATCGTATGAAAGAAAAGTGGGTGAATGATGGCAATAATCTCGGCACCCTAAAACATGTATCAGTTCAAAATGGATCTTATGCTCTGATGAGCGCTGCCGGTGAGCAGCCTAAAGCTCTGACAGAGACATGGACAGCAATCTGGCAGAGCGATCTGGATCGCAGCTTTAAAACTGACTTTGAGGTTTATGGACAACGCTTTTTCGAGGAAGGTGTCCATGAAGTTCTAGTAGCTGTGGGGGTAAATATAAAATGAGCAGAATTGAACAAAAATTTGCAGCGCTTAGAAAAGAAGGGCGCGCCGCCCTTATTACCTTTATCATGTCCGGTGATCCTGATCTTGAAACAAGCTTTGAAGTATTGAAATCTCTGCCGGAAAACGGTGCGGATATTATAGAAATTGGCATGCCTTTTACCGATCCTGCGGCCGATGGTGTAACGATTCAAAAGGCAGGCTTACGTGCTTTGAAAGCTGGAATGACACTCCGTCATACACTTGAAATGGTTACTAAGTTCAGAAAGACTGACACTAAAACGCCTATTATTCTAATGGGATACGCTAATCCTTTATTTGCTTTTGGTATGGAAAAATTTGCTAAGGCAGCCAATAAAGCAGGTGTTGACGGACTTATTATTGTTGATTTACCTCCTGAAGAAGATTGTATTCTTCGTGACCATGCCAAGGACAATAATCTGGATATTATACGATTGATTACACCTACAACGGATGAAAGGCGCCTGCCCAAGGTTTTGGAGGGCGCCAGTGGATTTTTGTATTATGTTTCTATTACAGGAGTTACAGGCGCAGCCAAACCGGACCCGAATGCTTTAAAACCACATATTACACAGATAAAATCTCAGACCGATCTTCCCGTGGTTATAGGCTTTGGCATTAAAACACCTGATGACGCCAAAACTATGTCCGGATTGGCTGACGGGATTGTTGTTGGCTCATCAATTGTTGAAAAAATAGCTTTATTACAAGAAGATAAGAGTAAATTAGGGTTGGTCGGAGATTTTGTAAAGTCCCTATCTTCTGCCTTAAAATAACGGCTTTCACTTGACTTTTATCCCTATTTCTGCGACACATTTACACTTGCAAATTAACAATTACGGATTGTCACATGAATTGGTTATCAAATCTTTTGCCGCCACGCATACGTTCTTTTGTAAGTGAGCAAAAAGAAGTCCCGGATAATCTCTGGCAAAAATGCTCCTCTTGCGAAGCTATGCTGTTTCATAGGGATTTAAAAGACAACCTTAATGTCTGCTATCATTGCAATCACCATTTGCGCCTTAGTGTAGCTGATAGACTTGAGCTTCTATTTGATAATGGTGAATATGAAAAAATAGAGTTACCTTCTGTTGCAGCTGATCCTTTGAAATTTAAAGATCGTAAAAAATATTCTGATCGCATTAAAGAAGCACAATCAAAAACAGGATTGAAAGAGGCTATAACTGTAGCTTATGGAACGATTAACGGCATTCCTGCTGTGATTGCGGCCTTTAATTTCCGCTATATGGGAGGGTCAATGGGAGTAGCTGTGGGTGAAGCCCTTGTTAAAGCCTCAGAGGTTGCTATAGAGAAAAAGGCTGCTTTTATAACAATTCCGGCTTCTGGTGGGGCACGAATGCAAGAAGGTATGCTTTCACTTATGCAAATGCCGCGCAGCATTATTGCTGTTGAAATGGTTAAGGAACAAAAACTTCCTTATGTTGTAATTCTTACAGATCCGACCACAGGCGGTGTAAGTGCTTCTTTTGCAATGCTTGGAGATATTCATATTGCAGAGCCAGGTGCACAAATTGGCTTTGCGGGACGACGCGTAATTGAGGAAACAGTACGCGAAACTTTACCTAGTAATTTTCAGACTGCTGAATACCTTCTTGAACACGGTATGGTCGATATAGTTGCGACTCGTAGAGAGATGAAAGATACGCTTTCGACTGCTTTAAGTATTTTAATGAAAAGGCCTCTTAAAAAGATCCCTTCAGGCAATGGGGCTTCTTCGAAAAATAATATAAATGCTGATAAACCAAAGAGTGAAGAAAATGCCTCTAAGGAAGAGAAGGCCCTAAAACAGGCATCAAAGGCGCAGCAGCAAATTAAAGCCGCACAAAAGGCTATAGAAAACCTGAAACAAAACTCTGAAGATGTTACAGGTGCCAAAATATATAAAGATAATAACAAAAAAAGGGGTAACTCCCCTCATGCACATTAGTGATCTGAAACACGAAAACTCTTCATTACAAGAAAAGCTGGAATACCTTTATTCTTTGCGCACTGGTTCCAAAGTCAATTGGAATCAAGCTGGATATTTTTGTCTTCTTAAGGCGTTAGGAAACCCGCACAAAATTTTGCCACCTATTATTCATGTTGCAGGGACAAATGGTAAGGGTTCGATTATTGCTATGCTCAGAGCTATTTACGAGGAAGCTGGCTATAAAGTTCATACTTATACATCCCCCCACCTCATACATATCAATGAACGCATCACTTTAGCAGGAAAACCGATTACAGATGATATGCTGAATTCTCTCATTGATGAGTGTTTATATCATATTGGAAATGACAGGCTTTCTTTTTTTGAAATATTGACCGCCATTGCCTTTAAGGCATTCTCGGAAAATCCTGCTGATTTATTATTGCTTGAAGTCGGTATGGGCGGAAGGCTGGATTGCACCAATATCATTGAAAATCCTCTGATTAGCATTATAAGCCGGATATCTTTGGATCATACTGAATTTTTGGGAGATACAATTGAAAAGATAGCCGAAGAAAAGGCCGGAATAATAAGATTAGAGACACCAGTCATAATTGGGTATCAGAATGAAGAATGCGTTACAAAAATACTGCAGCAAAAAGGGAAGCATTCATATACATATAAAAGAGACTGGTCCTCTCGAATAGAAGATAAAGAAATGGTTTTTACTTTTAACGGTCAGGAGAAAACACTTCCCCTTCCATCCCTATTGGGGGAACACCAAATTCACAATGCAGGGGCTGCTCTTGCTGCAATACATATTGCACAAGATAAATTTTATGTCACACAGGAGCAAATGTCCAAAGGACTGCAAAATATAAATTGGCGGGGGCGTTTAGAGCATATAGCAACAATTAACAACCATGAAATCTGGGTTGATTGTGGACATAACGATAGCGCAGGACTAGCTTTGGCCAAAGAATTGCAGATCTGGCGACGAGATAGTGATAGCCCAATTCATCTTATAATAGGGATGCTCAATACTAAAAATGATGCGGCTTTTCTTCAGCCCCTATTGCCGAATATTGATAGATTAAGCATAGTGCCCATTAATCATGAACCAAATTCAAAAAATTTGGCATCCTACAAACAGTCTTTGGATGGTTTTTCTGCAATAACAACATATGACAGCGCATCACACGCTATCGAAGATATTTTGAGGCAATCAAGTCCTTCTCGCATTCTTGTTGCGGGGTCAGTTTATTTGGCGGGAGAAGTTTTGCAGCAATACGCTAATCTTTCGTGCAAATAACAAGTTTTTTTGTATTATCCATCACTGTACAGGCATAGATTCTGTGCTGACCACCGTCCTTGATCTTAAGCTTTTTGCGCAAAATCTCTACGCTTTCAGGAAAATTTCGAATTGCTAAATCCGCCTTACGAATGGTCAGTGCTTTAGACTGAACTGGCCTTATATCTTCAACTTTATAAAATTTACCCGGAAATTCCTGGCATACATCATCCGACGTATAGAGATGGGTCTGGCTATGGAGTTTCTTTAGATTAAAGCGTTCAGCAAGTAATTTATACCCTCCGGCTTTCATAAAAGCTGGCCCAGCCTCATAGATATATTGAAGCGGCATTGAAAACTCGGAGAATGAATCGCGCTCTTCTGCAAGCGTATACCTAAAACTTTTTTTAATATTCCCCAGATTATCAATATCAACAGCGACAATATCAACCTGATCAGATGCAGTATCTGTTTCAAAATCCAATAAGTATAGCACTTCCTTACAATCTCCCTGATATTGTATGATGTGCACTTGGCTTACATATTTTAAGTCATTGATTGATTTAGGAATATCAAGAAATGGGGAGGTTTTAAGCAAAAACTTTTTACACTTTTTCTGAATCAAAGGTAACAATGAAAGAACATTCGGAGAGGTCATACTTAAATCAAATATGCCTTTTTTAGAATCTGCCCGTCTTTGCGGGTCAAGATATAGGCAATCAACCAGCTCCAGATTTTCTAAAACATCTTCTGCAAAGGCACTCTGGACAGTGACATCACAATTCAGTTTTCCATGTTTTACAAGAATATCAAAGTTATGCTGCAAGATTTCTGCAGCATCCGAGTCACGTTCGATAAAAGACGATTTTTTAAAATGCTGCGCAATATAATAGGAATCAATGCCGTGCCCTGCCGTTAAATCACAGAAAGTACCCCCACCCAGCAAAGAAGCCTTATATAGGGCGCACGCTTGGCTGGAAGCCTGCTCCAATAAATCCTGCGAGATAAAAATATAGCCCTCAACATCATGAAACTCGGGAAGTTTTATTTTAGCTTTTCTACGTAATTTGATTTGCTCGAGAATTAAAGGAAAGGGCCAGTCGGGGTTAGGGGCACCTGAAAAAGCCAGCTTTGCAAGATCGGACTCCTCGTGGTTTTTAATATAATCTACTATTTCAGGCTCTAGAAGTTTTTGCCAATTGCTCATGGCTCTTAAGCTGCCTTCAAAGTCTCACGAAAGCATATAGGCTTCCCGACTTTTTGCAGTAATTCATCTTCACGCATGACTATCTGCCCACCAATTACAGTGATTATCGGCCAGCCCTTAACCATTACACCATCGAAAGGTGTCCAACCTGCCTTGGATTTTTGCTGGGCATTCGTAATCTCTCGCTCCATGTTCATATCCACAATTGTAAAATCCGCATCATACCCTCTGGCGATGCGCCCTTTTCTTGCAATCTGATGGATTCGCTCGGGTCCATAACACATAAGATCAACTAGCCGTTCCAACGTTAGTTTACCATTATTAACATGGTTCAGCATAATCGGCACAAGAGTTTGAACACCTGGTGTTCCACTTGGACTTTGCGGGTAAGTCTGAGCCTTTTCTTCAAGTGTATGAGGTGCATGATCAGAGGCCAGAATATCAACCAGACCATTATCAATAGCCCGCCATAACGCATCCTGATGTCCTTTATCACGAATTGCAGGATTTTGCTGCGCATGTGTGCCTAATTTTTCATAGCATTCCGGAGCATGCAGCGTTAGATGATTACCCAGAACCTCGACACTGGCTATATCTTTATGCTGCGCAAGAAACTCCATCTCTTCGGCGCTTGTAACATGCAAGACATGGACGCGGCGACCAGTTTTCTTTGCCAGTCTGATAAGGCGCTTAGTTGATGACAAACACGATTCCACAGACCTCCAGACTGGATGCATAGCCGGATCGGTACTATCGCCCAGTATGGTTTTTTTATTTTCTATCATCATCATTTCGTCTTCGGAATGCACAGCCACAACGCGGCACCCATTACTTAGTACAGCGTCCACTTCCTTATCAGTAGCAACCAAAAGATTTCCAGTTGAAGACCCCATAAAAATCTTAATACCGCATACTCCCGCTAGATTCTCCCAATCCGGTAAATTTTTTGCGTTCTCGGCTGTGCCCCCAAAATAGAATGCATAATTTGTCCAGGGGTTCTTTGCTGCAATATCAAGCTTTTGTTGCAATGCTTCAGGAGAAGTCGTGAGCGGGTTGGTATTCGGCATTTCGAAAACACTAGTCACCCCTCCGGCAGCTGCAGCCATCATGCCTGTTTCAAGGGTTTCCTTGTGCTCTGCCCCAGGCTCGCGAAAATGGACCTGTGTGTCGATAATACCTGGCAATATATGTAAGTTACTGCAATCCAGCGTTTCTTTGGCTGCGCTATCTGAAAACGATCCAATATCTTGAATCTTTCCATCACGAATTAAAATATCGGCTTTTTTAGTGCCTTGCGGCAAAACGACCGTACCATTTTTCAGTAACCAGTCAGCGTGATTATCCATTAGAAACTCTCCTTTTTAGATCACGCACAATAACACAGAAATATAGATTAACGAATGGAATTCAAAAAACGTTTCTGTATATGCATATCTTCTTTAAAAACACCGGAGAACATAGCCGTATCAGTCGCCGAATCTGCTTTATTGACACCGCGAATCGACATGCATTGGTGATTTGCCGAAATGTACACTGCCACACCCTTTGGTTTAAGGGCCTTATCAATAGAATTGACAATATTACGGGTCATATTTTCCTGTGACACAAGACGTTTGGCAAAAATATCAACGACGCGGGCAAGCTTGCTTATGCCAACCACACTATTATCCGGCCAATACGCAACATGTGCTTTCCCAAGAATCGGGACCATGTGATGCTCACAGTGAGATACAAAGTCAATATCCTTAACAATAACCATGTCGTCAAAATCTTCAATGTCATCAAAGGTTTTACGAAGCTCAGCTTCTGCGTCTCTCTCATAACCCGAGCAAAACTCTTCATAAGCCGCGACAACGCGTGATGGCGTATCTATTAGACCTTCACGGCTAGGGTTTTCACCAATCCAGCGCAAAAGTGTTCTCACCGCATCTTCGGCTTCTTCGCGTGAAGGGCGCTTACTCTTGAAATCAGCCGTTTTTATAGTCATATCCGTTGCCATCAGCCCTTTTCCTAATAGTTTGAATTTGGTCTTAGCCTGTCTGGAATAATTTTTCCAGCAAAAAATGCTATTTTATCGTACGATAAGCACTCTGTAGAATATATAAATGCTATCGGCCGTGGAATAAAAACATCCTGCATTATGCGCTGCCAGCTTACTGCTTCCTGCAACGTCACCGATAGTATCAGCATAAGCATAAGTCCCTGTGAACTTTGCATAAGCTGCATCAGGATTATCCGGTATCACCGTTGGGGTGACAATACCAAGATTTTCATTGATCTTCTCACATACTCCTGAATCAATGTCCAAAGCTAAAGCCAAAAGCTCTGTACAACTGTCTGTTGCACAGGTGGTCCCTATATCCTGAACGGCCATTTCGCCGGTAATTTGCCATTTACTGGACGCAGAAGCAGCGCTTTGTTCGGAAATTGTTTGCCATGAAACACCGCCGCCATCAATATCGAATATCTTGCATTCAGACTCCGTGCACGCTGCATTTGTATATCCAGATTCATTGTTATTTTCTAAGCTGATTTGTGTGTCCTGATAGTCGCGAAGACGGATCTGTGACGCTGCATTGGATAAAATATGGGCATACTCAATAATTTCCGATGCCATCAGATCCGCTTGCTGTGACGTTAGTGCCGATAATGAACCGC
>JAOUOR010000011.1 GCA_029880245.1 Alphaproteobacteria bacterium
GGATGATGCTTATGGCCAGCTTGGCGATGATGCGACGCTTGCCGACAAATCGACCCCTGTGATTGTGGCGGGCGGGGCGACGTGGAAGGCCGTGGCGGGGGGCGGTTATCACAGCTGCGGGATCAAGTCGGATGATACGCTGTGGTGTTGGGGGCGTGATTTCTTTGGCCAGCTCGGCGACGATTTTACGTACGCCGACAAATCCACCCCCGTGATTGTAGCGGACGGGGCGACATGGAAGACCGTGGCGGCGGGCAGCTCACATACCTGCGGGATCAAGTCGGATGATACGCTGTGGTGTTGGGGGCGTGATTTATTTGGCCAGCTCGGCGATGGGGGGCTGGCACTTAACAAATTAACTCCCTCGCCCGTGACAGGCGGGGCGACGTGGAAGGCAGTGGCGGCGGGCGGCGAACATAGCTGCGGGATCAAATCAGATGATACGCTCTGGTGCTGGGGGGCTGACAGCTACGGCCAGCTTGGCGACGACGCGACGCTGGCCGCCAAATTGGCCCCTGTGATTGTGGCGGGCGGGGCGACATGGAAAACAGTGACAGGGGGCGGCGAACATAGCTGCGGGATCAAATCGGATGACACACTCTGGTGCTGGGGAAGTGACATTTATGGAGGGCTTGGCGATAGTATTCCTACGGTCAAGCAACCTACACCCGTGGCTGTGGCCGAGAGTGACTCGTTTTTATCGTCAACGATAACTTACAAAACCTCCGGTACGACCAAGGGCGGCGCATCGCCGTGGACAGTGGGGGGGGCTTCATTTGCTATGACGACGGGAGATGCGTTGATGGTCTGCATCGCCACGCTCGGCACCGTGACGGGGGTGACATGGAACGGTACGGCCTTGACGCTCAACGCCCAAAATAACGCTACAGTGCCGTATTACTCTGTTTATTCTCTGCCTAATGTGACGGGGGCCACGGGCGACCTTGTGCTGACGATGAGTGGCACCATCACAGCTGCCGTAACCGCCTATTCCGTGACAAACCTGACATCAGCGCCCTTTGACAAGCAATCGGGCACGACAGGTACTTCCACTACCCCCTCAAGCACCGCTGCCACGACGACGCAGGCAAATGAATTTCTGTTCGGCTGCATCGCCGCTAATGGTCCTGAGATTGATGGCACGTGGGACGCGCCGTTTTCCGCTGCGCCGGGAACGTCTGCCATCGCCACGAGCGGTCAGGGAGCCGCCAGCAATATTGCGGTCCGGACGGGATATGCCACAGTTACTGCAACAGGTTCTTATTTGGCTTCTATGACCGGGATCACCAGCCGTGATTGGGCGGCGGCAATCGCTACTTACAAGAATAATACAAATCCTGTTCCCTGCAGCTGCACATGGCCGGTGGGGAGTGGTACAGGCTGCACCTCCTACGGCTCCTGCTCCACAGCCGCGCAGATGAATTACGATGCCACCAACGGCATGCTCTGGTGCGATGGCACGAACTGGCGCGGGATGAAAGCGCCGTGATTTTTTCTGAGACTATAAGCTAGCGCTGCGCAATCTGTTCCAAAGATAAGGCGGTGTGCCGATTCTGATATCCTGCACATTGGTATTATCGCACACGCCGTAAAGGGAGTCATGCGCGGCTATTTTTTCCTGCACATGCGGGCTTTGGATTGAAGAATAGCGCTCATCCGCCCAATCCAGATGCGTAAGATAAGCCGGAATTTTCTTCTTCGGGATTTTAATGAGCACCATCGGCAGCTCCAGCTTTCTAAGGGCTTTCCCGATCTCTCTTTCTGATATATCCGGTGCATTTTTCCGGTATTTTTCTGTCATATCACTATAAATCTCCGCAGCGTGTTTTTCGTAGAAGCTGCGGTGTTTTCCCTCATACCAGGTGTTGAAGATATTGGCAGAGGCCTTTTCAAACATCGTTCCCCGCTCCATATCCTTTTCAAATTCTCTGGCCAGTTCCCGCCAATCGGCGCTCGCCATTGCCCCGTTCCACGGGCTGCTTACGCCTTTTTCCTTTAAGCGCCATGATGCGCCTATGGCTTCTACTTCCGCCCAAGCCTCACAGAAGAGAAAGGCGCTTACGAAGCTTTGCATGTCCAGATGAACGGGATAAACTCCGCGCTCGGCAATCGGAATCAGATACAAACCGAGCATGTCCTGATAGAAATGGATGATCTCGTGCAAAAGGCTGTGGGTGTTTACATCCTGCCCCAGACTTGCGCAAAGGTGAAAGCGTGCTATGGGGGCATTTTCGCTTCCCAAAGCCTGCACAAATCCATCGGCAAAGGCTTGTTGTTTTTCAGGGCTATCCAGTTTTTCAGTGGCTATGCTGTGCGGGATATAAAGCCCGACATTGCCAAAGAAGGGGAAATGCATTTCATAACCGAAATCGGCAAGGCTATAGAGGATATCCTCGAAATACGGGTCCTGCCTGATCGTTTCAAACAGCAGAGCTGTCTTCTCTTTTCTGGATTTGAAAAGGTAAGGCCATGACATGCTATAGCGGCCTAGTCATAGAGAACGCTTTTTACTGCTCTTTCCAATTGTATCTGAATTTCCGGCCCGCCTAGAATTTGTCCATTATCCAAACCGAAAACCTGACCGTCTACTTCGATCCGGTACAAGTTAGCATCGAAAGAAGAATTAAACATGCCAAAGCTTTCAATAAAAGTACAATTATAGTCCTTATTAACATCCAGCCAAGAATCGCTCTCGGTTACGGAAACCGTGACATCACGATAGCCATTCCCTAACTTCTTTGATACTCTGGAATTGACTTTGTTGACAGATTTAACTGTAAAGCCATCATTTCTAAAAATACTTGCTGCGGCTTCGCATGCCCTGCCCATTTTTTTATCGGCTTCTTCCCGCGTGACGCATCCCGTCAGAAGTGTTAAACAGATGGCCAGGCTACACAGTCTTAGATTAGCTTTCATGTTATGCTCCTATGGGGTTTTTCCCTCGTGAAATTGCTGCCACGCCGGTCCGGCTGACATCGACCAGACCAAGCGGACGCATCAGATCGATAAAGGCGTTGACCTTTTCCGACGTTCCCGTGATTTCAAAGACAAAGGATTCCAATGTGCTATCCACGGCGCGGGCCCGAAAAATATCGGCGCACCGTAAAGCTTCAATGCGTTTTTCCCCTGTGCAGTTAACTTTAACCAGCGCCAGCTCCCGCTCCACATAAGCGGTTTCAATTGTTAAATCGGAAACCTCCAGAACCGGCACAAGGCGATCTAGCTGCGCTTTGATCTGATTGATAACGACCGGCGTTCCGGTGGAAACTATTGTGATGCGTGATAAATGCTGGTCCTGATCGGTTTCCGCCACGGTCAAGCTCTCGATATTGTACCCCCGCCCTGAGAATAATCCGATCACACGCGCCAAAACGCCCGGCTCGTTATTCACCAGTATCGCCAGAATATGTGTCTCTTCTTCTTCCTGAATGGGCGCTGGCGCATAAACGCTCACGCTCTTGGTTCTTTTTTGTCTTTTCGGTTCGGTCATTTATTGTTCTTACCTAAAAATAATGTCTTATTCTTTTGTCCTATATCTGGCCCGCGCAATCAAGTCTTTGTTTGGAGTTCTACAATCAAGTTGCGCGCTTCGTCAAACCAAGCTCTTATCGAACTTATCCGCATCAGGCGATAAGATCATCTCGTTATGGGCTTTGCCGGAGGGGATCATCGGGAAGCAATTTTCCTTCTGATCGACGCGAACATCCACAATCGTCACACAATCGGTTTTCAGCATCTTCTGTATGACATCATCCAATTCATCCGGTGTGTTTGCAATAAAACCTTTGCCACCATAAGCTTCGGCCAGCTTGACAAAATCCGGCAGACTTTCGGTATAGCTTTCGGAATATCGCTCTCCGTGAAGTAATTCCTGCCACTGGCGGACCATACCCATCCATTGATTGTTCAGGATAAATATTTTCACCGGAAGGTGGTATTGTACAGCTGTGCTCATTTCCTGAATATTCATCAGGATCGAAGCCTCACCGGCGACATCCACCACAAGCGCGTCGGGATGCGCCATTTGAGTTCCGATTGCCGCAGGCAGGCCGTAACCCATCGTACCAAGCCCCCCCGACGTCATCCAGCGATTCGGCTTGTTAAAGGACAAAAACTGCGCCGCCCACATCTGGTGCTGCCCTACTTCCGTGGTGATAAAAACCTCGCGCTTGTCCTTTTCCATGAAATAACGAAGGCGCTCTAGAGCATATTGCGGCTTTATAATTTTCTTGTCTTTCTTATAAGCCAAGCAATTTTTAGCGCGCCAGTGATCTATCTTGTCCCACCATTTGGTCAATGCTTTTTGATCGGCCTTGTAACCCTTTTTGCGCCAGACTTCCAGCATTGCCTTAAGTGCCCGCTCGGCATCTGCAACGATTGGTAAATCCACCACCACATTTTTATTAATCGAACTCGCATCAATATCCACGTGAATTTTCTTGGAATCAGGAGAAAATTTATCAATGCGCCCTGTCACGCGGTCATCAAAACGCGCACCGAT
Organism: Alphaproteobacteria bacterium; assembly: GCA_029880245.1. GTDB lineage: Bacteria > Pseudomonadota > Alphaproteobacteria > Micavibrionales > Micavibrionaceae > UBA1672. Next base: position 4,502 of record JAOUOR010000011.1, read on the forward strand.
ATTGATCATTACATCACAATCATGCATCGCCCAATTCGCCTCATACGTGCCGTGCATCCCCAACATCCCAAGCCACTGCTTATCATCAGCCGGATAAGCTCCAAGACCCATTAGGGTGCTCGTGATTGGAAATCCTGTTTCCCGCACCAATTCACGCAAAGCTGCGCTTCCTCCCGGGCCTGTGTTAATAACCCCGCCGCCCGTATAAAATACCGGATTTTTGGCCTCGGCCATCATTTCAACGGCCAGTTCAATCGCTTCCATATCCGGATCAATCGGCGGCTGATAATGTGTATGCATAACCGCTTTTTCTTTTTTCGTATAAGAGCCCTTGGCAAATTGGATATCTTTTGGGATATCAATGACAACCGGACCAGGGCGGCCGGAGCGCGCAATATGAAAAGCCTCATGGACGGCGCTGGCAAGATCATTCGGATCTTTAACCAGATAATTATGTTTGGTACAGGGCCGTGTAATTCCTACTGTATCGGCTTCTTGAAACGCATCTGTTCCAATCAGAAAGGTGGGAACCTGCCCCGTGATACAAACAACGGGAATTGAATCCAGCAAAGCATCTGTCAGACCTGTCACAGCATTTGTGGCACCAGGGCCGGACGTTACAAGAGCGCAGCCCACTTTTCCGGTTGAGCGTGCATACCCTTCTGCAGCGTGCAAAGCCCCGCCTTCTTGGCGAACCAAGACATGTTTGATTTTATCCTGTTTGAAAATTTCATCGTAAATAGGAAGAACCGCGCCGCCAGGATAACCGAAAATTGTATCCACACCTTGCTCGATCAGGGCTTCAATTATGATCTCTGCGCCCGTCATTTCCTTTGCTTTTTTATTTACCTCTATCGAAGCAATCTTATCGTCTTCTTCTTTTTTTGTTTTTGTATTCGTCATTTTTTATCCTTTATGCCTCGCCTTCGCGTTTCGTAAATTATCCTATTTTGTGTACAATGTTTAGCCTTAATGCCAAAAAACTGCATAAAAAAACGCCCCTTTTTGGGGGCGCTGCGCTTTTTGGTTTTATGCCGTTACCTCAAGCGTGCGCCCTCCCGTTGAGTACGAGAGCCACAAGCACGACAAGCACAGCGTTAATATATGAGTTATTAATCATATTATGACTTTATGTGGAATTTTTTCTTTATGCAAGAAAAAATATTTTCCCCTCACCCAGATGCTTACGCATCTTTCCCTCTCCCCACTGGGGAGAGGGATTGAGGGAGAGGGGTCGCTAATACTGATTCCGGAACCATGTGATTTGCTGTTTGGCATATTGGCGGGTACGGGCTTGTGCCTGCTCTATTGCCTCATCTTTGGAGAGTTTTCCCCTAATATACGCCACGAGCTGCGGATAGCCCAAAGCCTTGAGGAGCGGTACATTATGATGGACTTCACCCTCTTCTACGCGTTTATTAAAAGCCTCGACTTCCTCCAAAGCACCATTTTCCAGCATCATCAGAAAACGGCTATTACAGCGTTCATGCAATACGGAACGCTCCGGAATAATTAGCTCCTTTTCGAAATGCCAGTTTTCCGGCGGAGCGATGCGCTCTTTTTCCTGCCATACTGACAAGGACATGCCTGTGGTTTCCAGAACCTCCCAAGCCCGCATCAGCCGCGCTGTGTGAAAGGGATGAAAGCGCTCCGCCATTTCGGGATCGCGTTTATGCAGCGCTTCATAAAAGGCTGGATTGCCTAGCTTTTTTTGCATGGCTACGGTGGCATCACGTATCTCTTGCGGAATGTCGGGCATGGGCGATAGCCCCTCGATCAGGGCTTTAATATAAAGCCCGGATCCACCAACGATAATCGGGGTTTTACCCTGCTCAAGCACTTTATGGATGAGCGGCTCGACAATCTCACGCCAATTTCCAGCTGAACACGTCTCGTTAGGGTGTAAATGGCTATAGAGTTCGTGTGGCGCTGCGCTTAAATCTTCTTCGGAGGGCTGCGCGGTAAGCTTCGGCAGTCCCTCATAGATTTGCATGGAATCACAATTGATCACCACACCGTTTTTTTCGAGCGCCAGTTCAAGCGCGCGCGCAGACTTCCCGCTTGCCGTCGGTCCGCCAATAATATAGATGGTATGTGTATCTTGTTGCCTATCAACCATAATGGAACGCCTTATCCCATGTCACAGCCAAATACGCAAGATAATCTGAAAGCCATTATACTGGCAGTTCTAGCCTTTGCCGCCTTTTCGTGCAGTGATGCTTTGCGTAAATTACAATCCATGGATTACGCAATTACCGATATTTTATTCTGGCAGGCCCTTTTCGGCATGGGCTTGATTATAACATTCTCGCCCCTATTGGGCGGAATCAAAGCCTTGTGGAAAACCGAGAACCAGAAATGGCATATGGCGCGCGGCGCAATGATGGGTTTGAATACATGTTTATCTCTCAACGCGTTATCTCTCTTGCCGATGGTTGATTCATACACGATTTTCTTTTTATCGCCTTTTATAACCTGCTTGCTGTTTATTATGCTCTTTGGTGAAACAATCGGTCTTTACAGATGGCTTTCCATTTTCGTTGGGTTTGCAGGAGTTGTTATTGCCTTTCGTCCCGGCTTTGAAACCTTAGGATACGCGCATCTTCTGGCGCTATCATCCTGTTTTACTTTTGCATTTTCCAATATTTTTGCCCGTTATGCAGGACGCGGTAGTGCCAAGATATCCTTCGGGTTCTGGCCATTATTCTTTGTCGCCATTGGTGTTTTCACTGTAACTGGCGGACAGATCGAATATTATAATATGCAGTTTTTAATGGCGGGTTTAGCCATAGGGTTTTTCTACGGCACGGCTCTGATTATGATCGCCTCCAGCTTCACACTGGCCGATGCGTCCATCATTTCACCATTTCAATACACACAGCTTATCTTCGCTCTTGGTTTTGGATATTTTCTCTTTGGTGATATCCCCGATGCCTTAAAAATAACCGGAGCGCTTATTATATCGGCTTCGGGCATATTCTTTTTCTACAGGCAAAAAACTGCCCGATAACTATCGATCAAGGCGTAGCGCCACAAAACGCACATCGCCGCCCCGATTGACAAGCAAAAGAACCGACTTACGGGCATTAGCTTTCGCCTTTTCGATGATATCAAGCGCATCTTCCGGTGTTTCAACAGGTTGCTGGTTGATCTCCACGATGACATCACCGGAATCCAGCCCCTTATTTTCTGCCTCGGAAGCCTGTTTCACATCATAAACTAATACGCCTTTAACATCGTTAGGGATCTGAAACGCAGAGCGATCTTTATCCTCAATAGCCTTAAGCGTCATACCAACGCTTTCCACTTCGATGCCAGAGCTTTTCGGTTTATCCTCGGCGCTTGGCACAAGCCCTTCATCTTCGGCCTTTTCAAGTTCACCGACTGTAACATGAGCAGAATGTACTTTGCCATCCCGCCAATATTTAACAGTAGCTTCGGATTCAATGCCGGCTTCGGCCACATAACGCGGAAGCATTTTCATCTCATCAATGGCATTGCCGTTAAATTCGATAATAATATCACCAGCTTCCAAGCCGGCTTTCTCGGCAGGTCCGCCTTCCGTTACACTGGCTACTAATGCGCCGCGCGGTTTACCCAGTTCAAGGCTCTCAGCAATTTCTTCGGTCACGGTTTGAATACGAACGCCCAGCCAGCCTCTTCGTGTACGCCCATATTTAATAATCTGGTTAATCACAGGCTTGGCCAAAGAAGAAGGGATAGCAAAGCCAATTCCAACCGACCCCCCTGTGGGGCTAAAAATGGCGGTGTTAATGCCAATCACTTCGCCGCTCATATTGAACATCGGTCCGCCTGAATTCCCGCGGTTGATCGAGGCATCGGTCTGGAGGAAATCATCATAGGGACCGGCATCAATGTCACGAGCACGGGCAGAGAGAATACCGGTGGTCACACTCCCGCCCAGGCCAAAGGGATTTCCGATCGCCATAATCCAGTCTCCCACCCGCGCCGCGTCACTATTGCCAAAGGGCACAGCCACTAATTTAACATCTTTTGCATCTACTTTTAAAACAGCAAGATCAGTTTTCTCATCGGTACCGATGACTTCTGCTGGCAATGAAGTATCATCAGAAAGAATAACCTTTACTTCATCCGCATCACGTATCACGTGGTTATTGGTGACGACATACCCGTTTTGTGCATCAATTATGAAACCGGAACCTAGCGATGTATGGGGCATAGAAGGCATGCCGCGCCCTTGACGATCCATGAATTCCTCGAAAAAATCCTCGAAAGGCGAGCCCTCAGGGAATTGTGGCATTTCCGGAAAATCACGCGGCATAACCGGTTTTTGCGTAGTCGAGATATTAACCACAGCGGGTGTCAGCTTTTCCGCTAAATCGGCAAAGCTGGCAGGAACCATCTGAACTGCCGGAGTTGCCTGACCTTTTGCCAGAGCGTCACCTGTTACAGCCAATGAGAACCCGGCAATCATTACAAATTTTACAACTGCAAAAGATCGTCCTTTTTTCATCATAAAACTCCTTGTTTTGCTCTGTTGTGACTAAGGTTTATAAGCCTTATGGCTGTTGTTTGTTAAAATGTTTAAAGAATTCGCCATCCGGCGTCAGAATCATGCGTGTATCACTATTGCCCATTGTGTTTTTATAGGCCTCCATTGAGCGCAGAAAAGAATAAAACTCCTTATCGACATTAAAAGCATCGGCATAAATCTTGATAGCCTGACGATCACCTTCCCCTCTGATGATCTCTGAATCACGGCGTGCTTCCGCAAGAATGATATCCCTGTCTTTTCTGGCTGTCGAACGAATTTCAAGGGCCTTTTCCTCACCCTTGGCTTTTCTCTCCGTAGCACGCTCGGCCAAAGCTGCGTTCATCTGACGAACAGTTGAGTCTCTCAATTCCTTGGTTAAATCGGCGCGCACAATGCGCACATCGATAATATCAATCCCCAGACTGTCATCCGTTACTTTTTTATTGACGCGGTTTTTAATGGCTGCCATGACAACAGTCCGTTGTTCCGAAAGCAATTCCGGCAAAGTCGTGTCACCAAGTACAGCTTTAGTAGAATCGTTAACAATACTTTCGATACGCTTATTTGCATTATCGACCGTGCGCAAAGTCTTCATAAATTGCAGAGGGTCCACGATGCGGTATCTCAAGAAAGTATCGACAATAATCGGCTCCCCGCTGACATTACCAATTGTGGGTTTAAGATCTGTGTTGGCTTCATTTTCTTCATTCTGGTCTTTTTTGGGTTCCTCAACGGCCTGTGACTTAGAGCTGGAAATAACAACCTGTTCGGGATTTGGATCAATCGAGAGTATCCGGCGGTCAAAATAACGGACATTCTGGACAAATGGCAATTTGAAGTGAAGACCCGGCCCTCTTGGCTCACCTTTTGGCTGACCAAGCTGAAGGACGATAGCCTGCTCCCTTTGATCCACGGTAAAGAAAGACTGGGAACCGATCAAAAGAGCCAGTGCCAGTATTACAAAGAGGACTAATAATTTTGTATCCATAATCGATCTATTTCCTAAATTATTGACTATTGTTTTTTCGCTTTGAGCTCATTTAGCGGCAAATAAGGTACAACGCCTTGTCCCCCATCCTTTGAGTCCATAATAATTTTTTGCGCATTACCCAAAACCTGTTCCATTGTTTCGATATATATGCGCTCCTTGGTTACATCCTTGCCACCCAAATAGGCCTGATAGATCAGACGGAAACGCTCGGCGTCCCCTGTTGCCTGCGCAATTTTTGACTGCTTATAGGCTTCGGCTTCCTGACGGATCTGCGTGGCATTACCGCGAGCGGTTGGAATAATTTTTTCCCGCTCGGCCTGAGCCAGATTTTGCGTTTCCTCGGCAATCTGATAGGCTGACTGCACGTCCTGAAACGCTTGCTGCACGTCTGGATGTACTTCGGCCTTGTCAATTAGAACCTGTTTGACGTTCACACCGGAATGGTATTCATCCAGATTTTTCTGAATAATGTCCTTAACCTTAGAAGCAATTTGGGCACGGCCCGTAGTGATGACCGGAAACATCTCAGTTTGACCAACAACCTCACGAATTGCGCTTTCTGCCACCTTTTTTATTGTTCCTTCCTGATCTTCGATCTGGAATAGATAATCCTCGGCCGATTTGATATCCCATTGTATCGTCATATTAAGTTCGATGATGTTACGATCCGCTGTTAGCATCAAACTTTCGTCATTAACACGAATCTGCGTGGTTCCCATACGCGAAGAGATAGCTTCTCTTAAGCCGATATTCATGCTTTGCTGCTTTGTAACCTCGACCTTGGTCATTTGTTCAACCGGTGCGGGAAAATGATAGCCCAGACCTTCTTGATCTATCGTACGTGACCAAGCCCCAAAGCGCTGGATCACACCATGCTCACCCGGATTAATGATGTAAAACCCGCTCGCCAGCCATAAAGCAAGTACAGCCAGTAAAATCAATAATAGTGCTGTGCCGCCTCCCATATTGCCGGGAAGGACTTCACGCAAACCATCTTGGGCATTTTTAAGAAAATCATCCAAATCATTTGGGCCGTCTCCCCTGCCGCCGTGATTACCGCCACCACGATGACCCCCACCATTATGATTTCCCCACGGGCTTTGACGCTTGCCTTTTCCTTCTCTGGAGCCTTCACTATAATCCCCCCAGGGGTTTTTACGTTTTTTACGGTCTTTCTCATTATCGTCAGACATGATATGGCATTTTCCTATAGTTTCAGATAGAAGGTAACAATATCTTTTTTACAACGTAAAGCAAGCCTTGAAGGGTGAAATTTTGTTCAGAAAGCAAAAAGACAATTCAAAACCTGTTTATGAGGCGCTCGGCCATATTATTGATCCGGCCTCAAGGCAAGATATTATATCGGCAGGCATGGTCACTTCCGTGCAAATGGACAAGGCCGGTCATGCGGTTGTGGTTATCACTGTGGATGCCGCGCAAGGCTCTGCTCTAGAGTCCTTAAGACAGGACGCGGAAAAAACTGTTAGTGCTTTGAAAGAGGTTAAAAAGGCAACTGTTATCCTCACGGCGGAAACCAAATCCGCACCGCCGCCCAAAGGGCCTGATCCGCACGGTATGAATAAAAACCCGCCATTGAATATTCCCGCGCGCCATATTATTGCCGTGGCTTCGGGGAAAGGCGGCGTTGGGAAATCAACCGTTACGGCGAATCTGGCTGCTTATATCGCCAATAAAACAAGCAAGGATTATAGTGTTGGTCTATTGGATGCAGATATTTACGGACCCAGCCAGCCTGTGATGATGGGCAAGGCGGATTACAAGCCCGAACTTGATGAAAGCAAAAAAATCCAGCCACCCATGCGTCATAACATCAAGATGATGTCGATCGGCTATATGACTGATCCGGATAAAGCCCTGATCTGGCGCGGGCCGATGGCACAAAGTGCATTTTATCAGATGCTGCGTGATGTCGCTTGGAGCGATAATGTAGAGGGTAAGGAGGTGCCTTTGGATTTCCTGTTTATCGATTTGCCGCCGGGGACTGGCGACATACAATTAACTTTGGCGCAAAAAGTTAAACTTACGGGCGCGATTATTGTTTCCACGCCGCAGGATATCGCCCTGATTGATGCGCGGCGCGCTGTGCAGATGTTTGAAAAAACAAATGTTCCGATTCTTGGCATTATCGAAAATATGAGCACCCATATTTGTTCGAATTGCGGGCATGAGGAGCATATATTCGGGCATGGCGGCGCGAAAGATGAGGCAAAAAAACTCGGCGTTCCTTATCTTGGCGGGATCGCCCTGTCCAAGTCTATCCGCACCCATTCCGATGAAGGCACGCCTGTGGTTTTATCCGATCCGGAAAGTGCGGAAGGCCAGAGTTTTGCAGAAGTGGCGGAAGGGATTTTTAGACAACTCCTTGTCATCGCCTGAGTTCCCTAACGGCGTCATTCCTGCAAAAGCAGGAATCTTTTGGGTCTGGCATTCAGATCCCTGCTTTCGCAGGGATGACACGTTTTTTCAAAGTTATGAAACTATAGGGCGGGTCATGGTCTAAATGGTCTTCGCGGGTCGTTTCCGTCCATTCATCTATATTCAGGTCTGGAAAAAACGCGTCACCATCAACTGCTTTGTGAACTTGTGTAAGATGGATAGTATCCGCCTTATCCAAAGTCTTCTTATAGATTTGCGCGCCGCCAATAATAAAAACTTCTTTATTTGTGCGTCTCAGGGCATAGTCAATTGCCTCTTCCGGCGAAGCAAAAACTGGCACATTTATATTTTCAGGCGGCGTGTAGCCTGAACGGCTGATGACGATGTTTTCCCTGCCCGGTAAGGGTTTATTCAAATAGCCCAGCACTGATTCAAAGGTGTTACGCCCCATAATCACAGGATGCCCCATCGTTAAAGCTTTGAAACGCTTAAGATCTTCGGAGATATGCCACGGCATTTTGTTATCCATGCCTATGCAGTTATTCTCCGCCATGGCCACTATAAGAGATAAAGTAACCATAATTCCCTATACCGCCACGGGGGCTTTGATATGGGGGTGGGATTCATAGCCGACAAGCTCGAAATCCTCGAATTTGAAGTCAAAGATGTTCTTAACGTGCGGGTTTAGGTGCATCTCCGGCAACTTATAAGGCTCGCGCGAAAGCTGGAGCTGTGTTTGTTCGATATGGTTGGAGTAAAGATGCGCATCGCCAAGCGTATGGATAAATTCGCCGGGTTTCAGTCCCGTGACCTGTGCGACCATCATGGTCAGAAGCGCATAAGAGGCAATATTAAACGGTACGCCTAGAAATATATCGGCGCTGCGCTGATAAAGCTGGCAGGAAAGCTTGCCGCCGGCCACATAAAACTGGAAGAAACAATGGCAAGGCGGCAGCGCCATCTTGCCGATCTCCCCGACATTCCAGCTACACACGATCATGCGGCGGTCATCGGGATTGGTCTTGATGCGCTCTATCACATTGGAAATCTGGTCGATCTCGCGCCCGTCCGCCGTGCCCCAGCTTCGCCATTGATGCCCGTAAACAGGACCCAGATCACCGTTCTCATCGGCCCACTCATCCCAGATGGACACGCCGTTTTCCTTCAGATATTTGATATTCGTGTCACCTTGCAGAAACCATAAAAGCTCGTGGATGATGGAGCGCAAATGACATTTCTTGGTGGTGACGAGCGGGAAACCCTGCGCGAGATCAAAGCGCATCTGATAGCCGAAAACCGAGCGTGTGCCCGTGCCTGTGCGGTCTTCTTTTACCGCACCATTATCAAGGACATGCTGCATGAGATCGAGATATTGTTTCATAGTTACGCTCCTTAAGATTTAATGGACCCTGATTATAAGCGATTCTTTTGTGAGATAATAGCTTTACAAAGCACGCCTAACGTCATAGAAAATGAGTGCAATATTTTTGAGCACAGAGCGTTTAGAGTGAATGAGGCGCTAGGAGCGAAGTGTACCTTGACGTACATGAGCGACGAAGCAACGATATTCAGGCTGAACGATCCAAGCTCTAATAAGGAGACTTGGCCGAGTGGCTGAAGGCGCTCCCCTGCTAAGGGAGTATAGGGTTAATAGCTCTATCGAGGGTTCGAATCCCTCAGTCTCCGCCATCCGCCTTCGCTTACGCTTCGGCGAGATTGACGAGACGAAGCTTAGAGAAGCGGATGCCCCGTCGAAGTGTAAAACGGAGTAACGAAGACGGGCAAATAAAATGTTCTATGTCTATATTCTTCAAAGCATTAATACACCTGAACATTTCTATACAGGACTTACTGTCGACTTAGAAAAACGCGTTGATAAGCATAACTCCGGAAAATCTATTCATACCAATAAATTTAAGCCTTGGAAAATCAGGACCTATATGGTTTTTGATGAAAAAGAACGTGCAGAAAAATTCGAAAAATATTTGAAAACATCCTCAGGCAGAGCTTTTGCAAAAAAGAGATTTTAACTAAATCCCATCCAGCCATATTCTTTGGCTGAGATGTAGTAAAAGAAACCATGAAATGTTAATAGATGGAAAACATAGAAAGACAGCGCAATATAAATGCTCTTATTTGTGAAGTATTCTGGAAATCTTAGTTGTAAATCGCGAGTATAAAGGTGAACTTGAGTAATAACAAAGATTGGACTAAAAGCTCCAATAATTAAAACACCAAGAAAAATATAACTTAGGAAATCCGTGATAATATCTGAACCTGTCATCCAATTATTGTAAATTCTGTATAAGAAGGCAGAAATGATACATAAAAGCAAAACAGAGATAGACACCCCCATACTGGGGCCATATTGGTGGTGCAGTTTGTATGTTTCATAGGGATCATCAGAGACAAGAGCTTTACGATAAACATCACGAACTGCCGTTGGCCCGATTAAAATAACGAGCAAGATAACTAAGATTATAAAGACCTTTTGTCCAATAATTGTAATATCACCTTCAAACAAATTTTGTCTCCAGTTTCAGGAAGAGCAGTGCCCTCTTATGTACTTCTCTTATGACATGCCCATATACCACCAAAATTATTTCGATATATTTTACAACTTTCACGCAAGCATTTCTATTTTTCATTTTATTCTTCTTTAAAATCACCCACTAGCAGCCCGTTTCAACCGATCATTAATCGCGATACCGATGCCCTTCTCCGGCACGGCCATCACGGCGATACGTTTATGTTCGGGTTTATCCAGATCACGGAGCATGGCAAAGAGATTACTGGCGGCCTCGTAAAGATCACCTGATTCGCTTAAATTCCGGATCATCGTATCCGGCAGGCTTGAGGCCGCGCCGCCGCCCTTCATCCCCATAAATTTAATAGAGCCAAAAGCCAGCAAGGCTTCACCCTCTTCCAGATCAATAGCATTCAAGCGCACCGCACACTCCGGCGCGTAATGTTTCAAAAGCTGCCCCGGAGATTTGGGCGTATCGGTTGCGCCCAGATCATAAGAGACTTCCTCACCCAGAATGCGGGCAATCTCCTCGGCGCTTATCCCGCCGGGCCTGAGGATGAGGGGATGTTCTCCGCTGCAATCCAGCACTGTTGATTCAAGCCCGACCTTACAGGCTCCATCGGCCAGAATCAGATCGATTTTATCGCCCAGACTTTTTGCAACATGTGCAGGTGTTGTCGGGCTGAGGCTGCCTGATATATTAGCGCTGGGCGCGGCGATGGGAAAGCCGCAAGCCTTAATCAGATCCCGCGCGGTTTTGTGGGTGGGTACGCGCACGGCCACTGTATCCAGACCCGCCGTGACCAGATCAGACAAGCCGCTATCGCTGCGGCGCTTTAGGATCATAGTCAACGGACCGGGCCAGAAATTCTGCGCGATGATGCGTTCCTTGTCTGAAAGCCCGGCAATTCTTGATGCCTCTTGAACGCTATTTACATGTACGATTAAAGGATTAAAGCTGGGCCTGCCTTTGACCTTGAAAACTTTAGCAACTGCCGTTCCATTTCGTGCATCGGCAGCAAGGCCGTAGACTGTTTCCGTTGGGATGGCAACTAACCCACCATCCCTTAATATTCTGGCAGCTTCTTCGATGGATTGAGGCGTGGGCGTTACGATTCTAGCCATAGCATTTTAATGTTGATGCTCTGCTACAAAATTCGTCTTATAAAGCTTGCCACCCGTCAGTTTTTTGGGCGCTCCCGTTGTGTTGGGCTCCGTAATGTGCAGCCCTTGGAGTGAACGCACAGCCAGATAGGCAAAGCCTTCGGCTTCCATCGCATCGCCGTTCCAGCCCTGCTCTTCCGCAGATTCAACAGGACAGGTTAAATGCTTTTCCAAAAGCTCCATAAGGAAAGTATTCTTGCGACCACCGCCTGTGATATAAGCAATCTTTGGCTTTTGCGGACATAAGGATATGGCCTTATTGATGGCCTCGACAGTCCATTGCGTAAGAGTTGCCACGCCATCCGCATTGGGCAAATACTGAAGCTCCTGAATATCCCAGGCATTCCGATCCAGAGATTTGGGCGGCGCTTCATCGAAATAAGGCAGCTTCATCCATTTCCTGACCATGTCCTTATCCGGCGTACCGCTCCGTGCTAACTCACCTTTGTCATCATAGTCTTTTTCAAAATGCTCTCTCATAAAATCATCAATCAAGGCATTACCGGGTCCGCAATCAAAAGCCAGAAGTTCATCCTTATTAATATATGTGATATTAGATACACCGCCAATATTTACGAAGGCCAACGGCTTTTTGCACTCATGCGCCAGAGCCTTGTGATAAAGTGGTAAGAGCGGTGCACCCTGACCGCCATTTGCAATGTCGTTTTGACGCAGATCGCCTATGACATTAATCACGCATGCATCAGCTAAAGCTTGAGGATTACCGATCTGACGGGTGATTCTCTCTTTTGGATCATGTAAAATCGTATGGCCATGAAAGCCAATAATATCTATCTTGCCCTTCAAATCATAATTATTGACAAAATTGCGTACTATGGAAATATGCTTATCTGTGACAATTTTATCGGCCAAACGCACATTCAGCGAATCGCCTCGACTACCTAGCGCATCGCGAATAGCTTCGCGTTCTGTCTTCGTATAATACGCACTTTCGAATCGTTTTCTTTCGATATGATTCTCGCCGTCGGTTTCAATCAGGGCAATATCCACTCCGTCCAGAGATGTTCCGGACATCAGACCTATTGCATGAAATATTTTTTGTTGTATCATCGCGCAACCTTTTATTCTCACGGGATTTTATGTTACGAAAAAAGTGATGGCAATAATCGGACATAAAAATTAAAGACTTAGACACGGAAAAATTATTAGCGATATGAGTAAGACCTATAAATCAGATTTTTTAAATATCCTTAACGAAAGAGGATTCATTCATCAATGCAGTGATTTTGAAGGACTGGACGAGAAATTAGCCAGCGGCCTGCAAAGTGCTTATATCGGTTTTGATGCCACGGCCAAAAGCCTGCATGTCGGGAATCTGACAGGCATTATGATGCTGCACTGGTTCCAGCAAACAGGCCATAAGCCAATTACGCTGATGGGGGGCGGCACATCTAAAATCGGGGATCCTTCCTTTAAGGACGAACAGCGCAAATTGATGGATGACGAGACCATCGAAGAAAACATCAAGCATATTCAAAGCACCTGTTTCAATCAGTTCCTGAAATACGGTAAAGGCAAAACAGATGCGATGATGGTCAATAATAATGACTGGCTGGATAACCTGAAATATCTTGAATTCCTGCGCGATTACGGGCGTTATTTTACGATTAACCGCATGGTTTCCTTCGAGAGCGTCAAGCAACGCCTTGACCGTGAAAGCCCGCTTACCCTTCTCGAATTCAATTACATGGTCATGCAGGGCTATGACTTTCTTGAACTCAACCGGCGTCACGGAACGATCCTGCAAATGGGCGGCTCCGACCAATGGGGTAATATAATCAATGGCGTCGATCTTGCCCATAAAGCCGACCGGAAACAGCTCTTCGCACTGACGGCCCCGCTCCTGACTACGCCGGACGGCAAGAAAATGGGTAAAACCGAAAATGGCGCTGTGTGGCTGAATGCCGATATGCTCAGCCCTTATGATTATTACCAATACTGGCGCAACATTGAAGATGTCATGGTCGGGACGCTTCTCAAGCGCTTCACCACTTTGCCGATGGAGGAGATTGCCAAGCTGGAGAGCCTTCAGGGACAAGAAATTAACGAAGCCAAGAAAGTACTGGCTTATGAGGCCACCAAGATCTGTCACGGCGAAAGGGCTGCTACGGATGCCCAAGATACAGCGCAAAGCGTCTTTGAAAAAGGTGATCTTGGCGGTGATCTGCCAACATTCGAGATTGATAAGAGCGCTCTGGAAAACGGTATTGCTGTGATAGATATCCTAGTGGAATCAGGGTTTTGCGCCTCTAAAGGCGAGGCCAAGCGTCTTATTAAAGGTGGCGGGGCGCGCATCAATGATGTTTCAATTAGTGACATTGATGCCAATATAAGCATATCTGATCTCAATGATAACGGGCAGATCAAACTTTCCTCCGGTAAAAAGAAACACGCGATTTTCAAGGTTTAATGTTCTCCCGTGAAATCAGTATTATCATCCCGCACTTGATGCGGGATCCGGTTCTTTGAGGCTTATTGATCCCTGCTTTCGCAGGGATGACAAAAAAATGGATTTTAGGCTGGAATATCAACGGCGATGCGTTTATCGCGCAAGGGGCGGACTATTTCGATGGTATTGGCATAAACCGGATCGTTTTTGTAGCTTTGTAATGCTGCCTCATCGGGAAATTCGCCATAAACGACAATGTCGACATCATTAGCGATCTGGTCTATCTTGTTATTTCTGGTCACACTTAAGGACCAATTGCCCTTAATGCCCTCCAGAGCTTTCAGGCCATTATAAACCCGATCTATGTCTTCCGGATTTTTTGCGGTGAATAAAACTATATGTCGGATCATTTTTACCCCATCCTAACTTTAACTTTCTACGTCATTCCCTGAATTTTCTTAAAAAATTCTAAGGGAATCTATTTTATGGATCGCCCTAGAATATGCTTTGCACATTCGGGCGATGACGAAACTTAACGACCTACCACTTAGTTTTTGTACCCGGCACAGCTATAACAAGCCCATCCAGATCATCGCTCATACGGATCTGACATCCAAGACGGGATTCAGGTCTTATATCATAAGCAATATCAAGCATATCTTCTTCTTCGTCCGATTTCTCATTATTATATGCGGTCACGCGCTCTTCCCAATCCGGATGAATATACATATGGCATGTGGCGCACGCCATAGAGCCACCGCATGCCCCTTCGATTTCCTCAATCCCCGCATCACGCAAAATCTCCATCAAGGACCAGCCCTCTTCGACCTCCAGAGTCTTTTCTTCTCCGGTTTTTAATATCACAGTTATTTCGGACATAAACTTATTCCTGTTTTTTACTTTGGCGTTTTACAAGTTTTTCCCACACTTCGAGAAAAGTATCAATATCAGTTTTCTCCGTAGCCCAACCCATCGAGACACGAAGAGCACTGGCCGCTATATCATCGCTATACCCCATAGATTTCAAAACCGCACTGGGCTTAACTGTTCCGCTGGAACAGGCTGAGCCGTTACTAATGCATATTCCTTCAACATCAAGAGCCATAAGCATATTTTGAGCCTTAAGGCTCGGCATGCTAAAAAAGCTGGTCGTGGCGCAGCGCTTAACATTTTCTCCGTGGATGATAATATCCGGAGAGATTTCTTTCAGGCGTCTTTCCATTTCATCGCGCCATTGCCTGAGCGTTTCATTCCTTCCCGCATCTTCGGCACTCGCCTTACATGCCGCGCCAAAACCCGCAATGGCCGCAATGTTCTCTGTTCCGGCTCGCAAGCCTTTTTCCTGCCCCCCTCCGATCAAGGCAACAGGTTCCTGCCCACAGATTTTGGTAACTAACGCGCCCGCCCCTTGCGGTCCTCCTAATTTGTGAGAGGAAATGGTCACAAAATCCGCATTTAGATCTTCGATTGGCAAGCAACCAGATACTTGTGTGGCATCACAATGGAAGAGTGCACCATGCTTATGAGCGACTTCCGCAAGCGCCGGAATGTCCTGCAATATGCCGCTTTCATTATTACACAGCATCACCGAGACAAGAGATATGTTCCCGTAGTCATGACATATGTCATCAATAGTCTGAGGCAACATAAGGCCGTTATCTTCAACACAAGCCGGAATGACTTGCGTCTGATATGTCTTCCGGAATTCCAGAATGGAAGGATGCTCAGTATTACTGATCAGAATCATATCATCAGGAAATTTCTCCAAGAAATGCCGGATCACCGCATTATTACTCTCGGTTGCACCGCTGGTGAAAGTGATCTGATTACAATCGCATCCCATAAATGCCGCGACTTTCTCCCTTGCCTGTTCGATGATTTTACGACCTTCCTGACCATAGCTATGGATAGAAGATGCATTCAGGGCTGCATTTTCCAGCGACAAAATCTTGAGCATTGCCTCAAATGCTTCAGGGCGAAGCGGCGCGCTTGCACTGTAATCCAGATAAATTTTTTGTGTATTCTTATGCATTATTCATACTTTATTACTCACTATCCACAGTAGTTTCAAGCACTTATCATAATTTTGTAGACTTATTTATTGTTCTCTAATATAAACTGAACACTAAATTTATATGCGCCCTTTTATTTTTACACAATATGTAAAAAAGTATATAGGCACAAAGGTTTATTATACATACAGATCTTAACATTAATGAGGTTTTTTTAATGCCTGAAGTTATCCTCAATGGCCCGGCGGGCCGCCTTGAAGGTCGTTATTCCCACTCCAAGGTAAAGAACGCGCCGCTGGCTATGGTCTTGCACCCCAACCCGCAACATGGCGGAACGATGAATAACAAGATCACATTCGCGATGTTCAAAGCTATGGAAGCTCGCGGGTTTTCGACATTGCGTTTTAATTTCCGCGGTGTTGGCCGGTCACAAGGCATGTTTGATGAAGGTGAAGGCGAGCTTAGCGATGCGGCTTCTGCGCTGGATTGGCTACAGGAAATCAATCCGAATGCGCCTTATGTCTGGGTGTGCGGATTTTCCTTCGGAGCATGGATCGGCATGCAGCTTCTGATGCGCCGGCCCGAGATTGAAGGCTTTGTATCCGCAGCCCTTCCGGCAGACACAAAAGACTTCACATTTCTTGCGCCCTGCCCGACATCAGGTCTTATTTTGCATGGCGAGCACGATGATATTGTAAGCGGCGAGTCTGTAAAAGAGCTCATTCAAGTACTTCATGATCAGAAGGGCATTGAGCTTGATTACCGCGAGATCAGAGGCGCCAATCACTTCTTCCATGACCGCACGGATGAATTGGTTGAACACATACATGATCACATGAACAACGCCGGACGTGGCGGTATGGACGTTCCTGTGACCATTAAGAAAGCTGCCTAGAGCTACCATGTCGCTATGGGATTTGTAAAGCGGGCTTAAAGCCCGCTTTTGTTTTTTCTGGAAAGGTGCAAATAGAAGCAAATCCCTTCACTCTTGCATCCTGACGAAAGTCAGGATCCCTTGACCAGCTATATCAGATCCTGATTGACATCAGGATGCGAATACGGCTCCCATCAGCCGCCATCATTGCCTGTACCTGACGATTCCTCCATGCGGGCGATGCCCTTAGTTGGAATGACAAAGGTATACATTTACCGTCATCGCCCGAATCTGTAACAACAGATTCTAAGCTACGGATTGCTGTTTTAACCCGGCCAGAGCCTTTTGCACATCTTCCACGTGACCCGGGACTTTCACTTTGCGCCAGATTTTGGCGATAATGCCGTCCTCATCAATCAGGAAAGTCGAGCGCTCAATGCCCATATATTTACGGCCATACATGCTCTTTTCTACCCAAGCGCCATACTCTTCGCACGCACTTCCATTTTCATCAGAAGCCAAAGGAAAATTCAGCTTGTATTTTTCCTTAAACTTATCGTGCTTTTTGACACTGCATTTGGACAGGCCGATAATCTGCGCATTCAGCCCTTCAAAATCCGGTAAGGCATCACGAAAACCACAAGATTCAGTTGTACAGCCCGGCGTATCATCCTTGGGATAGAAATATAAAACCACGTTCTTGCCCTTTAAACCGGAAAGCGTAATATCTCCACCCCCATCCGTGGGCAGTGTAAAATCCGGTGCTTTGTCACCTTCTTTGAGGTCAGGCATGGTTAATCTCCTTCGTATTTGTGTTGATGGGATTTAAGGCTATGAAAGCTACAGCTAAGAAGCAAGATTTAATTTCACCAAAAATGGCAGGAAGATTTTTTGCTTTTGTCATTCCGACTAAGGGTATAGCCCGCATGGAGGAATCTTATAAGATCCCTCGACTTCGCTCGGGATGACAGTTATTTTTACCGCAAATAGACACTGATAAACACTTATCGTCATTCCCTGAATTGTCGTTAGGAAATTCTAGGGGAATCTATATGGATCGCCCTAGAATCTGCTTCCCGCAGATTCAGGCGATGACGGTTGCAGATATTATATATAACCCTCCCCCTTACCCCCTCCCTAAAGGAAGGGGGAATAGTGTGGTGGTGCCTGCTATACTCCCTCTCCCCGTGGGGAGAGGGGAAGACGCGGCAGGGTCGGAGGTGAGAGTAGAAAAGCATTAACAAGAGGAAAACAATGAATCTTATGGATCAATGTTACAATCTCTATTGTATGGTATAGAATAGTTCGGGAAATTGTTGCTATACTCCCTTAAGATATCACACATTTTTCTGGAAGAGCTCTTTGGCTGAGAAACATATTCATATATGCAAGAAAGCTGGGTATTGGGGATTGGTAATTTCCATTACTTTGGGGCTGACACTTGTGATTTTGGGCTTGTTTTTTGTGTGGCGCGTTCACCAAAAGCCCCTTGATCTGGGTTTTGCCAAGGGCTTTATTGAGGCGGCTCTTTATGATCGAGAAACCGGAAATTCCGTACAAGTAAAAGCCGTTGATCTTTTCTGGCCGAATTTATCCGGTGCGCTCCTCCTGCGCTTGAGCAATAGTGTGATCGTAACGCCAGAGGGCCAAAACCTGTTTTCCGCCGATCAAATCGCCATGAGTTTCTCTCGATACGGTTTGATTCAGGGACGCTTAATGCCCAAGCATATCATCATCACCAAGCCCAGTATTCAGCTTAAACGCCTTCAAGATGGCGGTTTTTCTTTCGGCTTTACGGCGCATGAAAAAACCGATATCACAGCAACTGATCAAGACCAAAGTGAAATGATAGCCCGCATTATGGGTTATATTGCCCGGCCCGGGAAACACGCTGTGAATGATTCCATAGTTTCCCGCCTTGAAGGTGTCGAGATCCGGGAAGCCCGACTGAGAGTGGCCGATGATATTATGGGTATGTCATGGAGTCTGCCGGATTTTAGTGCAAAAATGGTCAGTGCCCCCCGGGGGATGATTGCCGATTTTTCTCTGCCACTGCCGGAAGTAAACGGGAATGAATCAGGCGTCTTCGTAAAAGTTTCCTATTTCTGGGACAATAAAAATACTTTTATCGAAGCCGATATGAAGAAACTGCAAGTTTCAACAATCGCCAGGCAATCCCCTCTTCTTGCCATGTATCACGATCAGGACATGATTGTCGATCTGGAGCTTAAAGCTTTGCTGGACAATAACTTTCTACCTGATGTTGTTAAACTTGCTCTTTGGTCCGAGCAAGGCATTATTGCCTATCCGGATATTTTCGATGCGCCGATCCCTTATAAGGATATGGTTCTGGAAACTGAATATAGCGCCAAAAACAAGCAGCTTTCTTTTGGCAATTCCGGCATTACCTTGAATGATGATATAAAGTTATCACTGGAAAGTCAGATGACTCTTGATATCCAGAATCCCGAGAACATGCTGTCCGGTCCCATTTCACTCGAAATTAAAGAGCTTGCACATGAAAAAATCAATGCGTTATGGCCCAAAGCTTTGCGCGGTGATGGCAGCGAGAAATGGATCGTCAAGCGTATGTCAGACGGCACGCTTTATGATCTATGGGCCACGGCTATTCTCAAAACATCCAAAGGGCCGGACGGCTTTGATTTTGATGCGCAAAATGTTAAGGCCGGCTTTAGCTTTAAAAATATGAGCGTGGATTACCGTGCGCCGCTTGATCCGGTCACCAAAGCCAATGGTAAGGGTACATTTGACCTGAATACAGATATTCTGGACATCACAGTAGAAGACTCAATGTTGGGTTCCATGAAGGTCAAAAACAGCAGACTTGTTTTTGATGAAGTTGCAGCTGTGGGCAAGGGCAACGCCGATATGCACGTCGAGCTGGAAGGCAAAATCAAGGATATTTTTCAATATATCAGCAAAGAGCCGATTAATCTGGGAGACAGGCTTGATATGGATATCTCCGAGGTCAAAGGCCATGCGGCCCTTAATATTGGCCTGAAATTTCCTACTAAACCAGGTGTGGAGCTCAAAGAATTTGATATTGATGTTACAGGGACCCTCACAGATACGTTGATTCCCGATGTCGTACAAAATCTGGATTTAAGCGGTGGACCGCTTGATCTGGTATTCACGGACGGGCTTATCAAAGTAAGCGGTAAGGGGATGCTTGAAAAGCGAGAGATGGACTTTTCATGGGAAGAATTCCTTGAAAGCGAAGGAAAACCTTATAAGAGCAAAGTATCGGCCAAAATCACAGCCGATCCGAATATTCGCACTATGCTTGGTATTGATTTAAGCGATTTCATAGAAGGGCCTGTGCCTGTTACTGTTGATTACACGTCTTTTTCAAACAAAACCGCAAAAGCAAAAGTAACTGCGAATGCAACGCCTGCCCTGTTTTTTGTCGAGCCGTTTAATTTTGCCAAAGCCGCAGGCGAAAAAGGGCAGGCCAGCTTTACCGCACATTTCAAAAATAATGAAATTCAAAATATTACAGATCTAAAAGCTTCGGGTAGCGATTTTTCTATATCAGGAGCAAATATTAACTTCACCAAGGGAGAAGACGGGGCGGAGCTAGAAAGCGGTGATGTTAAGGACTTTTCAATCGGAGAGACTAAAGGCACATTGAATTTCCAGTTTGACAAATCAAGAGCCGCTAAGATTCTTATGAATACCAGCTTCCTTGATGCACAGCCCTTTTTCCTGCCCGCAGATAAGGATGCAGTTTATGACGAGCCTGCCATGCAAATCTCAGTAACAGCAAAATCCATGCGCACAGCGCCGCAGGAAATTATCACGTCCAATACAATTTATATGGATATTGATGATAAGGGCCGTTTTAACCAGCTTGAGATGGACGGGATTGTCGGCGGTAGTGAACTTTATGTGCGTTTTAAACCGGATGCGCAAGGCAAGCGTACATTCCGCCTTCAAACGGATAATGCAGGTGCGTTCTTAAAGGCCTTTCAGGTTTATGATAATATTCGCGGCGGCCAGCTTGTGATCTACGGCGAGCCCATAAACGGCGTCTTTGACCGGAGCATTAGCGGGCAGGCTGAACTGACCGGTTTTAAAGTTGTTAATGCGCCTGCCCTGGCAAGCCTGCTAGGGATTATGTCCCTGACGGGCATAGCCGATGTTTTGTCCAATGACGGACTTGATTTTAATCGCCTGGAGGCTAATTTTAACTGGATATACCGAAAAGGAGGAAGTCTTCTTGTCCTTAAAAATGGAACAACCTCTGGCAATTCCATTGGTCTGACTTTTGACGGGACTTTTGATAATGCCGAGCGTTTGGTTGATGTTGCAGGCACGATTATACCTATGTCGGGTGTAAATAATTTTATCGGTAAAATCCCGTTAGTAGGAGATATTCTAACAGGTGGCTCCGGCAGTGTCTTTGCCGCGACCTACAGCATTAAAGGACCATCGGAAGAACCTGTTATCACCTTTAACCCTTTATCGGTCTTAACGCCCGGAATTTTGCGCCGTATATTATTCGAGAAGAAGTAATATAGTCATTTGATTTTAGCATACTTCAAAAAGACAATTTGTATTTGGCCATTTATTGGTCAATATAAGGGGCTAAAATAGTGTGTGCCAACAAATAGACTTTATAAAAACCCCTTTGAATCAGCTTTATTTTAAGGCATACTGTAGTAGGTATTTACAATCCTCCCTCTACTCGTGAGACCTCATGAGAAAAAAAACAGCTTTTATCACAGGCATTACAGGTCAAGATGGCGCTTATCTTGCGCGCTTTCTTTTGGATAAAGGATATCGCGTACACGGACTTGTGCGCTGGGACAGCTATGTAGATTCATCTGAAAACATAGCTAGACTTAAAACGCTCGGGATAGAAAAAGGGGATATCACCTTGCATTATGGTGATCTGACCGATGCGCAGAATATTACCGCCCTTATTTCCCACATTAAGCCGGATGAGATCTATAACCTTGCGGCGCTCTCTCAGGTCGGGGTCAGTTTCGAGACTCCGGCTTCTGTCATGGATATCAATACAAAGGGGTGCTTGGCCATTTTGGAAACTGTAAAACTGCTAAAGATGGAGAAATTGGCCAAAATATATCAAGCCAGCTCTTCCGAGATGTTCGGCAATTCCCCGCCCCCACAAAATGAAAATACTGCCTTCGCCCCGTGCAGCCCTTATGGTGTTGCCAAGCTGGCCTCTTACTGGCTCGTAAAGACATATAGGAGCGCCTACGGGATGTTTGCAGTCAATGGCATATTATTTAACCATGAAAGTCCTCTGCGCGGCGATGATTTTGTTACACGTAAAATTACACGATCTGTGGCCGCCATAGAAGCCGGAATGATGGACGAATTGCGGCTCGGTAATCTGGATGCCAAACGTGACTGGGGGCATGCTATGGATTATGTACGCGGCATGTGGATGATGATGCAGCACGATAGTGCAGATGATTTTGTGCTGGCTACAGGGCAATCCTGTACGGTGCGGGAATTTGTAACCCTTGCTTTTCATGAGATAGGAACAGATATTATCTGGAAAGGTTCCGGATTAAAAGAAAAGGGTTACGATAGAGAGACTGGAAAAACCCTTGTGAGTATTGATCCGGCCCTGTTTCGGCCAAAAGATGTCCATAATTTGCTGGGCGATTCTTCTAAGGCACGGGATATTTTAGGCTGGACCCCCTCTTACACGATTTCACTTGTGCTAAAGGATATGATTAGAACAGATCGCACAGAACTTAGAATAGAAAAGGCTTTGGAGAAGTATGATCAGCCAATTTTGGCTAAAAGAGCCCCTCTCTCTGCATAATAAAACCATATGGATCGCAGGCCATAATGGCATGGTTGGACGGGCGCTGCACCGCACTTTGGCCAATGAGGGATGCCGCATTATTACCGCCAGTCGTAACGAGCTTGATTTAAGAGATCAAGCTGCGACACATCAATGGGTGAAGATCAATAAGCCGGAAATGATCATTATAGCCGCAGCCAAAGTCGGGGGGATATTGGCTAATGATGCTTTTAAATGTGATTTCCTCTATGACAATACAATGATTGCCATGAATATTCTTCACGCCGCTTATGAAAACGGGGTAAAGCATGTTCTCAATCTGGGGTCATCTTGTATTTACCCGAAGGATGCGGCACAGCCCATCACTGAGGACCAGCTCTTAAGTTCGACCTTAGAGCCAACCAATGAGGCCTATGCACTGGCCAAAATAATTGGGCTAAAATTGGCTAAATATTATAGTGAGGCGCATAATATGCGCTATATTTCGGCGATGCCTTGCAATCTTTATGGCATTGGGGATTCCTATCATGTCCAAAACTCTCATGTGATTCCCGCCCTCATCATGAAAGCCCATGAAGCAAAACTTGGCCAAAGCCCTGCTCTGGAAATATGGGGAAGCGGCAAGCCGCTGCGGGAGTTTCTCTATGTTGATGATTTGGCCAGGGCTCTTGTGTTCTTACTGAAGAATTATGCAGAGCCGGATCATATCAATGTCGGCTCAGGCATCGAAATATCAATTGCTGATTTGGCTGAGCTTATATGCGAGATTGTTGGTTATAAGGGAAAGCTTGTTTTTGATACATCCAAACCTGATGGCACATACAGAAAAGTTATGGACAGCTCGGCTCTGAAGAACAAAAACTGGGCACCCAAAACAGATCTGAATACCGGATTAAATCTGGCTTATGAGGATTATCTAAAGAATCATTATAAAGGCGAAGAACAACGCAGCGCTTAAATTGTTTCCTGCAATTTAGCATCCGCATAAGAGAGGGCCTCCTCCAGTGATGGTATTAATTCATTGATAGAATTACCATCTCCTCCTTGCTCTATAATATTTCTGGCACTTACTTCAATTGATTCAGCAATTTTTCCAATACCAGAAACGCCCACGCTCAAACTTGAGGATTTCAAAGGATGTGCCCCCGAAGACACTTTCTGGAAATCGTCTTCCGCTAACCCCTCTTTGATGGCCTGTATGTATTTTGAAGCATTTGCCAAGTAACTCTCTACCATTGCCGGCCAGTTATCTTCCATAAGCTCTTGCATATCCTGTATTATGCCATCATCTATTTCATGTATGTCCAGCGTCATTTTTCCTTCTGGCCCCTTCTGAAAATCTTACCTAATCTTAGAAGCAGGTTTTCAGGCTCGAAGGGCTTTACGATATAATCATTCGCGCCTAACTCCAGACATGTAGACACGTCACTTACATTTTTATCGCCGGTAAGCATAATAACCGGAATAGACTTTGTTCTCTCATTGTCTCTGATCTGCATCAAAACATGATCACCGGACATATCAGGCATTTGCCGGTCCAGAATAATGGCATTGGGCATATAATTATTATTTAGTATTTTAAGGGCTTCCTTTCCCCCTGATGCTTTCGTTACGCCATAGTTCGCCTTTTCAAGAACTGCCGCAGTTTTCATCAAAACTGTAGCATCATCATCCACAATCAGTACCTTTATCAGATTATTAGGCTTTCCTGTCATATTTACCCCACGAGACCTTTAAACTATCGATAGTATATGTCTTATTTTACCTTTGAAAAAGTAAAAGAATGGTCATTTACAATGATTTTCACAGAAATGAAAAGGACGGCTTTGTTTCAATGGCGCGCCCGGCAGGATTCGAACCTGCGACACCTGGCTCCGGAAACCAGTGCTCTATCCCCTGAGCTACGGGCGCTTTTTGTTTTAAATTAACAACTTACAATAAAGTCATTTTTTGCAAAATTTTATCAGGGTGACATATAGGTGACAAAATTTCGCTATTTACCCCTGATCTTAACATTGCTATCCAACTTTTATACTACGTTCCAGATTTTTGCAAACCGCTTTGATCAATGCAGAAGAAAAAGGATTAGTTCCATGTTACATCTCCTTTGCTGTGAAAGACGCCATGCTGATAGAAGGTTTCACCTAATTGCTTATGTGTCATCGTGATTGTGTAGGTAAACTCTCCATTGCCTAAATCTGCGTGAATGACATGCGTTTTCCCGGGTGTTAGCCAATGAGGAAGCGGTATTTTATATTTAAGAAACTTCCAGAAATAACGATAGCTCTTGAAGTGTAGTTCTTGGTTTTCTTCATAAACATGCAGCTTCATCCCGAAACCACCGCCTACACATTCGAGCATCTCCCCCGCCTTGCTTTCTTGCTTGGAAGACACAACCACATAAGGATTCTTGTTTGGGATGAAATATGTACGTTGCCAGTAAACACCTTCTCTATTGGGTTTTTTAAACAGAGCAACTTCCATTGGCACATTTTCTCCCTGATAGGAAGAAAGAGGATTGCCTATTATTCTTGTCAGGCTTGCAAACAGCCAGCCCATAAATGAACGGCGCATAATCTGCATCACCCCTTCATAGATCGTGGCATTACCTATCACAGGCTCTTTTTCAAAACGCTTTTGAATATTAGGATTTAATTTATGCCAATCATCCCCTAACTGGCTTTTGAGTGTATTTTTTGGTTTTAGATTATGAATATCATCGATATCCAAAAGCCTAAGGATAAAATTACGAATAACCTTACCCAGAGGATAGAAAATATTTGCTTTGAATTTCGTATTGAAGAAAAGACGATTAGGAAGAGCCAGCCACCCTTTCCTTTGTGAGCGAAGCGCTATTTCTCTCATAGCATCACTACCAAAATACATGGCTCCGTCAATATTGGCGACCATACCTTTATCGAGGTCAAAGCCTTGACTGGTCACTTTATCCATGATTTCACTATCAAGGCGGGCATCTATAAGGGTGAGATTTACAGTGTCATCAGCCTTTATATTCTTGCAATATGTCCTGCAAACAGGGCACTGGTCATCATAGACTAGCTCTATGTTTTCTTTGCCTGACTTAATCATGTCTTGCCCTCTCGCACTCAGTATGTTATATTTAACTAAATAGTTAATTATCTTAAAATGACATAGCTTAGATAATTAGTCAATAGGCTAAATACTAAAAAAGGAAAAATATGAAAAACGTTAGTAAAGTTTTCGATGCACTCTCATCCGATATCAGAAGAAAAATATTGGCTTATCTTTCTGCTACCGATATGACTGCAGGTGAAATCGCAGATTACTTTCATATTTCAAAACCTTCCCTATCCAAACACTTGTCTATTCTTGAAAATGCAGGGCTTGTAGAAAGCGAAAAGAAGGGGCAATTTGTTCATTATAGCCTAGTAGAAGAAAACCTGACCAATGTGCTTAACGGGTATCTTCAAGATGTTTGCCCTGTGGCGCGCCCTATCAAAAAAGACAGCCGCGAGAAAGCAAAAGGGAAAAAGTCTTCTTCATAATTTTGGACCATTCTTTTTCAGTTACGCTCCTTTACCAGAGGCGCAGTCAAAGCTGTGATTATTGGGGATGGCGGTTAAGTTCGTCCATAAATTATGAAACAGTGTAGCTATCGGGCATGTTTACCAATTGATAAGCAGGATCAGCACCCCAATGCATATGATTCCATTTTGGAATATCTCTGCAATCTTTTGCTGTTACAGTTGTTTTTCCGGCATTTTTCCATTGGTCAATAAGTCTGATGGCAGATCTTAAGACATCACTTTCATTAATATAGGCCTGCATAAGTTCGGCACCGCCGCCATGAGGAAAATGCTTACTATTATTTTCTAGTAGTCCCGAAAAATCAGATTTTAACTCCTCCAAATCACTTCCATCCATTGAAATTAAAGGTATACCCGCTGACATTTCTTAACTCCTTTTCTTGTAATAATTGATCTCAATAGCCGATATTAACATAATTATCACAAAAATATCAAACAGATCAATCCTTTTTTAACCACCAAGGCAAGTCCCTTATAAATACTGCGCTTTTCTGTCTGTAAAAAGTAAAGTCATTTCAATGACTTGAAGTCAGATGGAGGAAGACATCTTCCAGATCGCTTTGGTCCGTGGTGATATCGACAATGCCGTATCCTGTCTTTTGTACAGCCTCTATAATGGCGCCTACCGGTGTTTCCGAGGCATTATAGCGGATAAATACGGAGCGCTTATCCTTAAGCTCGGCACCAAAGCTGATCAACCCTTCCGGAATTTCTTTAATCTCCCGATCCAGCATAAAGGTAATTTCCTTGCCTTCCAGACGCGAGAGTAAAGTTTCCTTATCTTCATTGGCTATAATCTGCCCATTGTTGATAATAGCTACATGGTCGCACAGCTCTTCGGCCTCTTCCAGATAATGGGTTGTCAGCAAAATTGTTACACCTTGCTTATTCAAAATTTTGACATTATTCCAGAGCTGCTTGCGAAGTTCGATATCAACGCCGGCAGTCGGCTCGTCCAGCACAAGAATCGGCGGGTTATGAACCATGGCCTTGGCCATTAAAAGCCGCCTTTTCATTCCTCCTGAAAGCGAGCGCGTATAGGAATGAGCCTGATCAGACAGACCAACCATCTCGAGAATTTCATTCGTGCGGCGTTTGGCTTTCGGCACCCCGTAAAGTCCGGCTTGAAGATCAAGCAGCTTAGAGGGCGTAAAAAACGGATCATAATTTATTTCTTGCGGCACGACCCCGATGGAGGATTTCGCGTTACGCTCATTCACGTCAATGTCAAACCCCCAGATATTGACCTGTCCCGAGGTCTTTAGCACAAGGCCTGCCATAATATTGATAAGCGTTGATTTTCCCGCTCCGTTTGGCCCTAACAGGGCAAATATAGAGCCTTTCGGGATATCAAGCGATATATCTTTCAGCGCTATTTTCTCACGCGACACCTTGCCGGCCTTATAGGTTTTATTGAGGTTGCGGATTTCTATGGCGTTATCTGTGCTGCCCATTATATGACACTTTGGTTGTATGATGTGTAAAACTTATAAATTATTAATAGATTTCTTTAAAATTTTTGCAAATAAAAATTTAGGGAATAGCAGAAAGAGGCTTTGTATTTTTTCCCAGTTTTATTAACCGCGAATGGACGCCAATAAACGCGAATACATAAAGCACCGCAGGCTACTAATATCTTTGATTTTAACTACAGAGATAAACAGAGAGCGCAAAGTTTTTTAATTTGAGGGATATCTCTGTGATCTCTGCGCGCTCTGTAGTTTTTATAACGGCTTCGCCGTATTTTTTACGCAAAGGTACGAAAAATCGAAGTTTGTAAAATATGTCATTTCGAACATTTCGTAGAAATGGAGAAATCTGACCCGCTATCACCCTGTTCAGATTCCTCCGTCTCTTACGAGACGTTCGGAATGACAGGAATAAAACCCTTCGTACCTTCGCGGGGATGACAATAGGGGCGAGGCTGGCGGAATATTGGCAAGAAATATTTGTATCTATTTACCTTTATTCGCGGTTTATAGGATGAATATCCCTGAGAGGCATTCGTGTTTATCTGTGGTTTTTTATTACGCGCGGTTACGCAAGCCGGTAACGCGTTTATTCTTCGTCGGTGCGTTATTATCAACAAGCTCTACCGGATAATCGCCTGTGAAACACGCATCACAAAATTGTGGAGATTTATCATTGCGCTTGGTCTCGCCTACCGCCTTGTAAAGTCCGTTCAGCGAAATATAAGCCAGAGAATCCGCCTTGATATAATCGCAAATTTCCTGCTCCGACATTTTATGGGCAAGAAGTTCATCCTTATCAGGTGTATCAATCCCATAGAAGCAACTATATGAAGTCGGCGGAGAGGCTATGCGCATATGGACTTCCTTGGCTCCGGCAGCGCGTATCATTTCTACTATTTTGCGCGATGTTGTCCCGCGCACGATAGAATCATCGATCAGGACGACATTCTTACCTTCAATATAGGCACGGTTAGCATTATGTTTCAGCTTCACCCCCAAATGGCGAATTTTATCCGAAGGCTCAATAAAGGTGCGTCCAATATAGTGATTGCGGATAATACCAAGCTCGAAAGGTATGCCGGATGCTTCGGCAAAGCCAATTGCTGACGGCACACCGCTATCTGGCACAGGCACAACAATATCCGCACCCTCGCACGGAGCTTCGCGGGCCAGCTCTGCGCCAATATTCTTACGCATCTCGTAAACGGATTTGCCTTCCATAAAGCTGTCGGGGCGGGCGAAATAAATATATTCGAAGATACAAAAGCGCTTAGGCTTTTTTTCAAACGGAAACAAACTTTTTAGCCCGTCTTTATCAATGACGACCATTTCCCCCGGTTCTATTTCCCGCTCCAGCTGTGCGCCGATAATATCCAATGCACAACTTTCCGAGGTCATGATATAAGCTTTGCCAAGACGCCCCAGAACAAGCGGGCGAATCCCGAAAGGGTCACGTAGCCCCATTAACAGCCCTTCACTTTGAGCAATAATAGAATACGCACCTTTAATATGCTTAACGGCATCAACAAGCTTATCCGGTACGCTCTTTTGCTTTGATTTTGCGACCAGATGAACCAGAACTTCCGTATCACTTGTTGATTGGAAGATAGACCCGCCTTTGACTAATTCCTCCCGCAATTGAAGTGTATTGGTTAAATTACCGTTATGGCACAAGGCAAAACCGCCGTGATCCATATCAGCATAAAGCGGCTGTATGTTGCGAAATTCAGGCTCTCCGGTTGTGGAATATCTGTTATGTCCGATGGCTATATTGCCTTTTAGACTGTCAATCACTTCTGCCCTACTGAAAGTGCCGTCAACAAGACCAAAAGCATGCTTGGCGTAGTAATTATCCCCGTCAAAGGTGATGATCCCGCAGGCTTCCTGTCCTCTATGCTGGAGGGCATGAAGGCCAAGCGCCGTCATGGCCGAAGCATCAACATGGTTGAAAATACCAAAGACACCGCATTCTTCATGCAGTTTATCATCATCTTGATCAATAAAGCTCATTACAGTGCGGACCTTGCCATTACTAATTTACTCGTTATACCCGCCAGCTTGAGGAATTATATTATTCAACTCGATAAGCTCGTCCATTTTGTTACGGAACTCTTCGGGATAACCATCGGTATTTTTTTGTGTTTCCTGCGAGTCATCTGGCTGAGGGTTTTGATCTCCTTCAGAATCTTCATTCTTTTTCAGCAAATCCATATTTTCCAGCGCTTCACGCGCCAATGAATTTTCAGGCTTTTCAAGCTCCTGATGGATATTCTCTTCTGTACCTTTTGGAATAAACCCTGCAATGACTTCGGCAGTTGTCTCAAGATAAATAAAGGATTTGCTGTCTTTAAACCATTTCCATTCTTCTTTTTGTTTCTCATCAACCAGATAGTAAACAGGCAAATAAAGCAAACCAAGCAAGACAACCCCGCGAGCAATACCGAAAACCACGCCCAAGGTGCGGTCCAAAGCCCCAAGTCCAATATTCTTTGCCCCTTCGGCAATAAAATGGCTGATGATTGAGAGTATAATAACAAAGACAATAAAAAGACCGCCATATGCCATAATATCTGCGATCATGGTCATAGGCACCATATCCATCAGCTTTTGCGGTTCTTCTGCTTTGGGGTCAACACCAAGCCAGCCTTGAACAGTCGGGATGAACATCGGGCCACCAATATAGGCCGCAATAATGCCCCCACCTATGCCAAATATTGTCAGGATTTCACGGATAAAACCGCGCAGAAAAGAGATAATTGCAGAAATCAGTATTACAGAAATGACGAGAACATCCACAATCATATCAAAGCTTTACCTCTATGCAGTCTTTAAGAAAAAGTTTTTTAAGCTTGATACATACGCCAATTATTCAAGAAAAGCAATGTCCTAAATCTCTTATGAGGCTTTCAATCCTTATTGATTTATTACGCCTAAATAATGCGCAATAATAAAATTGCTTATGCTACTTTTGAAGCCAAAATCATAATCATCTGACGGCCTTCAAGCTTAGGGTGCAGCTCTATGGAAGAAATCTCTTCCAGTTCCTCAATCATTTGCTTGAGCAAATTAAAGCCGATTTCCTGATGGGCCATTTCACGGCCTCTAAGGCGCATAGAAACCTTGACCTTATCACCATTTTCAAGAAACCGTGTGGCATTTCGCATCTTAACATCATAATCATGCTTTTCGATTCGCGGGCTAATCTTGATTTCCTTGATTTCAACAATTTTCTGCTTTTTACGGGCTTCGGAGGCTTTTTTCTGCTGCTCGTATTTATACTTGCCGTAATCCATAATCTTGCAGACTGGCGGGTCGGCATTGGGTGAGACTTCTACCAAATCCAAACCTTCATCAAAAGCCATTTCGATAGCTTTATCCGTTGGGAAAACACCTTTCATTTCACCTGCCGAATCAATCAAACGTATTTTATCGGATTGTATCTGATCATTAACATTTGGTCCTTCCTGCTTAGGCGGGCCGCTTTTTGTTGGTCTAGAAATAATAGTCTCTCCTGTCTTAGTTAAACAAAATACCATGAAGCATATTTATACGCGTCGCTATCATAGTCAAAAATATTTATCAAAGCATTAATAGGGCTGTTTGTAACTGTATGCAAGTGTTTCTGGGGGAAATCACGATAATTTAGCGTTCATTCATCGCATTATCCAGAGTTTTGATTATAGGTTTCATCAAATATTGCATAACCGTTTTCTTGCCAGTGAGGATATCCACGCTGGCCACCATTCCCGGAATAATCGGCAAGACCTCGCCCTTGCGCTTCAATTCTGTTTCATAGGTCCGCAAGCGCACGCGGTAGAAACTATTGCCTTTATCGTCCTCGATTGTATCGGCAGAGATATCAAGAAGCTCACCGTTTAAACCGCCGTAAATAGAAAAGTCATAGGCTGTAATTTTAATCACTGCTTCTTGCCCGGGATAAATAAAGGCCCGATCACTCGGTTTAACTCTGGCCTCGACAATAAGCTGATCATCTTTAGGCACAATCTTGATGATGTCTTCACCTGCACGCACGACACCTCCAACAGTATTTACCGTTAATTCCTGAATAGTTCCACTCACCGGAGATTTTATCTCGCGGCGGGTTTTGCGTTCTTTAAGGGCGCTTAAGCGCTCGCGAATTTCATTCATCTCCCTAAGCTTGGTTGCCAGTTCTTCTTGCGCCTGCGCTCTCGCTGTTTGGACAACCTCGTCAAGGCGTGCATTAGCCTCCTTAATGGCAGATTTCGTTCGCGGAACACTGGATAACAAGCCGTTAAGCTCGGATTGCTTTTCCTTAATCCCTCTTTGGAGTTGGAGCAATTCAATCTCCGGCGCCGAGCCGCGCTCAACCAAAGGTTTGATCATATTCATTTCTTTTTGCTGCAGACTAATCACGCCGCGCAGATCTCCGATCCTGATATTCAGCTCATCAAGTTCTTGTTCCCGCTGTGTTTTTTGTTGATCGAGAACATTTTTTTGCCCTTGAATCTGGAGTTGATTAGCTCTGAAAGCATTTAATTCCTCTTGAACGCTCTCAGGTGCTTCTTTGAGAACTTCATCTGGAAATTCAACTTTTTCTTTACCCTCTGCTGAGGCTTGCAGGCGTCTAATTGAGGCCAAAAGACCAAGATAGCGCGCCCGGTTAGCGCCTAAATCCGAGGATGCCTCAATATCACGCAAGCGCATCAGAACTTGTCCCTGCCTGACTTCATCGCCTTCCTTGACCAGAAATTCTTCGACAATTCCCGCATCCAGAGATTGCAGGGCTTGAACTTCGCTGGAAGGGATGATTTTGCCGTCACCGCGCGTGACCTCATCTAAAGTGGCCACATTGGCCCAGATAATAAAAAGTATAAAGAACGAGGCTATGGACACCAGTAGTAAATGCTTTGAAAGCGGCATTTGTTCATCGACATCGAAAAAACTAAGTGCATGGGCTGTTACTATACCTGCATGCTCGGCCTCTTTGTTTTGGCTAATGGCTGTCCAGCTTTGCATCGCATCCTCTTCGGCTGGATTTTCCTGTTTTTTCTTCTTCTTATCAGACATCGGTTTTCTCCGCGGCTGTACCATATTCACGCGCTTGAAGCTTACGGATCACTTCATCTTTCGGACCAAAAGCTACAATACGGCCATGATCAATCAAAATCAGTTTATCTACAAGTGCCAGCATCGACCCTTTATGCGTAATGAGAATCGAGGTTTTATCCTGACAAATTGCATGCAAGCGCTTCAGCAAGCGGTTCTCCGAAGCCGGATCCATAGAAGCTGTCGGTTCATCCAGAATAAGAATTGGTGGATCGTAAAGAAGGGCGCGCGCAATTGCTACGGCTTGACGCTGCCCACCGGAAAGAGCTTCACCGCGCTCCCCGACTTGTGTATCAAGGCCGGCTGATGAATCTTTAAGAAATTCCAAAACACCGGAAATCTCGGCCGCCTTCATAACCGCGCGGTCTGGTGCGGTTTCATGGCCCATTGTAATATTATCACGAACAGAGCCATAGAAAAGCTGGGGGCTTTGCTGCACAGCGCCAACATTACGGCGTAAATCACCGGGATTGATCTGGCGGACATCCGTACCGTCAATCTGAACAGAACCGCTCGTTGGCTCATAAAGATTGATGAGCAGGCGCTCCATTGTCGTTTTTCCGGAACCAACTGCCCCGATAACACCTACTTTCTCACCGGGCTGGATAGTAAAGCTTACATGATTCAAAGACGGTGTCTGCTGGTTTGGATAGTTAAACACGACGTCGCGAAATTCTACGCGGCCCGCCACATGATCCAGACTCACAAAATGTTTTCCGGCAGGGCGTTCAACATCACGTTTCATCAGATCATCAAGCTGTATGAGAGCCTCGCGAGATTGATTAAGACGCGTCATCAGACCGGCTATTTGTGCCAAAGGCCCCATGGCCCGACCTGAAAGA